>JAQBQR010000041.1 GCA_028286945.1 Parcubacteria group bacterium | reverse complement strand
AGCATTAATTCTGACACCAAAACTTTATACGGGTCATGAGTCTTGCGCCACGGAAGAGAATTTCGGCCGTGCTCAGCATAGTACTTCAAGACTAGTTTTTGAAATGCGGGAACGGTCATTACATCTCGAAGATCACATCCTTACGCTCAACTACCACATCCCATGAGTGCTGTAGCGCATGACGGTACAGTGCGCGATTTGGATTAAAGGCAATGGCTTTTTCGACCATCGTTAACATAGAGATATCGCTTTCGGTGTCCCCCACTCCCACAGAACCAGTCAATGTTAAATTCTCTTTCTCGATTGCGCGAGAAAGAATCGTCGATTTATTCATGATGATATGTTCATCTTCAATCTCACCCGTAAAGTGATTCGTGGCACCGGTGGCGTAAAACGTTCCGTATGATTTATGAAACCCCATTTCATACGCGAAGCCATCGACGATGAACTTTGGAGAGTGTGAAATGGCGAGGAGGTAATAGCCTCGCTTCTTTAAATCCGCAATCAAATCACGCGTGTATCTATACGTGCGCATATGCATTTCTTCAATCACTTCACCGGCGACGTCTGCGACGTCGCCGTACAAAGAATTTTTCAAATACATACCAAAGGACTGCACGACCTTCCGTATATACGGTTCGTAATCTGCCTTGCGATCAAGCCATTCTTCCTGCGCACGTTCATATTCTCTTCGCGCCTCTTCAGGAAACACTCCGCGAAGGATAAGGCGGTCAACTAGTTCGATCAAAAGCGACGACCTGAAGACTGTTCCATCGATATCAAATACGGCAACCGGGCGTTTGCTGTCCATACCCCTATGGTACCTTATTTCGCCTTGGGCCAGCGCTGGCCTGCCGGGGGCCAAATCTTCGTAAGCGGGTGTTCGCTGCACTCATGCGGAATTGCTTTACATACGTAGCGGCCGTATAGAACAAAGCCATTATTTGTGTATTTCCAGTCTTCTTTAGGTATAAGCGCCTCAAGGTCTTTAGAAATCTTTGTAAGATCCGTCTTTTCGGTAAGGTCAAAACGAAGCGCAAATCGTCTAACATGCGTGTCGGTGGGAATACCTTCCCAGGTATTGAAAAGTTCGCCCATGATTACGTGCGCTGATTTGTATGCAATTCCAGGAAGCTGTATGAGCTCTTTCTCTGTACGTGGCACTTCTCCGCCAAAGGCATCTTCCACTACCTTTGCTGCCCCGATCAAATGTTTTGCCTTTGCACTATTAAACGTAATACCGTGGAGTTCTTTTGTGAGTGTCTCTAGATCTGCCTTTGCAAAATCTGCCGGCAACGTATATTTCTGATACAACGTCTCCGTTACTTTGTTCACCATCTTGTCCGTACACTGCGCCGACAACATCACCGCTGCGACTAACTGAAATGGTGTTTTATAGTGGAGCTCTGTTTTCGGAACGGGATACGTTTCTTTTAGGTATGAAAGAATCTTTGCAGCTCGCGCCGTACGCTCTTCCGGAGTACTGAGGACCGGAAGTGTATTGATCATACGTTAAGCGTTTTGAGATCTGCGAGCACTTCTGCAGCATGCACTTCAGGCTTCACTTTTTCATATACCTTCGCAATTTTCCCGTCAGCAGAAATTAGGAATGAGGTGCGGTTAATACCTTCATGCTCGCGACCCATGAATTTCTTTAGTCCAAATACACCATAGGTGCGTGCTACCTGTGCGCCTTCATCTGCCAAAAGGGTAAACGGCAAATTATATTTCTCTTCAAACTTCTTATGACTTTTGACCGAATCTGCTGAGATTCCGAGAACCTTTACTTTGCCTGCATCGAAGTCAGGAAAGGCGTCGCGAATGACGCATGCTTCTTTGGTACAGCCAGGAGTGTCGTCCTTTGGATAGAAATACAAAAGTACCCAATGGCCTAGGAATGACGCTAAAGACTGCTCTATGCCGTTCTGATCTGGAAGTGAAAATTGAGGAGCGGTGGTGCCGATCTCAGGAAGGATGTTCATACTCCCAGCATACGCTCCCTACCCTCTCCCATCAAATGCCGTTCGATATGCGAATGTTGCAAGGGCTCCAGCACACATGAGCGTAAGAAGGACTAAGATGATTGTTCCAATAAACGGAATTAGGCCAACTGCGTGAAGTATCACCGTGCCAAGCACGGCGTCTCGCCATGAGAATTCATGTGTTCCTTTAATTTTGTACAAAAGCGTGTAGCGAAGAACGGCTCCAAGAAACATTCCGGCAAATGCATACGCGAGGAGTGCGAGGAGTGCATACAGGACAATGAGCAAAAACGACAGGCCTGCACCCACGAAGGAAATAAGGAGGAAGAGGCAAAGAACAGGAGTGAGGATCCCGATCGCAAGTCCGATCAAAAATAATTTAAGAAGTTTCTTCCAGTCTCGTACATACAGCATCCCGACAATTCGTTCGGAAAATGCCGTGAACAAACCGGCAATGAGTCCAGCTACAATGATGCCGGCAAATACTCGTACCGCAAAGAAGATAATCGTGCCAAGGACTGCATACTGATGTGCCTGTTCGTTCGTTGGAACATACGCATACGCACCCGAATACCGTGCTCCCCCATCAATAACTGCTGCTGCGGGGACCTTTAACGAGCTAGGTGCGCTATAGCTAAGCGTGCCATGAATATGCGTATTTTCTCCTAACGTGAATTGATTACTCGCCACCACAGAAACGTTGCCAGCGTAGTCTCCGCTGAGAAATACATTCACGCCATAAATGGTGACATTTCCTGAAGACCCCCCTTCCACGTCCACGGAACCACCTGCAGCGTAGATCGTACGAGCAGGACCATAGAGATGCACTGTGCCGCCTGCGGCGGCCAAATCCTTCGCCACAGGGCCACTCACCATAACCTTCCCGCCAATTACCCGCACGTTGCCGTCAGCGCCTTTTGAAACTGTTAGCGTACCTCCCACCGCTAAGACATCTCCCGCCACAGGCGCATCCACCTTCACACTCAAACCTGCCGTAACCAAGTCAGCAGGAAGTGGTTTTGTGATATCAACGCTCGACTGCGCGAGATACGCGTTCGTGGGTACCGTGGTGGAAGTACTGCCCAACGTAGCAGCCCCCGCTGCCAGTGGTAGAAGGAAGAGCGGGATGAGTAGGAGGCGTCGCATATGCGTATAGCTTACATCACCACCGGTGGAGATGGTTGTTTGATTCGCACCAAAACGGTTGTCAGTATAAAAATGAGTATCGAAAGTACGAACGAGCCCATGCAATAAATACAGACGGCATCGATTACGAAAAATTGAAGGTAGGCAAAATAGATTGAGAACAAGAGGCCGACGATTCCGAGTCCAAAGAGCGTCTGCATAAGTCGACGCACGTTAATGGTTGTGGCAAGCGCAGAGAGAACGAATACAAGGGCGTAAAAGACGAGTCCGTACACGCCAAGCGGGATACCAAAGAAGTGTGAGTACGCACTTTGTGCCACTACGTTACAGCCGGTTAGCGAACCAATACCGCATGAAAGAGCTGTATTCGTAAGCGCATGCTCGGCTAAATACCAAGAGTCTGCGATGCCGGCAAACGAGAACAGCATGGTAAGAGTGAGGAGCGTGGGGCGACGCATAGTCCGTATAGTATACTACTCCCATATGGATGACGCACTGTTCAAAGAAAAGCTCACCCCTGAAGAATATGCAGTGCTTCGCAAAGGCGGAACGGAAGCTCCGTTTGCGGGCGCATACGTTGATAACCACGAGCCCGGCGTATATCGCTGCAAGGCCTGCGGCGTAGTCCTCTTTGGATCAGATACAAAGTTTGATTCAGGAAGCGGATGGCCTTCGTTTACGGATCCAAAAGTTGCCGCGAATGTGGGTACACGCGCTGATGACGCTCACGGCATGCATCGCACTGAAGTATTTTGTAAAAACTGCGGAAGTCATCTTGGTCATGTCTTCGACGACGGACCAAAAGAAGCAGGCGGCAAGCGCTATTGCATCAACTCAATTTCGCTAGACTTCAAACCGGGTGAGGAGGCAGAAGAATCTGAGACTATATAAAATAAAAACGGCCTTTCCCTTGTGGAGGGGGTTGGCCGTATTTCGCTGAATGAAGGTCAGCGACCTATTTGTCTTAATGTGTGTAAGTAATATTCACTTCGATAGAAGCGTGTGAGAGGTATCGTAAGCAGCACCTAGGATGCAGACAATTCTCTCACTGACCGGGTAGTTTAGTCTCGAAAAAACGATACTTAGTTACTTGGTATTCTTACAGCGCTGTATTGTACTTAAACAAACGAATTCCCTACTCAGGGTAGTCGAGGGCATCTCGAGGCGGCTTTCCTAGGAAAAGCACCTTGAGCGGGTCGGTTGCCATTTCTTCCGACTTATTGCCATACTCTCATACCATTCATTATTTGTCAAGCCCCCTGGAGAGGGCTAAGAAAGCTTGCAACCTTTGTCCTACATCCTCAGTTATATCAAATGGAGGGCATGGAACTGAAGAAAATGATTGAGACAGCAGTCTCGTCGTACGGCTTGCCGCACGATTTATCAAACTTCACCACCATGTCCAGGGTTTGGATTCTTTGTCACTACGTTCTAGGTATTATTTCCTGACGTTTTAGACAAAGGTAATGAGATAGCTATTGCATTCTTTTCCGCGCACTCTTTCGCAATCGCTCTCTCCTCTTACTTCCAAACCCACATCCCCTCTTTCCCTCATCCCGCGCACTCCTCACCTTCCGCTCACCCTCTTTCCCCGCTCTTTCACTCCCCGTCCTTTCTTTCTCACCCCTCTACCTCATGCATCTTGCGTGAGGTTCATTATTTATATACAGCTACAAAGAAAAAGAGCGCGGCCTCCGGCCGCGCTCTTTTTCAACGAACCACTCCTTACATCGCCATTGTTGACGAAGAAGAAGAATTGTTTGACATCATTGATGCAGCAATAAGTACTACACCAAGGACAAGGTGGAGGATATGGTCAGCCGTGTTCATCGTAACGAGGCCGAGGAGCATACCACCGCTTGGAATAAGGAGGAAGCCAAGTACCGTCAAAACGAGGTAGATGACACCAAAAATCTTAAGCCATAGTGCAGACGCTGCAGGAGCTGACATCGCAACCACAAGCAATATTACACCAATAAGAAGGTGTACGAGGTTGTGGAGGGTGTCGGTCTGAAAGAGGCCTGTTGGACCAACGAGTGGGTTAGAGACGAATCCCAAGATGCCCACGAGCACGAAGATAACACCGAATACTACTGCAAGCTTTTTAGCCATGTGCAAGTGCTGATAGATGAATAAATAGGCTGATACCGGCATGTGCCGTATCACCCTTAAAGTATAGACCCTCGTTCATGAAGGAACTCTTAAGCGACTTAGGCATGGGGATAGCATCGCCCACTGGGAATAGCGCCCTATACTGACTCACTTCCACGCTATGCTAGAGCAATGGATCATGCACACATTCGGGCGTATTTCTTAGCAATCGTCACCACCCTTCTCACCGTTCTGGTCGTTGTTATGCTACGACCCTTCCTCGTTACTATTGGGCTCGCCGCAGTTTTCGCCGTTATCCTTACCCCACTTCATAAAGCTCTTCAGCGAATAAAGCTTCCTCAAACGCTGGCCGCACTTCTTTCAGTCTTAATTGGAATAGTGGTTTTAGGACTGATTCTGAGCTTTGTGGGCGTTCAACTCTTTAGAGAAGCCCACAGTCTATACATCGTGGTTTCTCAGCCAGGAAGCGTTGAGCATACGAAGAATGCAATCACGTCATTTGGTACTTCACTAAATCCAACCTTTCCTGGGGCGGCGGCGTACTTTGCATCGATTGCCGGAAACATCTCAGTGTATGCGCAACAGGCACTCGGATGGAGCTTTGGTCAGGTGGGCTCAGTCGTTACCACCACCCTGGACTTCTTACTCCAACTCTTCGCTTTTATTATGACGCTGTATTATCTTCTTCGTGAAGGGCCGCGCCTCAGGAGAGCAGTAGAACAGTATTCCCCACTCACCATTGGCGAAACAAGCGCTCTCATCTCACGACTCATTCTCACCATCAGTTCCGTCGTTCGCGGTACGTTGTTCGTGTCGGTAATTCTGGGCGTCTTTACCACGCTTGCCTTCCTTATATTCGGCATTCCAAACAGTACGCTCTGGGGAACGGTAGCGGTCATTGCTTCACTCATTCCAAGCATCGGCGCAGGACTCGTGTTTGTGCCTGGTGTTATATATCTGGCATATCTGGGACACACCGGAGCAGCTATTGGACTTGCGATCTTCGGTACTCTAGGGGTGATGGGTATTGATTATCTTTTGCGCCCGTACCTTATGGGAGGAAAATCACAGATTCATCCTCTCCTTATTTTGCTCTCAGTCTTTGGCGGTCTTCTCTTCTTCGGTCCTGCAGGACTCTTCCTGGGCCCGCTTGTGATTAGCCTTTTGCTTGGACTTCTTTCAATCTACGCACCTGCGCAAACCCCGTCTGTTCAATAATTACTGTCCGGCAGACGCAGCAAGTGAAGCGAGTACCTTCGTAAGGTGTTCCTTTGTGGCAGCATCCGTGAGTTCACCTTCTGCGCTAAACTTTTCATGCGCTGAAGAGATAAACGTCTCTGGCTGACCTAGTACGCGGGCATCAAGGTACAAAAGCGATTTGCGAACATCTGCCTGTGCCTGCGTTGTACCTGTTCCCGCAGGAGTGGCTCCCATTAAAAGTACTGTCTTCCCCACCCATGCACCTTGGCTATACGGACGGCTCGTCCAGTCTAAGAGATTTATTAATGCTGCTGGAATGGTGCGGTTATATTCTGGTGTCGAAATAATAACAACGTCTGCCGCTTTTATCTGATCTTTAAGAGCGGTGACAGATTCTGGAAACGGGTTCTCTAAGTCCTGACTGAAGAG
>JAQBQR010000036.1 GCA_028286945.1 Parcubacteria group bacterium | reverse complement strand
GTTTTGATAACACCTCGCTCGTAAAGCACCTCCTTGCTGAGGTTCCTGAACGCGCTCGTGAAGTCCTTACGTACCGCTTCGGCCTCGGTACCTCAAGCGACCGCGAGACTCTTGAAGCTATTGGTGAGCGTTGGGGCATCACCCGTGAACGTGTCCGCCAGATCGAAGCAGCTGGTCTTGAGACCATCCGCAACAGCAAGTCATTCAAGAATGCGAAAACATCGTTTGATGAACTTTGCACTTACATGCACACGCTTGGCGTCATCGTTGAAGAAGAAGAACTTCTCAACGGTCTTGCTACCGATGAAAAAGCTCGTAACCGTTTCCGATTCCTCCTCGTAGTGGGTAGTGCATTCTTCCGTGAACGCGAAACGGATGATTTCTACGCTCGATGGCATGTTGATCAGACCACTGCTGAAAAAGTGCACCAGGCACTTACACGCCTTTACGCATCTCTTTCTGACGGCGAAGTCCTTGCCGAAGGTGAAATGATGGACCGTTTCCTTGATGAACTTAAAACCATCAACGATGCGTATAAGAACGAAGAGGTTCTTAAGCGTTGGCTTTCTCTTTCAAAGACCATTTCCTCAAACCCGCTTGCTGAGTGGGGACGCGCTGATGCTCCTGCTATCCGCACGAAGGGAATTCGTGACTATGCATATCTCGTTATTAAGCGTGCAGCAGCTCCAATGCACTTCAGCGACGTAGCAAAGGCCATCGGCCAGCTTTTCGCAAAGGAAGCACACGTTGCAACGACTCATAACGAACTCATTAAGGACGCACGCTTTGTGCTCGTAGGACGTGGTCTCTACGCGCTTTCTGAGTGGGGCTTCTCACCAGGAGTCGTTCGTGATGTTATTCGCGATGTACTTGCAAAGAACGGCGCGCTAACACGTGAGCAGGTGATTGAAGAAGTTAAAAAGGTTCGTTACGTGAAGGACAACACGATCCTCGTGAACCTTAACGACCCAAAGCACTTCAAGCGAAATAAGAACGGCACGTACGCACTTGCGTAACAAACACTGTTTCTCATACACACAAAGGCGCGCCATCTGGCGCGCCTTTGTCGTATACTAAACGTAATGGCAGATAGTCACGGCGGCGGCGGACCTCCACTCATGAGCCTTGCACAAGGCATCAATCACCGAATTCATAGTTCGGGGTATCACCTTACGGCACGACCGTTTATTACGGCTTTCATTGTAATGAATGTTGCATTTCTTTTTCTTGATCCCGCACAGACGTTCCGCAACTGGGTGCTCTTAGGGTATTTCGCACCCATCTGGGTACCTGCGCTCTTATTTAAATACACGTTTGATCAGTGGGTGCGTGCAAAACGCAGCGAATTTATTGCGAGTCAGGAGACTGTGCTTCTTGAACTTCGCATGCCGCGAGATACGAAGAAAACGCCGCTTGCTAT
Organism: Parcubacteria group bacterium; assembly: GCA_028286945.1. GTDB lineage: Bacteria > Patescibacteriota > Minisyncoccia > Phycocordibacterales > Phycocordibacteraceae > C7867-001. Next base: position 8,709 of record JAQBQR010000036.1, on the reverse strand, counting down.
TGAGGCCATACTTTCAAACATCCACATCACGAGTGGAGAGAGCACAAACTATGCTAAATATTGGCAGGGTAAGGTGCGCACGTGGTTCTCGCTTGAAATTGTTTCCTTAGGAGGACGCGTACACTTTTATGTTTGGACTCGTGCTGGATTCCGTCGTGGAGTAGAAGCAGCCTTTTATGCGCAGTACCCTGATATGGAAATTGTAGAAGCAGATGACTATTCACTTACTTTTGATCCGGGCTCTCATGACAACAGCATGTTTGCCGAAGAGTTTATTCATACGAAACCAGATGCCTTTCCCATTAAAACGTATGTAGATTACGCGCTTGATAAGCCGGGAGCCGAACCTGAAGAAATAGTTGATCCGCTGGCGCAGCTGATTGAGTTCATGGCGGCCATTGGTCCTAAAGAACATCTTTGGCTTCAGATGGTAATTCGAGCAACAAAAGATGAAAAACTGGGACATAAAAGGAACGCTGCGGGAGACAAATATACCTGGAAAGATGAGGCAAAGGATGAGATCGAAAAGATTCGAGCATCAACGGTGCGCAAAACTAGCTACGTAGACAATGTAACGGGAGAGGTTAAAGAAGTAGATGGGTTCCCAAACCCAACAAAAGGCCAGTCTGATACCCTTAACGCTATTGAACGCAACATCGCAAAGCAGGGCTTTGATGTGGGTATGCGCACTATTTATAGCGCACCGAAGGATGCCTTCCACGGCGCAACGATTCCCTTTATCCTTGGCCCGATGCTGAAACCATTTTCAAGTGAGGCATATAACGGATTTAAGCTCGGTCAAAAATATGACACGATGTTTAACGACTATCCTTGGGAAGATAAGGGGGGTCATCATAAGGAACACTTGCATCAGTTGGCGGTCAATAACTTCCGCAGGCGTGCCTTTTTCCATGATCCGTATGTGGGTGAGTGGATGGTTATGAGTACTGAGGAACTTGCCACGCTCTTCCACGTACCGTCAGCTGCGGTTGAAACTCCAGGACTTCCACGCATCCAGTCATCAACCAGCGGCGCACCGGCAAACCTTCCTACGTAATATGCAGTTTGATATTGGTCGCTCTGAACAACAGAATACGCGCGCAGCTTCGTTGCGCGCCCTGTATGAGACGTATCGCATTTGGCTAACGGGTATCGCCGTTCTTCTCATCGTCGGCATCACCGTAGTTGTCTGGCTCTTCTCACCGCCTTCAAACTTTCCCGCTAACTCCCTCATCACCATTTCCAAAGACGCACCCGCATCAACGTTTGGCGCAACACTTGCCGATGCGCACCTCATTCGTTCTGAATTCCTTTTCAAAGTACTTGCGCGTATTACAGGATTTGATCATCACTTAGACACGGGTGCGTATGTGTTCAAGAAACCTGCCTCACTTATCAGTGTGTTACGGCGCATACACGCAGGCCAGCACGGTATAGAAGCAGTGCACATTACGTTCACGGAGGGCATGACGCATTACGACATGGCTGATACGTTGGAAGCGCAGTTACCAGGTTTTAACCGTTCTGCATTTCTTAACGCTGCTTCAACTAGTGAAGGATATCTTTTTCCTGATACATATTTCTTTATGCCAGGAGATTCTGGAGACGACATTGTGATTCGTCTGAAATCACAGTTCAGTCAGAGTATTGCTACGATCACCCCACAGATTCTTGCGTCTAGGCACAAATTCTCCGATGCAGTTATTTTAGCTTCCATTCTTGAGCGCGAAGCGAAGACCGAAGAAGATAAGCGGATCGTTGCCGGGATACTATGGAATCGCATCGCAAAGGGTATGCCGCTTCAAGTGGATGCGGTCTTTGGCTACATTCATAAAGAAAATGGTTACACCCCCACGGCAGAAGATCTGGCCTCAAACTCTCCATATAATACGTATCGAAATAAGGGCCTGCCACCGACCGCCATATCAAATCCAGGCATAGAGTCACTCCTAGCTGCCGTGACTCCGGCACAAACAAAGTATTTCTATTACCTCACCGGTAATGATGGAAAGATGCACTATGCCGTTACTTTTGATCAGCATAAGAAGAATGTTGCTCAGTATTTGAAATAGGTCTGCAGGTGGGAAGTCGCGTACGCTCAGCTTCCTCTGCGTCACGCAAATTGCTACAGTGACCAGATGAGTACGGCTATGGACGAACAACTTCAAGATATACGCGGCAAAAAGGTCTTTGTTGGACTTTCTGGTGGCGTGGACTCCGGTGTAACAGCAGCGCTTTTACAAAAGGCAGGTGCAGACATCACCGGTGTCTTTATTAAAGGCTGGTATCCGCCGGGCATGCCGTGCACGTGGAGTGAAGACCGACGTGACGCCATGCGTGTGGCCGCGCATTTACGTATTCCATTTCTCACACTCGATGCTTCAGAAGAATATAAGCGTGGAGTCATTGAGTATCTTCTCAGCGAATACAAAGCAGGACGCACACCGAACCCTGACATTATGTGTAACCGCGAAGTTAAGTTCGGCGCATTTCATAGATATGCAAAAGAACAGGGCGCGGATTTCATTGCCACGGGTCACTACGCACGAACGGAACATGACACGGATGGTAATGCACATCTGCTGCGTGGCATCGACCCTGATAAAGATCAAAGTTATTTCTTGTGGGCCATTCCAAAAACAGCGCTTGCGGACACTCTTTTCCCGCTCGGAGGTTTTCATAAACCAGAAGTGCGAAAGATGGCAGAATCATTTGGACTTCCAAACGCCAGGAAGCGGGACAGCCAGGGCATTTGCTTCCTAGGTAACGTTTCTGTCGAAGAGTTTTTAGCGAACGAATTTGGTACAGTACCAGGATCTGCTGTTGACGAAGATGGAGTAGAAATAGGTACTCATTCCGGCGCATTACTTTCAACGCTCGGGCAGCGCATTTCGCTTGAGGATGCTCCACCTGGACCTTGGTATGTCATTTCAAAAGACGTAGAAAAGAACAGACTTACCGTGGCGCATAGTCCACGTACAAAATGGGCATCGTCAATTTCTATAACTGATACGAACTGGTTTACCGAACCAAAGGCCACTGCAGAATACAGCGCTCAGTACCGATATCACGGCCCCCGCATAGCCGGAACCTTCAATTCAGCACGGCATACCTTCGCTTCAGAAGAGGGAATTGGCGACGCTGTGGCGTCAGGTCAGTCGCTCGTTTTGTATGAAGGGGAAGAATGTATTGGAGGTGGTATCATAGCGTAAGCTATGCCAGATATTGTTAAGACCGACGGAAGTATTGAACGGTGGGATGGCTCAAAGCTTGAGCTTTCTCTGACGCGTGCAGGAGCCACAGAAAGCACTGCACAGCGCATCCGTCAGACCGTGGAGGCTACCATCAGCGACACTGAAGAAAGTACGCAAATATACAGGCGCGCATTCCAAATGCTTCGTCGTGAAGGTCGCGCAACCGCTGCGCGTTACAGTCTCCGCCGTGCACTCTTTGAGTTTGGCCCAGGAGGACATCCGTTTGAGGATTTCGTCGCAGAACTCTTTAAGTCTGAAGGATGGGACGTTTTGCCGCGGCAGATTTTGCAGGGAAAGTGTGTGACGCACGAAGTAGACGTATATGCAGAGCGGAACGGAGAACATTTAGCTGCAGAGCTTAAATATCATAACGATCCAGGCTACAAGACGGATGTGAAGGTGGCACTGTATGTGAAGGCGCGCCTCGATGACATTTGGGCATGTGATGCTCACGCAGAAGGCGCGCCGAAAGTTGATCATGGCTATTTAATTACGAACACAAAATTCACTTCGCAAGCCATTCAATACGCCACGTGCTCAGGAGTGAATCTCATTGGATGGAACTATCCGCATCACGGAAATCTCTATGATCGCATCGTGGCGTCAGGACTCTATCCCATCACCGCACTCACTACGCTCCGAAAGTCAGAGAAGCGCCTATTGATTGATAAGAACATTTCAACAACCGAACTCCTTCGTCAGCATCGAACCCTCCTGCGTGATATTGGGATTGCTCCAGAACGAATTGGCAGAATCATCACCGAGATAGAAACACTGCGCGATACCGGCAAAGACGTCATACTTCATAAAACTAAACCTCCATTCCATGGCTGAATACAAGAAACAATATAATCCGGACCGAAACGCTAATTGGAACTATGGCGGTGAGAAGTGGCGTCTCTCTCGTTCAAAGATCGAGTTATTTAATGAATGTCCTCGCTGTTTCTATTTGGATAACAAGCTTGGCACTGCCCGTCCGCGCGGTCCTGCCTTTACGCTTAATATTGCGGTCGACACACTTCTTAAGAAAGAATTCGATGTACATCGAGCGGCAGGAACAGAGCATCCCCTTTGCAAAAAATATGGCATTAATGCAATACCGTACGCACACAAAGATTTGAATACCTGGCGTGAAAACTTTGAGGGTATTGAATGGAAGCATCCTGAAACAGGCTTTACCATTTCTGGTGCCATTGATGATCTCTGGATGGGAGAGGATGGGAAACTAATCGTCGTGGACTATAAGGCAACCTCTAAAGAAGGGAGCATCGATTCATTAGACGATTCTTCGTGGAAAGATTCATATGCGCGTCAGATGGGTGTATACCAGTGGCTTCTTCGAAAGAACGGATATGACGTTTCTTCAATGGGATACTTTGTGTATGCAAATGCTAAGTCAGATAAAGCGGGATTTGATGCACAGCTTGAATTTGATATTACCGTCGTGCCGTGCGAAGGAGATACCGAATGGATTGACGAGATCCTGCCAAAGATAAAGAAGGCACTCGACTCAGATGCTATTCCAGCTTCTGGAAAAGTCTGCGAATTTTGTCCGTACCGTGAAGCTGCGGGAAAGAAGTTGCTAGCACTTCATCGAAAGAGCAATGGAAGTAAAAATTGAGACCAGTTGGAAGAAAGCACTCGAGGCTGAGTTTGGGAAAGAGTATTTCGAAAAACTTACTGCTTTCGTAAAGAAAGAATACGCAGAGAAAACCGTTTATCCGGCGCCCAAGAACATTTTTAGGGCTTTTGATCTTACGCCGTTCGATGACGTGAAGGTTGTTATTTTGGGTCAAGACCCATATCACGGCGCACATCAGGCAATTGGTCTGTCATTCGCTGTTGAAAAAGGAATTACGCTGCCACCTTCGCTGCGGAATATATATAAGGAAATCGAGTCTGACTTAGGAAAATCTGTTGAACATGCGGATGGCGATCTGAGTCGTTGGGCAAAGCAAGGAGTTTTGCTGCTAAACGCGACACTGACCGTGAGAGCCGGCGACGCCGGCTCTCACCAAGGTCACGGCTGGGAAGAGTTTACCGATGCAGCTATTAAAGCTCTCTCAGACCAGCGCGAACACCTTGTTTTTATACTTTGGGGAAACTATGCGAAGCAAAAGGGTGCGCACATAGACCGGACTAAACATTTAGTAATTGAAAGCGCACACCCCTCACCCTTTAGTGCTGCGCATGGATTCTTCGGGAGCAAACCATTTAGCAAGGCAAACGAGTACTTAAAGAAGCAAGGAGAAAAGGAAATTAATTGGCAGTAGTACAATGCACTTATGAGCATGAAGCAAATGATTTGGTTTGGTACGTTGGTAGGCTCTGTCATCGGCGGATTCATACCCTTACTCTGGGGCAGTTCCGAATTCTCCTTTTCTTCTATTATATTTTCCGGCCTTGGTGCCATGGTGGGCATTTTTGTTACGTATAAGCTGACGCATTAGTGGTGCTGACGTATTTTTTGATTAAACCCCCAAGCAGAGGTATCTTGGAGAGATGAAAGCAGATCAAATACTTCGTGGAGATGAGGGGATGTGGCCGCTTAACATGGTCCCGAAGGATCGTCTGAAGAAGCTGCATAACGTTGATATTGATGACGAATGGCTCCAGTCGGTACAGCGTTCATCAGTACGTATGAACAATGGCGGTTCTGCCTCATTTGTTTCTGGAGACGGGCTCATTGCTACCAACCATCACGTGGCTGCAGATATCCTCTACAAACTCAGTTCGGAAGGAAAGGATTATATGCGCGATGGTTTCCTCGCAAAGATACGTAAAGATGAACTCAAAGCAACGCAGCTTGAGGTAAATGTTTTGTGGGAGATTGAAGATGTCACGGATAAAGTGCTGGATGCTGTTTCAAAAGCCAAGAACCTTGATCAAAAGACTCAGATGCGCAGAGCGGTGATTGCTGATATCGAAAAGAAATCACTCGAAGGAACGGGAATGCGCAGCGACGTGGTTACTCTCTATAACGGAGGGAAGTACCACTTATACCGATACAAAAAGTACACGGATATTCGTCTGGTCTTCGCACCTGAAGCTGCCATTGCCGGATACGGTGGTGACATTGATAACTATGAATTCCCTCGCTACTGCTTAGACGTAACATTCTTCCGTGTATATGAAAATGGAAAGCCGCTCGTAAGTCCAAATCATTTTACGTGGTACACCGGTGCGCCAACGCTTGGCCAAACGCTATTCGTTGTTGGACATCCTGGTACCACTGACCGCCTTACGACCTTCGACCGTATCAAACTCACACGTGACATTTTGATGCCAAAGACCATGGACTATATTCATCGCAAAGAGGTGAGTCTTCAACAGTATGCCGGGCGTTCTCTTGAGCGCGCACGCCGTGCTGATGATGAGCTCCATTCCATACGCAATGTGCGCAAGCGATACGAAGGACAGCTTGCGGCGATTCAGTCACCGGCATTTTTGAAACAGCTTGAAGACCGCGAAACGGCTATTCGTTCTGCCATTAAGAAAGATCCTGCTCTTAAGAAGCTTGCAGGCAATGCTTGGGATGATGTTAAGAAGGCCACCGAAACCCTCATCGCAAATCGCGACGAGTTCATCATGTTCGAAGGAGGGCGCGCCTTCGATACTGAGTATTTTGCTCTTGCGCGTACCATCGTGCGCTTAACTGATGAAGATACAAAGCCAAACGCTAAACGTCTACAGGAGTTCGGGGACGCGCGACGCGCGTCCCTCATGGACCGGCTGTATTCAGCAGCTCCTATATACTCCGATCTAGAAGAGCACACCTTCACAGACTCGCTTCGTAACCTGGTTGAGACCATAGGCTTTAAGGACAAAGACGTACTCAAAATATTAAATGGAAAGTCTGTTGAAACCATTGCAAAGGAATGTATCTCAAAAACAAAACTTGGATCTGTTGCGGAACGCAAACGGCTCGTCAAAGGAGGACATTCGGCGGTAAAAGCTTCTAAAGATCCATTCATCCAGCTTGCCTCACTCATTGATAAGCGAGCGCGAAAAATCCGCACCCTTATTGAAAACGAAGTGCAGACCGTGACGCAAGACGCATACGGCCGCATCGCACAGGCACTCTTCGGTCTATATGGAGAAGCTTTGTACCCGGACGCCACCTTCACACTCCGCCTTGCGTACGGCACACAGGTCCCCTACGCCACACAAAAGGTCCCAGAGCCTGCATACACCACCATTGGAGGAGTATTCCAGCATGGAGAACAACATTCATTTGATGGCGCCTGGAAGCTTCCTGAGCGTTGGGAAAAGAATCGCGCAAAGCTTGAAAAGAATCCTGCGGCATTTAACTTCATCACTACTCATGACACGCATGGGGGTAATTCAGGGAGTCCGGTAATAACCAAGGATAAAGAGATTGTTGGTCTTCTATTCGATGGCCTTGTCGAGACACAAGGAGGAGATTCATTCATGTACATGGCAGATTCAAAAGAGCATACGGTCTGTGTGCACTCTGAAGGAATCTATTCGCTCCTTAAGACCATATACGGAGCAGACGAATTGGCTAAGGAGTTAAAGAGCGCATAGCACAGTCATGATTCCCGGCATTAGTTTCGTTCAAGAGCTCGAGGGTATTCAGGAATACCGCCTGAATAAGAATGGCTTGCGCATATTGCTTGCTCAAGACGAAACGCAGCCCGTTGCAGGATGCATGATTACGTATCACGTGGGTTCACGAAATGAAGCGTTGGGATATACCGGTGCGACACACATGCTTGAACACCTTCTGTTTAAAGGCACTCCAACACATAACAAAAAGAAGGGCACCGACATTAGAGATCTTCTGGAGCGTAACGGCGCATTTATTAATGCAACGACCTGGTTTGATCGCACAAACTATTTCGCCGTGATGCCGGCCGATTTACTACCTGCCGCTATCAAGATTGAAGCTGACCGTATGCGTAACGCATGGATTCTTGAAAAAGACCGTCAGGCTGAGATGACTATCGTTCGCAATGAATATGAGCAGATGGAGAATGAACCATATCAAGCTCTCGACACTGCCATCTGGGCAGCTGCATTCCTGGCGCATCCGTACCACCATCCAACCATTGGCTGGCGCAGTGATATTGAAACGATATCCATTGATCGCTTGCAGCAGTTCCATAACGAATTCTATTGGCCGGATAATGCAACGATTACCATCGCTGGCGGTTTCGACACAAAGGATGTCTTAAAGCAAATCAAAACCGCGTTCGGTGGCCTAACGAAAAATCCTCAACTGTATCCAGGCATGCATACATTGGAGCCCATTCAGCAGGGTGAACGCCGAGTGACGATACACCGCAATGGTTTTAATCTTTTTGGTTCTGCATACAAAATGCCAAGCGCAGTACATCCTGATATACCAGCTCTGGCCATCCTTGGGCTCATTCTGATGGACGGAAAAACAAGCCGTCTTCATCGTGCGCTTGTTGATACAAACAAAGCAACA
>JAQBQR010000017.1 GCA_028286945.1 Parcubacteria group bacterium | reverse complement strand
AAACAGCCTCATCGAGGTATCGGCTCTCCACTACCTGCCAGTTTAAGTTCTCAAGAAACGCCTGAACGTACAGCTTCTTGTCCGCTGGCTTGTAGTCAATCATGTAGGCATGTTCCCAGAGATCAATTGCAAGCATGATAGGAAGCGCAGAAAGCTGGCCAACCTCATGATCATTTATCCAAGCAGTGTGAATCGTGCGGCCCTTTGGATCAAAATACACCACGACCCATCCAATACCGCGAGTACCTGCTACTTCATTAATATGCGCGATGAACTTGTCCCAGCTTCCATATTTTTCAATGGCGGCATCGGCGAACGGTCCGTCCGTGACGGCTGCCTGCGCTCCTCCTTCAAGCTGTTCGAAATAGTATTCATGCATTCGCATACCATCGAATTCAAATCCAAAACGACGACGAAGCTCGTTCATCGTGTATGTACTTTGTTCTGTACCTTCCTCACGAAGTGCAGCAATACGCTCCATGATGAGATTCGTATGCTTAACGTAACCGGCATACATTACAAGATGAATATCAATCTGTTCTTTAGAAATTCCTTTCAGTTCAGGAAGATTAAATGTTCGTGCGGTGTAAGTCATATAGAAATGAATAATGGATATACCTTAAGTATAGCGGAAGGTATGGTGATATGCTCGTGAGTAGTATGCAGCGATATCTCACTCTTCCATATGCCACCGCCCTCATCCTAATAGGGCTTAATGTCTACGTTTGGTACTCATATACCCATCCGGAGCCTCCTCGCCTCCATGTATCTGTTCTTGATATCGGGCAAGGCGACTCTATTTTGGTACAAGGTCCTACCGGTATTCAAATGCTTGTGGATGGAGGACCGGACCATTCCGTACTGCGTCAGCTACCAAAGGAGATGGGTCTGTTTGATCGCTCCATCGATTTGGTTGTAGAAACACATCCTGATAAAGATCACATTGCAGGTCTTACTGATGTTCTCGGAAGGTATAGTGTTTCGTATTTTTTAAGTCCTGGAATTCCAGGCACCACAGCCACCGCAAAAGGACTTGCTCAGGCGGTGAGTGTTGAGTCGAACGTACATGCACTCACTGCACGAAGGGGTATGCGCATTCATCTTGGCGGAGATGCGTATGCAGATGTTTTGTATCCAGACCGAGATGTTTCACACCTTGATACGAATGAAGGGTCGGTCGTCATGCACTTGGTGTATGGTTCCACGTCATTTATGCTCACTGGCGACGCACCTTCAGATATTGAAGATCATTTGGTTGCGATAGACACTAGCGATGGGGAACTGCCCACTACAGTACTCAAAGCAGGTCACCACGGTTCGAAATATTCTACTGATGATGCCTGGCTCGCTGCGCTTCACCCACAATTCGTTGCAATATCTGCCGGAGCGAATAACACGTACGGACATCCAAGCCCAGACGCCATTTCACGTATTAAAAATGAAGGCGCAAAAATATTAAGCACCATAGATTTCGGCACCCTACGATTTGTGAGTGATGGAAGGGCAGTGCTCACGAATGGTACTCTGTAGTCTAATGAAACTTGTTTTAAAAGAAACTAGCAGTGCGTCGACTATATTCCATTTTGAATTACGTGATGGAGATACGACGGTGGGGAAATTAGAACTGTACCCCACTCCTATAAAAAAAGATTCATATCCCGAAGGTTATGAAAGTCATTTCTACTACGAGATAGAGCCTGAGTATAGAGGGAAAGGGTATGGAATAGAAATCCTAAAGCTCGGTTTATTGGAAGCTAAGAATATTGGCCTGCGAAGAGTCTCGATAATTTGTACCGATGAGAATATTGCTGCGCAAAAAACTATTCAAGAAAATGGAGCTCAATTCCAAGAATCGAAAATGTTAGAAAATGGTCAACAAGTTTTTAAATACAAAGTTGATTTTAGTTAGTTGCTATACTTTCGATATGGAAGGTGGATGTCATTGCGGAGCAGTACGTTTTACTGCAACAGGAGCGCCCGACTGGGTCGGCGCGTGTTACTGCATAGACTGTCGGAAGATCAGTGGTTCTCCGTATACAGTCTTCGCTCAATTTAAGAAGAGCGATGTTCAAATCAAAGGGACCCCGAAGGAGTATCAATCTTCAGAAAAAGTGATTCGTTCATTTTGTGAGAACTGTAGTTCACCATTTGCGTATTCGTATATTGATTCTCGAGATCAATTGTTTATACCGGTTGGAGTATTCGATGACGCCAGCAGCTTTGCGCCAAAGAATCACATATTTGTTTCCCAAAAGTTACCGTGGGTTATAGTAGATACTGATGCTCCCCAGGAGAAATAAAAGCCTAATTCTATTTATATGAAATACTTTACCGTTATATACATGATGCCTGTAGAAGGGCTCGAGGGATGGATGGCCAAGCCAGAAGAAGAACGCAAGGGTGCCGAGGACAAAATGAAAACTGAATGGGACGCGTGGCTCGCCGAGCATAAAGACTCAGTATTAAACACGATCAGTCTTGGTAAGACCAAGCGCGTAACAGCAGAGGGAGTGAACGAGATAAACAACGGTATGATGCTTTCTTCGTATGTACAGGCTGAATCAGCAGAAGCTGCAGCAGAAATGTTCAAGAATCATCCGCACTTTGGAATCCCCGGCGCTTTCATTGAAGTTATGGAAGCAAAGCAGATGGATCAAATGTCATAGTAATAATGACAAAAAGAAAAGCCCCGCTTCTAGCGGGGCTTTTCTTTTTGAGTCCTAAAGGACTCCGGCTTTCGTAAGAGTCTTAAGAGCGCCGTTCTTTTTGATGTGACGCATACCCTCAGTTGATACGATAATCTTAATCGTCTGTCCTGTTTCAGGAATGAAAATACGACGCTTGTGGAGATTTGCCTTACGACGAACCTTTCCAACTGGGTTGTACTGAGTAGCACGCGTCTCGTTAGAGTAGCGTCCTCCCACCTGGGTTGATTTGCCTGTTACTGCGCATTCGCGTGCCATAGTTGTTGCATGGTACCATCTGTTAAAAGTTATGCAACCAGATCTCTCATTCTCGATATTTACGGTCATCGTCCTTATTTACTCGGTGGTAATGCACGAAGTAGCCCATGGATACGCCGCATATGCGCTTGGAGACCCCACTGCAAAAATCGCTAAACGTCTCACTCTAAACCCTTTTCGACACGTAGATCTTTGGGGAACGATCATCATTCCTGCGCTCCTCGTCATTACACATTCTCCTTTTCTTTTCGGCTATGCGAAGCCCGTTCCATACAATCCTTTCAATCTTCGAAATCAGCGATGGGGTGAATCGATCGTTGCGGTAGCGGGTGTTGCCACAAACTTTATACTTGCTCTTATTTTTGCTGGCATTACTCGCTTTGCATACGCACACGGCGCAGTGCTCTACGGTGATTTGGCTTCCATGGTTGTTCTCACAAATCTTTTCCTTGGATTCTTCAACCTCATTCCCATTCCGCCACTCGATGGGTACACCTTTTTGCGTGGGTTACTCCCTCTGAAGAGTGCAATGGCGTTTCGTGAATTTGAAGACCGCGTACGTCAGGGAGGTTTTCTCACACTCTTCGTATTCCTCATCGTCTTCAGTTACTTTTTGTCAGGACCGTTCGATCTTTTAGTGATGTGGGTTTTCCGAATACTCATCGGTCAATAGACTCACTCAACCGCCTAAGAGTCTGTGCGCAATCTTTCGTAGAAAACGCTTAATTCGTACCCACCAAGAGAGGGGCTCTTCAGATGTGTCTGGTTTAGTAAATACTAATTCGCGGCTCGTGCTCGTGCCTGCCACTTGAGGACTGTTACTCTGTGTCGTCACTGCCGTTGTAGTGATTATTCCTGTAGACGTAGATGCTATTGAAGCCACTTTCACTGCGCTTGTTGTGGAAAATCCGAGAGGTGATGAAAGTGTTTGCGTGGAACGATTGGTAATCGAGGAATTGGTAACTGAATTCGTGATGATTGGTGGCGTTGAGATGTATGTTTGTTCAGGCACCTTAACCAAGGAAGGAAATACAACCGTACCTGGTTGAGATGTAGCAGAGTAATCAATCTTTCCATCGCCATCTTCATCTATGGATAACGTTGATGACTGCGTAATGCTGTTTTGCACGGTAAGTGTTGCGACGGTTAACGCGGTCGTGGGCACTTCAGCAACGGTGCCAGTTGCGGTCACCATGTCTCCTGTCCGGTCTTCCATGTCGAGTGTGAATGCACCAGCTGCATTACCGGTAATTACTAAGGAATATGAACTGTTTCCTGGCAGTGTTATATATGACACCTCTCCGACAGTCCCGCTGGTACTTCCCGGTATGTTTTCGCTACCTGTTCCGTCCGTCCGTACCTCAGTGCGATTTCCAGCTGAATCAATAGCAGACATGGATGCAGAAGATGAGTGAACATAAAAACTAATGCGCTTGTGCGGTTCACCTGATTCCATTCCTGCAGCGCTTATTACTACGGGCTGCGACGTCCTGCCAAGAATGTTTTGAATGACTTGCTCAATCTCTGGCGCTTCGAACATATTTCCATGCGTGTACGAAGCGCCCGTACTCAAGTGGCTCATATCTACCCAGTCTGTGTGCACATGAGTACCCTCATTCATCATGAGTGAGCTGGTGACTGGCACCGTGCCGTCACCGTCTTGAGTGAAGAGAGGACGATATGACATTTTCTTAACTGAACTTTTCGATGGCGCCTCATACATATCAAATCCTGAAATGGTATCGACTCCGTATCCCGCAACTTCGTATACCTCTATTCCTGTGGGAGGTGTCCATGCATCAAGTAAATCGTGGGTATTCTTTGCCTCGGTAAGCAAGTTCTTTCGAGCTACGGCAGGAAGCGTGAGGTCAGATACGGGCGGAGCATTTCGTGTGCCGACGTCGCCGAGTAGGAATTGTGTGAGTTCGTCAGCAGTATCAATAGTGTCGCCATATAGAGTACGGTCATGCGCCAGAAGCGGCGTATCTTCGAAATGAATCAGCGGATACGATTCATTTTTGTTCGCCATATACGACGCAGAGGGAAGAAGGTGATATGCCATAGGCGCATTGAGTGCGAATTCTCGTGCGTGTGCTGCTGACATGATCAGGTTTGGAAACCGACCCGTACCGGGAATTCCTTCAGAGTCGCCATACAAGAGTGCGCCTACGGCGCGCGGCACTCCTGACTGCGGAACTCCCACCATTACCACCGAATCAATAAGCCGCGCCGCTTCCGCATCTCCAAGCTCCTGTATCAAGGCTTTCGCTACAAGCCCGCCATTACTATGCGCAATGATTGTTACTTTTCCGGTCGGCGAAGAAGATGCGAGCGTGCGGAGCGCTTGCTCTATATATGGTGTGTTTGTTGGATCTTCATAATAAATACGATCTTTAAAGACGGAACCGTTGTGTACGATGTCCAAAAGCGACATGCGCCAGTCGTATGCAATCGATTTCCAACTCCAACCCTTTCCGTATTTCCCACTCGACGAAGCTTCGTCCATCTTTTGTGCAAATGTTTTATAGAAATTCATTCCGTATGCGTCGCGCATAACGTCATTTTCTTTTGCGTATACATTTCGCACACTCTTTCCAAGCGTATCCATAAATAACTCCGGCGTGGCGATGTCCCCTAATGGAAGCCACAGCGGAATATCACACCCTAGCGACGGGATAAGACAGAGAGGATTATTTTCATAGAGTCGCGAACCTTTAATGCCAGGTAGAAAAAGAATACTTGAATTGCTCGGCTCCGCTGGAACCGGTGGTGGGCTTGTCACATCAGTTCGCGGCGCAATGCCATAACACGTGGCAAGATCATCGCAAATAGCAAACGCCGGTACGCCTGCAGAATCAGCTATGGCATTAGTTGCATTGTTAGGATCAAGAGCGCCCCAGTACCAACCGTCACCTTTAGTAGGATCGATGTGAAAATACTGCATGCACCCACCACCTCCCGTGCTCATAGCTTTGGGATATGGCCTGCCCGATGCAAGGTCAGCTCCCCACAACCCCTTATGAAACGCGTTGATTAGAAAGTTATTTGTTGGACATCCGCCAAGTCCTTCAAAGAAAACCACCGCATAATAATTACCTTCAGGAAGAGAATTGATTAAAGTGTGCGGTATCCAAACCCCCGAAGGAATATCACCGCCCGTTTCAGCAGAAACGGGAATGGCGATGCTCCCGCTCAAGGCGTGATTAATCAGTGGCGCAGATTGAATGCTTGCGACGGGCGTTGCTTCGCTATATATGTTCGCTTCGTTATTTGCCGCATCGCGTATGGTTATGGCGTAGCCAATTTCTGACCAGGTTTGATCCGGCACCTGTATAGGCATTTGGAATGAAAAGGAGAGCGGCGTGTGTAATTGAGAGAGGTCTTCAAGATGCTCCGCGGAAACACGCAAACCATTCGTATCGATGGCATACGTAAAGGCATCAACAACACGCGTGTCTGAACCGGTGCCATCCGTACTGCCCGATACGTGTACTGAGTACGCACCCTGTGTTTTCGAAAAGGCAGCCGTTACTTGGCCTGTCGGCGCATCTGAATCAACTTGAACAGCTTTCGTTATGTCGTGCTGGGTACCAATAGAGTCGCGGAACATAACCGTGTAATGCTTGAGGCCACTTGTCCGATAGGGAAGAAGATGTGCCATGGTCTCAAAGATACCGGTGTCAGAATTAGAGACCGGCTCCAAACCAATCCCTAATTCATCAAAGTTAACGCTCACCTGGCTGATACCCATACCTGGAGCTTCAATGCGAATAGAGAACTGATCATTCGGCTTAAGTGCTGTTTGAGGAGTGCCACCAGTGTCGGGGAAGATAACAGAGACAGAAACTGATAATTCAGGAGAATCTGTCGTCTGGGAAAGTACCGGCAATACGGTACTAATGGCGTAGAATATGGTTAATACAAGGACACGAAGCGGAATGAGGTATTTCTTCATACCTTGAGCGTACTAATCAGGCAGTAACAAAACGCTCAAAATTCCTGCGATATTTCCTGAGGAATTGCTAGGAGGAAGGTGAATTACGCCCAAACGCTAGAAGCGCTATTTGCATAAAATCCTCACATCTTATATAGTCTTCCTACCTCCCTTGGGGGAGTTTTCATTTGTAATGTCTACAATAAATCAGCTCACAAAGAAGTCTCGCAGCAAGACGGCGGCCAAATCAAAGGTCCCGGCTCTTGGTCGTGGCTTCAATGCGCTTAAGAACCGCCCAACGTTCTACTCATCACCCTTCAAGCGTGGTGTGTGTACGAAGGTGACAACGAAAACTCCTCGCAAGCCTAACTCAGCTATCCGTACGATCGCTCGCGTTCGCCTCACGCACGGTATGGAAGTTACTGCCTACATCCCAGGTGAGGGACACAATCTCCAGGAACACTCAGTGGTCATGCTTCGTGGTGGCCGTGTGAAAGATATTGGTGTTCAGTACACCGTGGTTCGTGGCCGTCTTGATACTGCCGGTATCGACAAGCGCCGTCGTGGTCGTTCTAAGTATGGTGCTAAGCGCCCTAAAGCGTAGTTT
>JAQBQR010000010.1 GCA_028286945.1 Parcubacteria group bacterium | reverse complement strand
ATGGAGAATGAACCATATCAAGCTCTCGACACTGCCATCTGGGCAGCTGCATTCCTGGCGCATCCGTACCACCACCCAACCATCGGCTGGCGCAGTGATATTGAAACGATTTCCATTGATCGCTTGCAGCAGTTCTATAACGAATTCTATTGGCCGGATAATGCAACGATTACCGTTGCTGGCGGTTTCGATACAACAGATGTTTTGAAGCAAATCAAAACCGCATTCGGTGGTCTAACGAAAAACCCGCAACCGTATCCAGGCATGCATACACTGGAGCCCATTCAGCAGGGTGAACGCCGCGTGACGATACACCGCAATGGCTTTAATCTTTTTGGTTCTGCATACAAAATGCCAAGCGCAGCACATCCAGATATACCAGCTTTGGCCATCCTTGGGCTCATTCTAATGGACGGAAAAACAAGCCGTCTTCATCGTGCGCTTGTTGATACAAACAAAGCAACAACGGTTGGCGGATCGTGGGACGGACACATGGATCCAGGACTCTTTCAAATATGGGCAAGCATTTCAGATGGGGTGCCGCACGCAAAGGTTGAAGAAAGTATTCAAAAAGAAATTTCGAAGATCACCGACACACCGGTGACATCAGCCGAGCTTAAGAAGGCGCAAATATCAATGCGTATCGCTATCGCCTCGCGACGAGACGGCGTCTACGCATTTTTAGAATCAGTTAATGAGGCTATTGCTGTTGGAGACTGGACCCAATTCGTAACATTGCCAGAGAAATATCAGAACGTGACGGTTAAAGATGTGCAGCGTGTAGCTCGCACGTATCTGGTTAAAGACCAATCCACCGTTGGCTGGTTTATTAGCAAATCATAATCATATGGATGAACTTCTAGCCTCAGTGTACGAAATAGAAGCTCCGAATAACGGGCGCATATTTGCCGTGCATCGTAATTTGAAAGACGTGGTTACCATCATGGGCAGCGTGCGCGGCGGCTGGGAATTATTGCCACGTAATAAAGAGGATGTAGCGGTGCTATGCGTAAGTCTTTTGGACACTGGTACTAAAACACGTTCGAAAGAAGCTCTCCGTAATGAAATTGCTGAGCGTGGAGCAACGCTTAGATTCTCGAGTAGTAGTACCCGTACGTACTTCACTGCTACCTGTCTGCCGAACGATGTGCCTTTTATACTTGAGCGTATTACTGACCGTCTTCAGAATACGGTGTTCACGCAAAAGGAGTTGGACATCTCACGAACGAATATCATAAGCCGTATCAAGAATACTGATTCTGATACCGGAACACAGGCTGAAATTGCGCTATCTCGCATGCTCTATGACCACTCGCATCCTAACTACAGCGACACAAACGCTGAACGACTCATGAACCTTGCCGCTGTCACCCTGAAAGATGTGCAAGAGTTCCAAAAAAATCTTGGACAAAGCGGGCTCATCATTGCATTAGTGGGTGACATTGACCCAAAGAAGGCAGCAAGCGCTGCGCTAAAATCTTTTAGTACTCTTCGTGTTGGAACAACATCCCGACCAACTATCCATACAAATACAAAAGTTCAGAAAGCGCAGACTGCGCGCATCGTGATTCCCGAAAAAGCTGCCATTGATGTGCGTATGGGAATCAGCCTTCCTATTCGCTATGGAGACTCTGACTTCTTCCCCATGGTTTTGTGCGCGTCATTACTGGGAGGAAGTTTCAGCAGTTATCTAATGGATACGCTCCGAGAGCGTGATGGTCTTACCTACCACATCCAGGCAAGCCTCGCCGGAACTTCTATCCAGAAGGACGGGTACTTTATTATTGATACGTCATTCGCCCCCGCCTTATACGAACGGGGAGTTGCGGCCACTCTTCTTGAGACTAAGAAATTCTTAGCTAAGGGACTCACCGCAAAGGCTCTTGAGATGAAAAAGAATGAACTAGTAGGGCGGTATGTCATGAGCATGTCGACGACGTATGGACTTGCAACTCGCCTCACAACTGTAGCTGAGCGAGAGCAGCCCATCTCTGAGATCGCCGCATACAATAGGTATATACGTGCCGTCACCCACAAAGATCTGCTGAGAGCAGCAAAGCGAATCTCAGTTGATTCTCTTTCCATTGCTTCAGCAGGGACGTTTGAGTAGAGAGGTAAAATATACCTTTTATATAGAAGCCCAATCATGGTATCGTCATAGTCTATGAAGGTCTCCGAAGTTCGCTCCCGTTATCTCAATTTTTATAAAGCTCGCGGCCACGTGATTATTCCGTCTGCACCTATCGTGCCGGGTAATGACCCCACGACGCTTTTCACGTCTTCTGGCATGCAGCCTCTCTTGCCGTATTTCCTAGGGAAGGATCATCCTGAAGGAAAACGCGTCGTTAATTCGCAGCTAGCATTTCGAAGCGGTGATATTGAAGAAGTGGGTGACAACCGCCACACAACATTTTTTGAAATGTTGGGTAATTGGTCATTTGGTGATTACTTCAAAAAAGAGCAGCTCCCTTGGATATTTGAGTTTCTTACCAGCACGGAGACGGGATTTGGTATTGACCCAGCAAAACTTTATATAACGGTCTATTCAGGTGATGAAAGTGCAGGTATCGCAATCGATACTGAGGCAATTGATATTTGGAAAAAGCTCTATAGCGAAAAAGGAATCGAGGCGGGGGTAGCAATAATCGGAAGTGAGGAAGCGGGCTATGAACGCGGCATTAAAGAGGGTGAACGAATTTTCGCATACTCAGATAAGAACTGGTGGAGTCGCGCGGGAGTGCCTTCGAAAATGCCTGTCGGTGAACCTGGGGGACCCGACTCTGAAATCTTTTACGATTTCGGTACTCCACATGACACGAAATGGGGAGCTCATTGCCATCCAAACTGCGATTGCGGTCGCTTCGTTGAGATTGGAAATTCTGTGTTTATGCAGTTTGTAAAAAAAGAAGACGGTACATTCGAAGAATTGCCAAAAAAGAATATCGATTTTGGAGGAGGATTGGAGCGCATAACCATGGCGACGGTTGGTCCGGACATCTTCATGATTGATGTCTTCGATGCATCACGCAAAGTGCTGGAACAGCGATCTGGAAAGAAGTATGGAGAAGATGAGTTAGTGACACGCTCGATGCGCATCATCCTTGACCATATGCGCGCAGCAACGTTCATGCTTGCAGAAGGTGTCCACCCATCAAATACGGAAGCAGGATATATTCTACGGCGCTTAATTCGCCGAGCAATTCGCGAGACTGACCGCCTGTCTATTACTGACAATGTACTTGCGGCGATAGCCGAAGGGTATGGAGAGGCATACGCCGATTTCTATCCTCATGTCTTAGCTGCAAAAGACTCTATCAAGGATGAGCTCGTGAAAGAAGAAGAGCAGTTCCGCAAGACGCTCACCACCGGCATGCGTGAGCTTGAGAAGTTCGCCAGCAAGAACGAACTTACTCCTGAAGCAGTCTTTACGCTTTTCACCACGTACGGGTTTCCGGTGGAGCTTACGGAAGAGATTGCAAATGAACGCTCTATTGAACTTGATCTTCCAAAGATTATGGAACTCATGAAAGAACATCAAGACAAGTCGCGCGCCGGAGGCGCGCAGCGTTTCGCAGGAGGACTCGCAGATCACGCGGTGCAGACCGTGCGATACCACACGACCCATCACATTCTTCTTAAGGCACTCCAGATGGTGCTTGGTCCAGAAGTGCACCAACGGGGAAGTAACATTACCAGCGAGCGTCTTCGCATCGACTTCTCAAGTCCAGGAAAAATGACTGACGAGCAGAAGGTTGAAGTTGAGAAGATCGTAAATGACCTTATATATCAGGACATTCCCGTCACTCGTACCGTCATGCCGCGTGAGGAAGCTGAGAAACTAGGCGCTGAAATGGAGTTTGGTGTTAAGTACCCTGACATGGTGAGCGTGTATTCTGTGGGACCTGCACACGCTACAGAAGACATGCCAGATATTCCAAATGCATTCTCACTTGAATTCTGCGGTGGTCCTCACGTAACTAACACCAGCGAGATTCATGAAGATGGAAAGCGTTTCAAGATTCAAAAGGAAGAAGCTGTTGCGTCAGGTGTTCGTCGCATCAAAGCGGTGCTCGTATAGCGCGTACTTTTAGTACGCGTTGGGCGAAATCGTTTATACTGTTTGCATGTGGTTCTTCGGAAATAAGAAAGGCTCTTCGATGGTGCTTATAACAATCGGCTCATCAGCCGTGTCGGGCGCGTATGCCTATTATGAATCGGGAAAAACTCCGGTCATTCATTTCAGTACTCGTCATGTGATTGAACTGCGAACAGAAGAGAATCTTAAAAGTGCCATGCTCCGAGCACTTGATGAAGTGGGAACGGATCTTATTGAAAAAGGTTCGTCGGTGCTTAGGCGCGAAACTGGCAATGGTCACGTAGACGGAGTTTTAGTATCGGTGGCAGGGCCGTGGCAGGACACTAATGTACGCACCGAGACCATTAATCCAGGTAAACCGTTCACCTTTACTCGTGCGATGTTGAGCGAAGTAATTTCCTCGACTGCTGCGGTACCTGAGGACCGTGTCGGTTTTGGCGAACAGGTAATTGCAACCATCTTAAATGGGTACGACATCCCAGACGCCATCGGGAAGAAGGCGAATCGTGCTGAAGTGGTTATTCTCTCTTCAACGCTTGATAAAGAGGTAACGGAGCAAGTACGCACCCGTCTTCGAAAGCTCTATCATACGCACACCATTACGTTCGCGGCCTTTGCGCCGGTGACATACGCCGTACTTCGTGACCTATACCCTCACGAACGCGATTTCTTAGTACTTGACGTAGCGGCTGAAGATACTGATTTGGCCTTTGTAAAAGGGAACTTGCTCGTGGACGTCGGTACGATTCCCGTGGGACTTAACACTCTTTTGGCAGCCACGCGCAGCGCTGAACGTATGACCGTTGAAGAAGAATCAGGTATCTCACCAAAGCTCGGTGAGCAACCGGGATATATTAACCCTGATCGAAATGCGCGATTTTCAGTGCGTGTAGAAACAGCACGCGATGAATGGCTTAAGGGACTTTCTGAACTTCTTAAGAAATTTGCGCAGCAGCACGCGCTTCCACGTACGCTTTTTGTACTAACTCCTCCTAATGCTCGAGATTATTTAAAACGCTCACTAGATAGTCATATTCTTCACGCACTCTGGCTCTCAGACGAACCACTTTCAATTATTACCGTCACTTCGGAACAATTCACTTCAAAGGTTCGTTCTAAAACTGAAGTGGAGACGCCCATCTATCTATCAATTCTTGCGTTGTATCAGCAGAAGATTGCAGGGAAAACATAGTTTGACAAATCCGTTATTCAAAGTACTTTGAATAGTACTCGT
>JAQBQR010000037.1 GCA_028286945.1 Parcubacteria group bacterium | reverse complement strand
ATTGATCTCTGGGAACATGCCTACATGATTGACTACAAGCCAGCGGACAAGAAGCTGTACGTTCAGGCGTTTCTTGAGAACTTAAACTGGCAGGTAGTGGAGAGCCGATACCTCGATGAGGCTGTTTAGAGAATCGATATAGAAGTAGTGCGTACAGCGAGTACGTAAGAATCACTATCCAAAACGAAAAGAGTGGAATGGTGACTTGTGCAAAAGGTAGCGACGCTGACAGCGTCGCTATTTTTATGATGTATGCCAGCGGGAGGTACGCGGGCAGCCCAGCAAGCACGGGCAGCACCGAAGCAATGTATCCAAGCGGGAATGCAAGCATTCCCGCGAGCGCACTCAATCCCATCGCAAACGGGACTGCGGGCATGGCAATTACATTTGCGAATATTGAGACTAGTGACAGATTCCCTGTTTGCCACAGCAAGAATGGTAGGAGCGCGATCTCGGCAGCGAGTGTTGTTGAGACCAATTCAATGAGGAGTTTGTTTTTGAGAAACAAGAGACGCGGCGTAATCACCGGAACGCCTAAGATAAGTCCGAGCGTTGCAATGAATGAAAATTGAAATCCAGGATCATATACGAGCATGAGCGGATTCCATAACCCAAGGAGAAAGAGTGAAACGAACAGAATACGCATGACATCATATCGTCTTCTAAAAGTACTTGCCGTGGTAGCGAAGAACGCCATCAGACCCGCGCGAAGTGCTGAAGAACCAGCGCCGGCGATGAGTACGAAACAAAGAATACTTAGTACTGCAATGCCGAAGGAAATTCTCTTTGGAACTTTCGTAAGTAAGCGCATCAGTGTATTTGCAACGATCATCACGTTGTATCCGGAAAGGACAATGATCTGAAGCATTCCAGACGTTGTGAAGTCTTCGATGAGTCGGTTACCCAGCCCCTGCTTCCCTCCCACAATTAGACCGGCAGCCAAAGAGCTTTCAGGTTCAGGGAGTGCTTGGGTAAGAAGTTTCATTAGAGTGTCTTTGATTATTTGAAGTACGCGCAGGAATTCAAGCCAGAGGTTTGCACTTCTCCCGGTGACGTTTGCGAACGCCGGCTGCATAGTTCCAAACACACCATCTTTACGTAAGAACTGGTCATATTGGAATGTGCGCCCACCATCTGTTTCGAATGGTTCGGGGTGTTTAAGAGTTCCCTGCACCCGCACTTCATCCCCTACGTATACTTCTGGAAACAATGGGACCGCTGCGATGATATTCGTTGATTGTGTGCCACCTTTAATCTCAACAGTTATGCGCGCACTTGTTTCACGTACGTCAGGAAGCGTGATCACTGTACCAGTAAGCGTTACTGGTACGTCGAACAAATCCCTAAAGGATTCAGGAACCTCTGCAGGCACAAACGCCATACGCGTTATCGCGATGAGTAAGCCACTCACCGCAAGAACGAGAGCAGGCCAGACAACAGTCCGCGTGGCACGTGATATAACTCCTGCCGCTCCTACAATACCCAACATGCACAGCACCACCACTTCATGTGAAGTAGTAAGTACAATCGCCGCAACCGCTGCGGCATATGCAGCTATGAATACATAAAGGCCGATGCTTCGCATCGGCCTTTACTATATGTTTTCCTTCATTAAAACATTCTAAATTTCCTCTTAAATTTTTCTGAGAATGTTCTACGCTCCTTTATCCATCGCTTGATTTGCAAGCGCATCAGCATCTTTATTAAATTCACGCCGCACATGTTCGAATGAAACGTTCGGAAATGAACGAGCAATTATATTCTTTACCTGGAGATATCGTGGAATTAAATTCGGATGTTTCACCTTATATGCACCTTTCATCTGTTCAACGATTAACTTACTGTCTAAACGAATGAGAAGTTCTACATCATTAAAATATCCCTCAGGATATGCTTCCTTTAATTTGGTAAGGCCTCGTAGCACCGCCTCGTATTCAGCTACATTATTCGTGGTGATGCCGATATAGTCAGCTACCTCTACCACGCGTTTTCCAGAAGAATCAAATACGACAGAACCCGAACCTGCGGGGCCGGGATTACCGCGGGAACCTCCGTCTGCGTAAAGCGTGAATTGCATAGCCTGAAGTATATCAAAGTGAAAGGCCGGACGAAGTCCGGCCCCCTTCATTCGGCAGCTTCCTCCATTTCCACCTTTGCGCGCTCCTTTCGATGAAGAATAACTATGACGCCGTTCATTCGAACCGTCATTCTCTTGCGGTCAGGATGATCCTTGATCGCCTCCCGGAATTCGTGTGCAGCAAGATGCTCGCATAGGCTTTTATCAGCACGTATTGCTTTCAATAATTCCCCATCTTCCGTGTATTGCTCCTCCTGTTCGAGTTTTTTCTTTAGTGCAAAGAATTTTCCCATCATCGGCGGAGCCATGCACACATCGATATCGGTCGGAATTGAAATTAACTTCCCTGAATAGTCAGGCGCTAACGCGTCTGCACGTTTGATCAGAGCTTCAATTGCTGATCCCGAAAAAGAACTGCTCATCCAATTTCCCCTGACGAAACAACAGTATTGAAATGTATCACCTTACGGCGCGAGTGCAATGATTCGGAGTCGGACGGGCTGTCCTTTTGTGAACGTATCACGCTCAAGATGACCAAGCATGGTGATGTGCGTACGGTCTGGGAGCGTTTCCAGCGCCTTACTTAGATCACGACGCGCGAAGAAAGCGATGGCTTCCAGCGGTTTCTCCTCAAAACCGTCATCACGTACGAGTGCGAGGCGAAGATGCTCTTCTCCCTTCCCGAACCAAGACATCTTACTTATTTTTATATCGCGCAAAAGAAATGCGGGCTTTGGATTATCCATGCCAAACGGTGCAAACTTCTCTGTGCGGTTTAGTTCTTGCATAAGAATATCCGTACTCGTAATTTCTCGGTCAGCATATTTTACTGAGTCCCCACGAACGTCAGCAGGAAGCTTCGAAAGTGCTTCGCAGAGTTTTTCTTCAAAGGTAAATATTTGATCGTCCTTTACGGTAAATCCACCGGAGGCTTTATGTCCACCAAAGTCTTCGAACACATCTGTTGCCGCTTCCATGAGTGCCACCACTGAAATGCCCCCGCCAGCGCGACACGAACCTTTTGCCGTTGTTCCTCCTTCGCGTCCCCAGAGAAATACAGGGCGCTGGTATTCTTCAGCAAGAGAGTTTGCGACAAGTCCTAAAAGTCCTGGACGCCAATCTGGATCTCCCATAGCAATGACGGAAGGAAGTTCCCCAGTAAGTTTTCGCGTCTCGAGGCGTTCGTGCGCAGCGCGGGTTACCGCGCTGCCCGACGCACGTCGAGAACGATTAATCTTTTCCAACTCCTTTGCTAATTCATCTGCACGTATTTCGTCTTCAGTCGTAAATAATTCAAACGCGTCCATCGGATTTCCCATACGGCTCGCAGCATTCACACGCGGCGCAATCATAAAGCCAACATCGTCTTCCGTGATAAATCTTTGCGTAACTCGTGCAACGCTGCACAATTTCTGTAAACCAATGCGCGGAGATTTTCGCATCACCAACAATCCATACTTTGCGATAACACGGTTCTCTCCGGTAAGCGGAACCATGTCTGCAATGGTGGCAAGTCCTGCCATATCCAAAAGCCACTTCTCCCATCCGGGCGTAATGTCTTCGCGTCCCTTAAATCCAACGGCCAGTACAGCGCAGACGAGCTTCCACGCCAGCCCTCCCCCACAGAAATCACGGTATGGATACGTCTCCGCTTCTTGTTTCGGATCAACAATGGCAAATGCATCAGGAACTTTCTCTTGTGGAAGATGGTGGTCGGTAATAATCACCTCCATGCCAAGTGAGTTTGCATACACAACTTCGGCCACGTCCGTAATTCCGGAGTCTACCGTAATGAGCAGCGTTGTTCCTTCCTTCGCGAGCTTCGCAATTCCGTCCATATTCAATCCATACCCTTCGAGATGACGGTGCGGTATGTAATTTGTGAAATTTGCCTTAGCTTTTTTTAAAAAATCATGGAGTACCACGCCACCAGGGATCCCATCACAGTCATAATCGCTCCAAACCGTAATTCGTTCCTGAGAATCAATCGCCATCGCGACGCGCTTTGCTGCCTTTTCCATATTAAGCATGGTGAGAGGATCGCCGATGTGCGTGTCGTATGAAGGAGAGAGGAATGCCTGCGCATCCTCAGCAGTGATCACTCCGCGTCGCGCTAGGAGCGCAGCGGTATAGTCATCATGCTCCTTTAGAGCTTCGCGTATTTCATCGTCTATTGGATCATGGAGAGTGAACATTATTCCTATTGTATCAAAAAGGTATACTTACGGCATGGAGAAGACTATTTTCATGAAGATTATTGACCGCGAAATCCCGGCGGAGATTTTGTACGAGGACGAAGAGACACTTGCCTTTCTTGATATCTCACCTACATCTCCCGGACATACGCTCGTCATTCCAAAGAAATACTCGGTAAATGTGTTTGATACTGATTCAGAGACCTGGCTCGCGGTAATGCGAACGGTTCAAAAAATTGCACCCGCCGTGCGAGATGCGGTTGGCGCAAAAGGAGTGCACATAAATTCAAATCATGGGGAGGAGGCAGGACAGGTAGTTCCTCATTTGCATATACATATCATTCCTCGAACTGATCGTAGTAAATTCGAGTTCTGGCCGCCCCAAAAATATAAAGACAGTGAGGCTCGAGAGACCGCGGAAAAGATCCGAGCGAACCTTTAGCGTTCGAGTGCGCGCAGTCCTGGCAGTGTTCCCTTTGCAAGGAAATCAAGCATCGCGCCGCCGCCTGTTGAAATGAATGAGAAACGCTGACTAAGGTTGAGTTCTTCTACGGCAGCTACCGTGTCTCCACCGCCAAGTATTGAATATGCTTTTGACGCACCAATGGCTTTAGCAAGTAATTCAGTGCCGTCAGTAAATCCCTTTTCATATAAGCCAAGCGGGCCGTTCCAGAGGACCGTACCTGCGCGTGCCACAAAGGCAGCGAGAGCTGCGGATGTTTTTGGTCCGTCGTCATACACAGCAGACGTTTTAGGAACTCGGTCTAGTGCAAAAACATTTCCTTCAATACGGGCCGCGCCTTCAGGCGCGGCTATTTCATCCAGTGGCAGCATGAGCTTCGGATTCTTAAGAAGAGTACGTATAGCCAGCTCATCAACGTCACTTGAGACTAGCGACTTCCCCACCGAGTGACCTGCTGCAACCATAAAATCATTCGCAAGTGCCCCACCAACAAACACACGATCATATTTCTCAAGAAGCTTTGAAAGTACCGGTTCTTTTGTCGTGAACTTCGCGCCACCGATCACCGCTAATGATGGACTTTTTGGTGAGAGTGCTTTGGTAAGCTCCTCTACTTCTTTCATTACCTGAAAACCAGCATAAGGAGCTAAAAGTTTAGGCACACCCACTACGGATGCATGTTCGCGATGGCACACGTCAAAAGAATCTTCTACAAAAACATCCGCGAGTTCAGCGAGCTTGCGCGCAAACTCCGGACTATTCCCCACTTCTCCCACATCTCTACGTAGATTCTCGAGCATTAGTACTCCT
This sequence comes from Parcubacteria group bacterium, assembly GCA_028286945.1. GTDB lineage: Bacteria > Patescibacteriota > Minisyncoccia > Phycocordibacterales > Phycocordibacteraceae > C7867-001. Next base: position 11,183 of record JAQBQR010000037.1, on the reverse strand, counting down.
CCTGCGGGAAGATCACGTACCGCAGCTCGTGCTTCAGCCCCCACCGTGGAAGAACACCAAACAAGTTCTGGCACCAATTCTTTCATCGCCTGGTATACCGGCTCTAGGGTCTCTGTTCCCTTTTCGCCAATATGCCCAATCAATACAACGCGTGCGTGCGCCTTTCGTAAAAATTCAATCGTTGGGATAGCTGAACGTAAACGAAAAGAATTTACTACCTTTCCGTTTTCAATAGGCACATTCAGTGCTGCACGTACCAATACAGGAATATTTTCAAGGCGCGGAATATCTTTAACACTTCTCATGTTTTCCATCATACCGCACACGCTATACTAGACGCATGGAACCTGAACTCAACCAACGTCTCACCGTACTTGAACAAAAAGTCGACGCCATGTTTACGTCCGTCGAAAAGCTTCGCAAATATTTCTTATGGACTGGAGTTATTACTCTCATTCTTTTTATCCTTCCGCTCATCGGACTCCTTTTCGCAATTCCGTCATTTCTTAGTTCGTACAACCAGATTGGCAACATCGATTCACTCACGCAGTAGATCAGTGAACGGTTATGTGCGGTGCAATGGCCTTAGACCAAAGACCGTATCCTGCGGATGAAGGGTGGAAACCATCTGCAGCTAAATATGTTTCTGGTTCGGTTGAGAAGAGATAGTTATCAGGAGATTTGTATAAGTTAACGTACGTAATTCCTGCTGCAGATAACTCTCTTTCAAGAGCTGTGTGATATTGGAGTGTTAGCTGCGTAAAGTACGGTGCGAGGAATGGAGGAAAAATAGTGGCAGAGCCAACATCGCCTGCGGAAATCACCAGTACTTGTTTTGCTGAAGGAAGCGTTTTGAGTATGGTCACTAATTTCTGCGCTGCGGTCGTAGCTGAATGCCTATGCGTTATGTCGTTAGCTCCTATTTGTACCAGGATAAAGTCGTAGGAAAGTTGTTTCGCCTTTGCTATTTGCGGCGGGAGATCTTGAACCATTGCACCTGAGACTGCGTAATTTTCAACACGGGTGGCGTGGAGCAATTCTGAAACACGTCCCGGAAGACTATCCTCAGGTTTTGACGCACCAACACCCACAGCAGTACTGTCACCAATAACAAGCATCGAAAGACCAGCACCAGAATCCAACGTAAAGGGTGTGGTGTTCTGTATCAATACTTTTGAACGATGGAGAGAAGCGTAAAAACGAATGCCGTAGTACGCAAATATGACAATTAATACAGCGCCTCCTACATAAAAAGCATTCTTTAGCATTAAGAAACTGCTTTTACGAGTGCAGCGAAAGTGGGTGCATCAACGCTGGCGTGTCCCACAAGAAAACCGTTTACCTGATCACCCTCAGCTAGTGCGCGAATGTTTCCTGGCTCAACAGAACCTCCGTATAGAATCTGTATCTGTTCAGCACCTTTGCCGGTGAAGTACTCTGCAAGTACCTTTCGAATATACAGAATCATTTCGTACAAATCATTTGGGGTAATTGATTCAGCCGCACTCTTCCCTATTGCCCACAGTGGTTCATACGCGAGCACAACACGTGCTCGATCTTTCTGAGAAAGAGGCGCGAAGATACTGGAAATTTGAGTACGAAGAAAATGAAGATACATCGCGTCAGCATCTCTCTCGCTTTCTCCGATGCATACAATAGGCGTAATGCCGTTGGCAAGCGCCTGCATCACCTTCGATGCAGTGAGCTCATTGCTTTCGCCCATGGCGCGCCGTTCAGAGTGGCCGATAATGGCGTACGTGACTCCCAGATTATGTAAAAGCGCTGCAGTAATTTCCCCAGTGGCGGCACCTCCAGCTGAATCAGAAATATTCTGTGCTGCAAAAGCAGGCTTTCCTTTCTTATCTGCGAAAAGACTTAAGTAAGGCGCAGGCGGCGCAATTACAATCTCTACGTTCCCTTTGCCTGTGAGCTTCTTTGCAGACGCCACGAGCAACTTCGCCTTAGCGACAGAATCCACATACGCTTTCCAGTTCGCAACGATAAGCATTAGCTAAATCGTACCACGGCACGTATGAAAGGTTCGACCCCTAGTCTCCCAACCCACTACACTCTAATTGCTTCGTTAAAATTAATACTTTTCGCAAAACTTCGGTAAAACTCGAAGATAGTGCGGTAATTTTGCGTGACTTCTTTACTTTTAATATGCGTCATCAAAAGGGTCTTGTAGTTAAAGAGATATACATCACTGCTGAAGCAGATGATCAATTGGTCAAAGTTGAGAATGTTGTCTGGCAGGACATGCCCAATAGTGGGACGCCCATACATGTGTCGACGTAAACCTTCACCAAGTTGTCTGGCATACTCAACTGAACGTTCGCCAAAAAGGGCTTCAACGATTATATCGTTTTCCTTAATGAGATCACTTACACGCGCATAGGAATTTTCATCTACGTGTTTAACAAAAAGTCGTGTTTGTTCACTGGGTTCAAAAACATACACACGTGCGGGTAGGACTTCAGAGGCAAGCGACAGGAGAGTCTCATTAAATGATCGCGCGCCCTCTACTAGAGTCATTGTCCCGATCTCAGTGTTTGATTTTGCGAGAAGTCGAATTCCTGCGGGAGTAAGTGACCAAGTAGAAAGATTACGTATCTTTTTCTTCTCACATAGCTGCCGCTCGGCAAGCTTTTCTAAGCGAAAGGCAATGCTAGTACGCGGCAGATGTATTGCCTGACCAAGAAAGCTTGGGGTGGAGGCGGGCTGTTGAGCCAATTCACGTAAAATGACGATATCTGACTTCTGTAAACCGTGTTCCCGATAGAGTCTAGAGCTTCTTTGCATGGCTCCAAGATGAGGTATGACAATATATCTGTCAATCTAGATGAGGAATAGCGCTTACAATAAAGGGTATTTAGACCATGTAAAATATTTCCCACTTTTCTTCATGAGGTTGCAAACTGTCCCCGGGTGGTGAAATCGACGAGTTCTCAAGTAATACGCCTAATTTAAGAGGAGAGATTACAATGACATGGATTCGGGATCTGGAGCTCCAAGCCATCTACGAGCCGCCTAATCGTCCGCCCCCAAACTCAACTGAAGCTCAGGTAGAGTTGCTGGGCCATTACGATGCAAACGCCAGTTCTTTAGCCTGTTTGGCAAGGCTCGGCAACACGCCAGAAATTAGAACGGCGGCGCTACAAAGATTAGCGCGTGAGTTTTTGGAATAAGTCCCAACTTACAATACCCATTAAACGAAGATCCTCGCCATAGCCGCCTAGTACCGTAAGGGAACGGCGGCTTTTCTAATCTCGGTTCCAACATTGTCCCAGTACGCCAGCCCGTCTTTTACTATTTAATGATTAGATCAATGAAATGAAAGATACTGGAAGACGAGCGATGCGGGTAGAAAAAGTTTGTATGGTCCTTGCATCAGGCAAGCGTCATCTGTAGTGGCTCTACTGCTCGTGCCAGTCAACGAACTGATAGTCCGTTGAGATACTTGGAGTAAATGGTGGCGGGTCCGTGGCAAGCGTGCGATCAAATGCGTCGGTTCGTGTTTGATATCCGGCATCTCCACTAGAGCATCCCCCTACCCACTTTGTACCGGTTCGTTTGTTTGAAACGGTGGTGCCATGAATGATGAGCGAAGAACGTGGTTCATAACTGCTGGGACAGCCATAATAATTACGTCCGAATGCGCCGCCTTGCGCGATGAAAATACCATTCAAATTCATGGTGCTGGGAGAAAGACCGGTTACTAAGACATCGTTCTCTGCGATGAGCGTAAGTCCCGCAGCAGCTCCACTGTAGGTAATGTTGTTAGAAAGCATCGCTGAAGGTGACACTCCCGCATTAACCACGTCCGCTGCAACTACCGTGACTTTCTTTGGAATTACTCCCTCTACCCAAACATTATCTTCCACATATACAAGTCCGCAGGACGAAGGGAGCGTGTAGGTACCAAGCGTTGTTTCAGTGGTGATTACCGTGTGATCAGTAGTTGAGTCCGCAGGGTTGATTGGCTGCACGGTTATGGCTGACGTTGCCGACACTTTCTTTACCGTAACGGTTCCGTCTGCATTAAAAATGAGATGGTACCCGCGATAGTACGTTGAGCTGCCCGAAGTTCCTGAGCTGTACCGCGCAAAATATAATCCTGCCGCTTGCGCCTTTGTTTTAAGAGAACCGAAGTCAGCCGCAATACCTGAGAAGTCCACTTGCGGCGAAGGGTAGCTCCAAAGGGTACTGTTTGGACCAGCACCAAACACGCCGTTCTTTGTCTGATCAGTTGAACAACCGAAACTACTGGTACACAGCCAGGAAGAAAGCGAACTGGTTACTCCTGAGTTTGCCGTTCCATCCATACGCACTCCTCCGTTTGAGTGATACGGGCCATTAATAATACGGTCGCTTCCAGCCCACACACTGTCATTTACGATGTAAGAATACTGCGCCACTGTTGGCTGTGCATACCGCGCCTTAACGGTGCGATGCGTATTTGATCCATCAGAGGGGGTGCCTGTAGACGTAATATCAATAGAGGTGAGCTGTCCGCATGATTGATTCCCCGCTATTGCGAGTGAGTACGTTCCCACTGCCCCACCTTCTGGATCTGCCTGGCTAATGACATACGGACCCGGCTGCCCAGTGCCATTCTGAATATCCGTTGGGAAGTGCGCTAAGTGCCAACGGTAATATTCAAGACCGGCTTCTGCGAGTGCGAGTGCCTTGGACTTCCCTGTTGTTGCAGACTGGAAATGATTTTGCGTTATTGAGTAGCTTGAAAGCGCGCCCAGGACGGTTACAAAGATTGCGCCGAAGACGATGGCGGTGAGCATGAGATATCCGCGTGGTTGTGTTCGTTTCATACTATTGGCTGCGTAAGTTACGTATCGTTGCGGTCTCTGTAAGAGTGAATACGTTTGGTGCGCGAGTTGGATTGAGGTCCACGAGTACTTGTACTTTCACCGAGGAGATGGCGGCAATGGCTGGTGACGTCGTTGAAAGCTGCGTTCCGGTACTGTCGAAATACGTAAACATTGGGGTGGCGTTTGTATTGCGAACGTTTGTGGCGATGGTGGTTGTCGATTGAGCTGCTGCAGGATACACCGGCGGATTTCCGCTTGAGTTTGCGCTCGTTCTATACAGCGTACCGTTTTGAAGGGTGTAAGTAACACGCTCCACTGAACCGTTCGCATTTAAATCTGCATACAGGGTAACGGTTGATGTCGCTGCTGCTGCAATGGGATATGAACCGTCATCTCCGTATGAGGCTTCGCGCAGCGCAACAATTGCATTGCCTACGCCACTGCGTGCGCTGGCGAGTGCGGCAGTTTCTTCAACGAGGTAACTATTATTTTTATAAAAGGACTGGATAAGCATCATAAGCGCACCCATCACGACGACAAGAATGGAAATAGTTACCAATAACTCAATAATGGTCATACCGCGCACGCATCTATTCAAGTGAGACGGGGTAGAAGACATGACCTGAGATTGAGATACCGGACGCATTAAAGGTAGTATAGCCGTTCTTTGCTGCACTGACGCTGTACGATGCGTTCGTAAGTGAACCAAAGTATGCGCTGCCGCACGAATCGGTAACAACGGTTTTATTAAATCCTCCATTCGAAAGAGTCACTGAAGCTCCTGGTACCGCCCCATTCGCGTCACGCACTGAAATTAGGGCCATGTTTGTGGTGCTTGTCGCAAGAATGAGTGACGTATCTGAAGTGGTTCCTGGTGAAAGTGAATAGGGCGGAGCATTACATACAGAGACGGTGTCATACGTTGAGACAGCAAGCGTATACGCATCCCACTCCAGAGACAGAGCTCTGAATCCCGTTGCGTCCGTGGAATTCGCAACACTTGTCTTATATATAGGTGCACCCGCGCCCGTTGAACCGATTGTTTTGGTACCGGCAAGTGAGAATGGAATGTTTGGAAGTGGGATGGGGCCGCGCGCATATGAGAGGGACCAACCTTGAAGAATAGGGGTGGTAGTCGTTGAATTAGTTGAAAGGTCCGCTGAAAGTGCGAGCGTGGGATAGGTGGTGGTTGAGAGAGACGCTAGCGAAACACTGCCAGTAAATCCTGATGCATTTCCTGGGAGAGCGGTGTCTGGGAGGAGTGCACCAGCTCCGTTCATGATGTGAAAGCGAACGGATGTTCCTGCAGGAAGGCTTGTAGTGGCTGTGGCGGTTCCCCATCCTGCCAGGTATGTTGGTGATTGTGAGACGCTTTGCACCGATCCGGAGAAAGCGTATCCGTTTACATCACTCGAAAGCTCTACGTCTCCAGCAGAGACAGCGGCGTTGCTCGCGCTTGCGATGTTTGCTCCTGAAGAGAAGGTATCTGCAAAAGTGGATGTAGCGATCGGAGAATACGTGCGGACGTTTAGTGTTGAAAAGAGGTCGATGGCAAAAGTACCGGTGGTTGTCTGATTCTTCACCACCGTGAGATACCCCGGAGTTGGGTTTTGATTTGTCGCGTCGCGCGCGTAGGTTTGTGCGCTGGAATATCCATTCTTTGAAACGGTAATTTGATACTGCGTTGACGTCGGAGCACCGGGAAGAAAGACGGTGCCGGAAACATCGGAGAACGTACTGAGATCAATGGCGGGAAGTGCGCTGGTGTTCGTGATGTGGACGGTGGCGCCGGCTACGCCGGCGCCCGTTGCATTCACGACGCTTATCTTCAACGTTCCTCCGCCCGTAGTGGTCTCGAGTCCTTGCGGTGCGTAGTTAGAGACCAAATCAACGGTCTGCGTATGGCCATTCGCATAGTACGAGACGCTCACTTTAATGCGCTTGTAGTCAGTAGTGATTCCACTACTATCTCCTGACCCTGTGCCATCGGCGGGATCATCCACATATTCAATGAGGGTGCGCATTGGAAAGGTGATGCCGTTTTGCGTGGAACTCGCAGTCTGAGGAATAGTACCTGCGGGAATACCGCCTACGGTTCCCACCTGGTCATACGAAAGAGAACGAATATATTCCATCTGACTTTCTGCGATGGTTGTGGCAATGGAGCGTGTCTTTGCAAGCGCGGCTACTTGAAGCGATGAGCGCAAAATACCGATGAGCGCAGTGAAGATTATAAGTACGAGGGCTGTACCAATAATGACGTCCATGAAAGACATTCCTCGCATGGGCGTGCGTCTATACATACCTTTATATGATAGCGCACACGTCTAACGTTCTGCGCTGCGTTATGCTCCGTTTCGCGCATCCTTAGAAATAATCTGCATATGCGGATACGCAATGGAAATATTTCCCGCGTCCAATGCACGCTTCACTGCTTCTGTTCCTACAAAGTGATATTTGCGCTCATCGGCAGCATTCGCGATCCAAAACCGTGCCAGCAAATTTACGCCAGATTCTGCGAGCAGATCTACCACCACGTCTGCAGCCGGCTTTTTCAAAACTCCTTCTATGTTTGCAAATTCACTTAGAATTGCTTCGCGTGCAGCGTCGATAGACGCGTCGTATGAAATAGATACAGGAACAATCAGGCGAGTATCCCCATTCGTTGAGTGATCGATCAAAATGTCATTGATAACTTTTTGGTTTGGTATAACCACATACTTATTATCTTGCGTACGAATGCGTGTGCTGCGCATTGTTATAAGTTCCACGCGACCATAATTATTCCCGATGGTCACATAGTCGCGTACGCGGAAGGGCTTATCAGAGAAGATGAGGAACCCCGCGATAATATTTGAAAGAGAGTCTTGTGCAGCAAAACCAACGGCAATACCCAAGATTCCAAGTCCAGCGAGTGGTGCAGTGATGTTAATGCCGAGCTGACCTGCGGCTGAGATGACCGCAAGAACAGCAATAAATGCTTTGTAGACGTTATCAATCAACAGACGCGCGAATGCGTCCTGCATTCGGCTACGCAGTAGGAGCTTACGAAAAAGAGTGGAGGTAGCACGGTAAAAAACGTACCCGGCAACCAATATACAGAATGCGAGAACAATATCTGAAGAGTGGTTGGCGAAATGATTCTTAATAAGAACTACGCGGTGCAAGATATCGTTAAGAAATAGATTGAGCGATACCATTAGGACCAGTATACACCTCGCTAAATTTTGCTTGAAAGTGAGTAGATGGGAGCGATCATAGAGAGCGCGAAGACGCCCACGAATACACCAATGAAGAGCATGAGGATTGGTTCAATAATTGTTGAGAGATCTTTGGTTCGATCTTCAACGTCTTTTTCATAGTATTCAGCTACCTGGCCAAGCATTTCTGCCACCTTTCCTGTTTCCTCTCCCACTAACATCATCTCTGAAACGAAGATTGGATAGAGGTCGTGGTGCGATTCGAATGCTGCTGAAAGTGGCTCTCCTTTTCGCACCATCTCTTCTGCTTCAAGAAGCACGTTTCCAAATACGTTTTCTCCTACCACTTCGGCACTAATGCGGATAGCGGTGAGCATTTCAACTCCTGAGGAAAGGAGTGAGGAAAGGGTGCGCGCTGCGCGCGCGCTGAATGTCTCTCGAACCAGATCCCCGATCACCGGCAAATGTCTCGATACATAGAGCACTACGTTACTTCCCTTCTTACTTCGTACTGCAGCTATGGCGCCAGCAATACAAATGCCAAGCACCCCGAGCACAATGAGCGCGTGTTGCTGCATGAAATCAGATGCAGCAACAATGATGCGCGTAGTGAGCGGCAGTTCCACACCCAGAGAGCGGAAGGTGCTCGCGAGGGTTGGCACCACATAGATGAGCATGAGAATACCGATAACAAGAATCGCAAAAAGAATAATGCAGGGGTAGATCATCGCCCCTTTTACTTTTTTCGTAAGAGTATTTGATGTTTCCATCTGGCGCGCCACAACAGTGAGTGTTTCAGATAACTTTCCTGATTCCTCGCCTGCCTTTGTCATCGCAACGAAAAGACGTGAAAAGATTGCCGGATACAGCATGAGAGATTCATGGAACGCAGAGCCTGCTTTCACTCCGTCCTGAAGTTTTTGCACTACTTCCTTAAAATACTTATTCGTCGCCTGTCGCTCAATAACAGAAAGCGCGCGTGAAAGCGTAAGGCCCGCACCAAGCATCGCTGAGAGATTCTTTGTAAAGGTAATACGTACTTCCGTTTTTATCCCCGAGCCAAAACGAATGTTCATCCATGCTGGCAGCGCCAATCCAGCAGACACTTCTTCAATGTTCGTTACCTTTCCTCCGTTCTTTTCAACTTGAGAATAAATTTCAAAGCGATTCTCCGCAGGCATCACTGCGGTTTCTTCAGTTCCTTCTGGAGTGCGCACCGTAACGCGAAAGTTCATTACGAAAATTTTAACACGCAATATTTTACAAGTAGATATGATCGAGCCCGGCCACTTACAAGAAGTGGTCGGGCTCGGGCGCGGTCACGCCTGAGGGACGCGAACGCGAGTGACGGAATCCTTCTCGAAGAAGAAAGCGGTGCATAGAAGCGCGATGCTGATCATCGTTATGGCCGACAAGCTGCCGATCATCCATGTGAAAAGAATCGAAGCGGCAATGGACGCAAGGGCGATCAGCCACCGCATTAGCTGAGCGATCCGGACTTGGGCCCAAAGCCAGGCAAAAATGGCCGGAACGAACAGAAGCAGACACTGAGCCGAATTGAGCCTGAGGTTACGCGTTTCGGTGAAGTACGGTAGGGCCAACAGGCAAAGCCAAAGCGTGGCAATCGCCGCGGAGAGTTTCCAAAACTTAAACATAAAGAACCTTTCATCCTTTCTCCCAGGCCAATGATTGGCGCGGCGGATATGCAGGATGAGTATAAACCTGGAGCTGTTTTTTTAAAACTATTCCGAGACGGCACGCAGCACTTCCTCGAGACTCGTAATTCCACGAGCACTCTTATATAACCCGTCTTCAAGCATAGTAAGCATTCCTTCTTTACGTGCCTGAGCTTCAATGGCGTCTGGGGTTCCGTTATGCAAAATCAAATCACGAATAGTTGGAGACACGGGAAGAATTTCATGGATACCAATTCGACTCTTATACCCGTCTTCACATTCAGCTGACGGTACTGGTTTATAGAACGGTACGGTATCGAGCTTAGTTCCCTCTTTAACAAGCTTCTCTTCCGTTAGGGCTGCGAGTGCTGCTTGGAACTTATCATCGGTCGCCACCTTATCACGCGCCGTCTTATCAAGCGTATACGTTTCCTTTCCATCACAAAGCTTTCGAACCAAACGTTGCCCCACCACAAGACGAAGAGTGGAGACAAGAAGGAATGGCTCAACGCCCATATCCATGAGGCGCGGAATTGCACCAGCAGCAGAGTTCGTGTGAATGGTTGAGAGCACTAAGTGGCCAGTGAGTGCGGCGTTAATAGCCAAAGACGCCGTTTCAGCATCTCGAATCTCACCCACCATGATGATGTTTGGGTCCTGACGAAGAAGCGCGCGCAGTCCCTGAGCGAATGAGAATCCGATTGCTGGATTAACTTGCGTTTGATTCACACGCTTCATTTGGTATTCAATAGGATCTTCAACGGTGGAAATATTTACGTCGGGCGTATTGAGAATATCCAAAATGGTGTAGAGCGTCGTGGTCTTTCCAGAACCTGTTGGTCCGGAGATAAGAATAATACCGGTGGTCTGACGCATTGCCTGATGGATACGTTCAAGCGGTTCTCCGTGAAGGCCGAGCGCATCAAGGGTAAATCCTTCACCTGTTTCGCGAAGCAAACGCATAACTACCTTCTCTCCGAAGTACGTTGGCAAAAGAGAAACACGGAACGAAACTTTATCACCGTCCGTTTCCATTTTGAAACGACCGTCTTGCGGCAAACGCTTTTCATCGAGCTTCAAGTTCGAAAGAACTTTGATACGGGCCACGATACCGGGCGCCGCTTCGCGCGGAAGGGTCATGGCGTCATGCAGAATACCGTCGATGCGGTAGCGAACAAGCACTTCCCCTTCAAGGGCTTCAATATGAATATCAGACGCACCCTGAATGATGGCGTGGCGAAGAAGGGTGTCCACGATACGCACAATAGGCAAATCTTCGGCCATCTTCTTAAGGTCTTCACCTGAAGCATCAGACCCCGTGTTTTCAGAGACCACCTTCAGCTTCCCCGCTTCGGTGGTAATAAGATCACCAAATTCTTCCTTGAGAGATTTTTGATACTGAAGCAATGAATGTTTTATCGATTCATCATCAGTAAGGCGAGGAAGGATTTTAAGACCCGTTTTCTTTCGCACCGAAT
>JAQBQR010000034.1 GCA_028286945.1 Parcubacteria group bacterium | reverse complement strand
TTTTACGAATCGTCGATTTCTATTTCTACCGGCAGCTGGACGGATGAAGCGTTATGGTTTGTTCATGAGCTGGTTGCCAGAGGATCAAAAAATAATTGCCGAGCAAAACAAGATAATGGATGCTGCCGTACCTGACGGATGGGTAACTCATTACTATTTCAAACCCAGTATACTGGGGGCTATTGAATATGGAGTACTCGTGGTGAGTCTTGTTGCTCTGTATTTTTCTATCGTCGGTAAGTAGCAAGAGGTTTTAAACCTAATCACCAGCTAGATATTATTTCAAGCGAACTTGCGCTGCTGCGATAATCTCATCAATTACTTCAGTCTTTGCTGCAGAGTATTCATTCATATCTTGCCAATCGCGTGAAGCAAGTTCCTGCTTCAGTTTTCCATATTTGTCGCGAAGTTCTTTATTTTGACGCAATTCATTACGTACTAATCGGTAGCGTTCTACATCAGGCGCAGAAGGAGGGTAAATATGAATATGTACATCTTTATCTGGTGTACGCACCATGCGGTGTTCAAAATAATCAGGCTCTCTAACACGTAGCTCATACCCTGCTTTTAGAAGTTGGGGAAGATACAATTCTTCTTTGCCAGGATCTTCAACTATCAAAAGAATGTCGATAATAGGCTTTGCCGCTAATCCAGGAACTGATGTTGAACCGATGTGTTCAATAGCCAGTGCAGAATCGCCAAGTGCTTGTCTAATTATGTTTTCTTGCCCAGTAAACTTCTCTGGCCAGTCTGAATCATATTCAACTACCTTAATATCGCGCTTCTCAACACCTCCAATAAGGCCGGTTTCCAAGGGCTCGTTCATGTGTAAATACTACCACTCGATCTTGTTATAAAAGTTCCAACGTTTTCCAGTACGCCAACCAATATAGTATTATTTACAGATGAAAATATATGTTGCCCATGCAGGCGATTTTGACTATGAAAATAAGCTGTATATCCCGATTAAAGCTTCCAATTTAGCAAAAGAGCACGAGTTCTTTTTGCCACATGAAAAAGAGAACGATTTCAATACGAAAGAAGTAATTAAAACGGTTGATCTTTTGGTTGCTGACATCTCACAACCCTCAACAGGCGTCGGTATGGAAATCGGCAGAGCAGAGGCAGCAGGAGTATCTGTTTTATTTGTTTCTGAAAAAGGTGCAAAAATCTCCACCTCCTTAAACTACGTTTCTGATCAATTTATTGAGTACGAAGACTCTAACGACTTGATAGCCAAGTTAAGGGAATATATCTCAAGTCGTTAGAAAGATTCCAACGTTGTCACTCTATGCAAAAATTCATCATAATCAGAGGGAACTCCGGATCAGGCAAGAGCGCTGTAGCTGAGAGGTTGCGCAAAGAGCTTGATGGAAAAGTAGCGCTAGTTGGTCAAGACACACTTCGCCGTACGATCTTGGGAGAGACCGACTCTCTTGAGAAGAAAGATATTATCGGACTTCTCGAACAAACACTAAACTATTGCCTAGAAAAAGGGTACTCGGTAATTCTCGAAGGTATTCTTTCTAAGCCAAAGTATAAAGAAGTACTAATGAGAGTAATTGACGTGGCACCCTGTGATTCTTATGTGTTTTATATCGATGTCTCGATCGAAGAGTCATTCCAGAGACACCAGACCAAGCCTATCGCTAATGAAGTATCAGAGGAGCAATTGCGATCTTGGTACCAACCACAAAACTATCTGGGTATACCAGGAGAAATAATTATTGATGAAAGATCTACTTTGGAGGAGACTGTGGAACTTATTAAGAATTCAATAAAGTTCTAACGTCGGCCCAGACTGTTGGAAATAAAACAGAAAGCCGCCACACGAAAGCGTGGCGGCTTTCTGTTTGGCGGCTAGCGCTCATACGCGATGAGGAACGGAAGGATGTGAACCCACTGCTCGACGGTCATGGCTCGATAAATCTTGAGCATAACGTCACCCTTCAGGGTAATGGTGTTATACGTCGAGACGTCATAGCTGATGTTCTCTTCCGGCATACCGTTTTCCTTGAGCAATTCAAGGAGGCGCGCCTGAGCGGCTTGAGTTGATTCGGCAGAGAGTATCCCCAAGAGAGAATTTCCCATAAGGGGGTGCGAAAGCTGAACCAGATACGTATCCGACATTTAGTCCTCCTTTGTTCTAGACAAAACCTACCACGCGTTGCAAAAAGGTTCTAACGTCGACCTCGGACAGCCAGTACACCCGGTTAGCCGTGCCTACGTTTTGTTCCGAAGCTGGAAATTGACTTAGCTTACAATGTATGTTATGGTGTTTCTCTGGCCCCATAGCCAGCTATATCCTTCGGTGTTCGGAGGATGAACTGTTTTTTGTCAGTGTATGGGCACAAAATGTGAGGTATTTATGACTTCTATCGCAATGGACTCGTCGGCTGAAAATGCCGGTAAGAAATCCTCGAAGCTCCGCTTCTTCTTGAAGAAGGTTAGGAAGGGTGGGGTACGCAGCGCTGCATTCCTGTGGCGGTGGGTCAAATGGCCCGCTCTCATCTTCGTGTGCCTCGTGGCCGCCTATTTCATCGTCCCTCCCGTGTTAAAGATGCTTGGCCTGCTGATGGGGTCTCTCCTGCAGTTGGTGCTGGCTATCGTCTCCATTGCGGCCGCGTGCCTATGGACGAGCATTTCCCACCTCTTCGGAGGCGCGGCGCTGTTAGTCTCATACAGCTACTGGCCTTGCGCTTCAGAGAGGATCTCCGACACTTCCTCTATGCTGGACTGGGGAGTCTGGACGAGCAAGGGGGTGATGGTATATGTCTGGGGTGGCCTTACGGGCTTCCTCATCGCATATACGGCTATCCGATCGATTCGTCGGTCCATGGCCTCGCGAGCGCAACAGAAAAGGCAGCGCGCGGAAACTGAAGCCGTCAGAGCAAAAGAAAAGCTAACTGCTGAGCTCGAGCTGCGGTTCGAGCAGGGTCATGCGGCAGGTGTTTCCGCTGAACGTAACGTCGTTCGCAGGGCATTTATCCATGCGTACAAACCCAAAACGAGCCTACCGACCATTCCAGCAGGGCATACCCGCCTCTTCTGGATTAGCGTTCGCCTACATGAACGGGATCTCTATCCGACCCAAAACCGGATGGTTCATTGGGCAGACGTCGAGGGCGCGGTTCCCGAACGTGCGATCGGCGCGCCGGCCTACCAACGGGTGACCACCAATGAGGGTGATCTCCTCGCGATGATGGGCGTCGTCTACAAGCTCGACAGCCAAGCTTCGGCTTGGTAAATGACTGAAGATAAGGCTTAGCCCAACTAGCCGTAAATGGGCGCCCCTGAGTAATTCGACTCAGGGGCTTTTGATTTTTATATACTAAAAAGGTTCCAACGTTGTCTCACCCAGCTAATAAAAAACCACGCCGGAAGACCGGCGCAGCATTTTCATCCTAACCAGGCTATTGGTGTTCATGGTTAGGTTCACGGTAATCCCGTTGCTGACCGGGATTATATTCCGATGAACCTTTCTTGTGCTTGGGTGGATGCGTTTTGTATTGCTCAAGGAGACACTCGAGCGGACGAGTTGCCCCAACAGGAACATATCCTCGTATACTTCGAATGATCACGAAATGGGGCATTCGAACCGAATCATAAATTCGCTTCACCTCCTCCATGATCTCAGCGCGATGCGTTTTTTGGACTCCGTACTCATCCATGAGCAAGTCCACGCATGCCCTGTGGCACAGTTCTTCCCTCATATCACCCTCCGAATCTGACTAGACAAAACCTAACACATGTTGCAAAAGGTTCCAACGTCGAGCCAAACAGACAGCAATTGCTACAATAAAGACATGAATGATTTTCTTCTCCAAAATAAGAAGGGAGAACGTATGGCAATTCGGGTTAATTCGCTAAACCCTGAACAAGGAGTTTTAATTCTTTTAGATCGTGAAGAAAAGAGCGGTCCATTTCTGATCACTGTTGGTAAAAAATATCCTATTGTCTCTTTACGACAACCGCCCGAACTGTGCGGAATTGATGAGTCATCATACGACCCGGCGATAAAAAATGAATGGATAAAACCTTTTCGTGAAGATTTTTGCGAGTCTCTTGGGCAGGCTGTAAAGGAAAGTAGGATTAGCAGACTTATTATTGCTTCAGGAGGACTACAGTGGACTAATAGTCCTTATGCTACCTGCATTTCAGATATTGAGGTTAAAGAAACGAATGTGGATATATAGGTTCCAACATCGTCCTGCTCCGACAGTAATAATGAAAAGTTAGTATAATTTGGATATGGAAAATTTTACAAAAGAGGAGCTTGAGAAGGCAGTGGTTGTTATCACTTCTCTAGTCAGTAAAAGTGAGAAAGCAAAAACAAACCTGGTCAAAGGTCATTTAACGCTGGTTGAGAATAGAATACACGCGCTCAAGATCGCACTGGTATTACTACAAAAAGAGATTGGGAATAGGTAGTTACGAATGCGAGACCGTAATATTTGCACCGATTGATCGCAAACGCTCTGCGAGATCTTCATACCCACGATTAATGCTGTATACGTTACGCAAAATGGAATTGCCTTCAGCAGCAAGCATGCCGATGAGGAGAATGGTTGCAGGGCGAAGCGCAGGAGGACAGACGATCTGAGCACCACGCAAATGGCTCTTTCCCATGATCTGGATTCGGTGTGGATCGAAAAGCTGGGTGTCAGCACCTAGACGATCAAGCTCCGTATAGTAAATAGCGCGCTTTTCATACACCCAGTCATGTATGAGCGTTGGACCTTCTGCCTGTGTTCCAATAACCGCGAAGAATGGGAGGTTATCAATGTTCAAAGCAGGATAGGGACGAGCATGAATCTTTTCCGGAAATGCCACGAGTGATGATTTCTTTATATGAATATCAGCAAGCTTGGTAATTCCATTCTCAGATACTCCCTGTGGAGTTAGATCAAACTGTAGACCCATCTTTTCAAGTACCAAAAGTTCCACCTCGAGGAAATCAATAGGTGCACGCAACACCGTCAGTTCTGAGTTTGTGGTAACCGCAGCAGCAATGAAGAACATCGCATCTGTTGGATCTTCAGCAATGCTGTATTCAATGTCTTCAGTTATATCTGTTCTACCAGTAACCGTAAGTGACGGAGTACCGACTCCTTCAATCTGTACTCCAAGCTTTTGGAGAAAACCACAGACTTCCTGAACCTGGTAGTTAGCAGATGCGTATTTAATGTGTGAGGTACCAGGAATACCTGCCGCTGCAAAGAGAGCGTTAATGGTTGCGGTATCGCTGGCTTCGTAGAAGACAACCGTTGCAGGTGCAAGTTCCGTATGAGAAATAGCGTAATGGTCTGTTTCAGCTGTAATGGTGACACCGAATTTTTCAAGTGCCCAAAGATGGGGGCGAACACTGCGGAGTCCAAGCGTACATCCACCTGACTGAGGAAGCGAAAATGATTTGTATTGATGGAGAAGTGGACCGATGAACATCAAAATGCTTCGGGTACGCGTTGCCGCTACTTTGTTTATGGCGTCGAGATCGATCTTCTCAGGAGGAGTTAGGGTGAGATCATGATCATTCCATTCAGCTTTGACGCCAATGGAGGTGAGCACTTCGAGGAGACGATGAACTTCTTCAATTTTTGGAACATTCTTAAGAGTGGTCACACCCTTTGTTAAGAGGGAAGCGGCGAGCATCGCTACGGCGCCATTCTTAGAACGATTCGTAAGAATACTCCCCGAAAGCTCCTGCTTTCCCGTTACCATGAAATCCATTTCGCTTTCAGACATGGATATTAGTATACATGAATGTGGCGAGGCGCCAGACTGGATAGTAAGCTTGCTATACTTTCTTTATGCTTACCTACAAAAATGCGTTCAGCGGATACTCTGTCAATGACATGACAGCTGCAAAGGAATTTTATAAAAATGTGCTTTCACTACCGGTAGAGGAAACCCCGGAAGGATTGCGACTCACCTTACAAAATGGATTCGCAGTATTTCTCTATGAAAAGAAAGATCACGTACCCGCGACGTTCACAGTGCTTAATTTCGAAGTAGAAGATATTCAGAAATCAGTTGAAGATCTCATCGCTCAAGGCATTGCTTTTGAACGATATGAAAACTTTCCGTTTGAACAAGACGAGAATGGAATTGCATGGGGAAAGAAAGTGAATATGGGTCCTAACATTGCGTGGTTCAAAGATCCCGCAGGAAACATACTTTCAGTTATTGGGTAATAAAAAATGCGCGGATCTCTCCGCGCAAGTTTGCATTCAGCAGTCACTCATTATCTGAGGCTAGCTTTCAGGTGAATCGTTTCTCCTCGTTCACATTCGAAATGGAATCCGGACCGTTCGAGGACCGCCCTGCTTTTATGGTTATCCGTATGCACCCTGGCAAAAATTCTTGGCCAGTGAAGGACTACATTTGCGTAACGAAGCAGTGCTTCTGAAGCTGCCGTCGCAATCCCCTGACCGGTATATTCGCTTCCGAGCCAGTATCCCAAGGATCCTCCGTCAGAAAACAGGGGGTGCGGTGGGGTGAGGCCGGCAGATCCCACAAACGTTTCCTCAAGCCATATTCCGAAGCGCAGTTTGTCTGGATTTTCAGGGTGTGTAACCGAGAAAATAGCAGACTCGATTGTTGGGTATTTCGACGATGTGTTCTCGCCGTATTGGCTTAGATGAGATCGATTGCGGTCAATGAGGCGAAACATAAGTCCCGCATCTTCGACCGTCAACTGACGCAGAACGAGGTCCTGGTGGTTGGTCGGGATGATGATAGGAACTAATGACGTTGCGTCCATGAGGCACCTCCTTGCCTGGACAGAACCGTAACACAATTGCATAAAATATGCTTGTTTTGGCGCCCTGCACGAATAGGCGTATAATCAGCCCATTATGTCTTCGTTTTCTCCGAAATTGGGCATCGATCTGGGTACTACAAATGTTTTGGTATTTGTCCCAGGCAGAGGAGTAGTTCTTAATGAGCCGTCAGTTGTGGCCGTTTCCACGCAAACGAACAAGGTAGTGGCTATCGGTGTTGAGGCAAAGCGCATGGTGGGGCGTACTCCAGATGACATCGTGGCGTATCGTCCTATGAAAGATGGCGTTATTGCAGACTATCGCGTTACCGAAGCGATGCTTCGCTACTTTATGCGAAAAGCACTTGGCCGCTACAATCTTTTTAAGCCCGTGGTGCTTATTTCCGTTCCCGCAGGCGTGACCAGTACGGAAAAACGTGCCGTTATTGAAGCCGCAGCGAAGGCCGGCGCGAAGGACGCCTTTGTGGTTAAAGAACCGATCCTTGCAGCAATCGGCGCAGGTATTCCTATTCACGAACCGATGGGACGTATGGTGGCAGATATTGGAGGAGGCACCATCGACGTGGCAGTGATTTCTTTGGGAGGAATCGTCGCATCAACTTCTGTGAAGGTGGCAGGGAACGCGTTAGACCGTGCAATCATCGACCACGTTAAGAAACAGTACAACTTAGCCATTGGTGAAAAGACAGCTGAAGATGTGAAAATCCAGATTGGTTCGGCCGTGCCCGTGACTGAGGAATTAACAATGGCAATCAAAGGACGCGATTTAGTTTCAGGTTTGCCGCGCACCATCGAGCTTAAGACAAATCAGATCGTGCAGGCTTTGAGTCGTGAGCTACGCGAAATGATGCAGGCCATTCGCAAAGTACTTCAAGAAACTCCGCCCGAACTAGCTTCAGATATTATTGATAACGGCATTATTTTAACGGGAGGAACATCTCAGCTTCGCAATTTACCTGAGCTTGTTTTGCGAAGAACAGGTGTGCAGTCACGTTTAGCTGAGGACGCCTATTTCTGCGTGGCTCGCGGTACGGGCGTTGCACTCAAACATTTGGATACGTATAAGAAGAGTATTGTTTCGCGAGGTTAAAAAGTGAAAATCTCGTAACCTTTCTAAGGGTATATAAAATTTCGGGCTCCCAAGCGGTTAAGCGAGGGAGCCCAAGTTTTTGGTTCTTGCGAACCTGTTAGTGCGTCAGAAGTTCTTGCCCAACACCAGAGCGAAAACGTGCTTCGCGCTCTGCGTGAGCTTGACGGTACCCGTCAAGCTCCAGTTGTGACCGATGCCTTGCGACAACGACAGCTGGGCCCGCGTGATATTACGCCCGTCGCGGCTGAGTCCGAAGACCCTTGAGAGATCACCGCTGAACGACAGCTGCTCGGTGAGCGGAATGCTCACCTGTGTGCCGCCGCGAAGGAAGAAGGCGTTCGGAAACGAGCCGACGCCGACCCACTCCTGCGCCCGCACATATGGCGTGACCGTCACAGTGCCAACCTTGATGGGCCGACTCGCCTGGACGAACAGCTGCATCACATCGTCCTTCGTCGTACCGAAGTCAGCAATGACGTTGTACGCCACCGAGACATCCATACGCACGGGGCCGATAGGCGTGTGCATTGTTTTGCCGTATCCGCCGGTGAAGTCGATCTCGTCGCCGAAACCACGGTTGCCATACGGCCGCCCGTATCCCTTCGTTGCCGCCGAGGTCCACACGTTGAACGAGAAGCCGCTTGCGCAGGCAACCGTTGCATCCGCTTGGACCACCGGATTTTCATCACCGACGAAGGCGATGTCCTGGAAGACATAGGCGCTGTAAACGCCGATGTTTGCCGAAGCCAGATGGCAGCCGTGCTTTTCGGTCGGTTGTGCCGGAAGCAGATTGATCGGCTTATCCGGCGAGGTGTCTAAGGCCGGTGCAGCAACAAGTGCTGCACCGGCGACCTGGTATGTGCGGACCGGTTCCTGAGTATCGGCCACCGGGGCAGCCGAAACAGGAACCGTGCTGGTCTGCGCAAACGCAGGCGACGCGATCAGGGTGGAAGTGAGAAGAGCGAGCGAATAAATACGGCTCGTCATAGCAGCCCTTTCTGGAAGACCTTTGTCTTCCTATATGAGTGATACAAGCGTGGCACACATCGCCACCTGGAGTAAAGTATGGATTGAAATTCATCAATTGTCAAGTACCGTTGAAAGCGCGTTATACTGAGCAAATATGGCGCACCATGCGTATGTGATAACAGGGACAGAAGAACAGGTGATGGAAAAGGCGCGCAGCTTCGCTGCGCGCGCGTTATCCCTTTCTGACGTCTCAAACCCCGATATTCAGACCTTTTCGCACGGACTTCTATCCGTGGACGATGTGCGTAAGATATCTAATTCTATAT
Source organism: Parcubacteria group bacterium (assembly GCA_028286945.1). Classification (GTDB taxonomy): domain Bacteria; phylum Patescibacteriota; class Minisyncoccia; order Phycocordibacterales; family Phycocordibacteraceae; genus C7867-001. The sequence continues at coordinate 829 of JAQBQR010000034.1, read as the reverse complement.
ATAGGACAGCAATGAGTGACCAAAAGGCGGTCATTATCTTTGCATCCCGTATTTTCCACGAGGCACAGAATGCACTCCTTAAAGTCTGCGAAGAGCCGCCTGAAGGAGTAACCATCATCATTGGCGTTCCTTCATTAGGGCAACTCTTACCGACCCTTCGTTCACGTCTTTTGCCTCTCCCGGACGACTCAAACCCTGTCTCACCAGAGACTACAGACACTGAAAAGGGCAGTGCCGATGAATTTCTCAGCCTTTCCTCGGCGGACCGTGAAAAGTACATCACAAAGCTTTTAGACCGTACTAAGTCCGATAAGGAAGAGATCAAACAAGGGGAACGGGCCGAGGCTTCGGAACTAATAAAAGGCATTACTGAGGCGGCTCACGCCAGCTACCTTCATGAAGGAAATGCTGGAAAACGTACTGAATTACTGGCTTTTTTAGAAGATCTCTCCGCTTTTATGCCTCTTATGTATGAGCGTTCTGCTCCCTTAAAGCTTATATTTGAACACATTCTTTTGGTTATCCCCAAGACAGTCGTCAAGGCCTAAGTTTGACTCTTTTGAGGCAATCTGGTATAAAGTAGATATATATCTCTTATCCATATGGCCGGAAAAACTACCAAAACCACAGTAAAGAAAGCTGCGCCCAAACGCGTAGGGGCAAAGGTGTCGAAAGGACCAAAAGCTGCGGTAACGAAGCTTAGTTTTGATAACACCTCGCTCGTAAAGCACCTCCTTGCTGAGGTTCCTGAACGCGCTCGTGAAGTCCTTACGTACCGCTTCGGCCTCGGTACCTCAAGCGACCGCGAGACTCTTGAAGCTATTGGTGA
>JAQBQR010000008.1 GCA_028286945.1 Parcubacteria group bacterium | reverse complement strand
GATAGACAATGAATGGCGCGACGGCGCAGGCAACGGCGATGAGGAATATTGCGAGCAGCGGGGACGGGTTTCCTGCAAGCAAAAGCAAAACAATTCCCTCAAGACACCCGAAGATAATGCCAAGCTTCTGCGGTCCATACCTTGCGACCCATTTGGGCATAAAAGGAAACGCAACTAACGTCATGGCTGCACCAAGAGAAATCGCAAGTCCTGCAGTACTCACCGGCATGAAGGTCGCCAAGTAAGGCGCCAAAATATAGCCGGTCAAATAATAGGGAGCAAAGGCAAAGAAATTGCCAAAGGCCAAAAGGGAACGCATTCGCATGTTCTTCAGATTCTACCACCAAAAAATCTCAACAAGGTGTTGAGATTTTTATGGCCACAAATAGTCTTGGAGGCTAGACGCCAATAAGCACAGGAATCACCATAGGTGCCTTGTTTGTAGCGCTGAAGAGGAAGCCAGACATAGTGTCCGTAAGTGTATTCTTCACGTAATCAAGGTCAACAGGGTTCATACCACGCGTGGAATCTTCAACGGTCTTCTTAATAAGGAGACGTGCCTGGTTGAGGAGATCCTGACTTTCACGAAGATAAATAAATCCTCGAGAAATAATATCCGGAGACTTACGAAGCTTACCGGTCTTAAGGTTCACGGTCGCAATGATTACGAACATACCATCCTTAGAAAGGGCCTGGCGGTCACGAATAACCACTTCCTGCATATCGCCGATAGCGAATCCATCCACCACGAGAGGGGAGTTAGGAACTTTCTGCTTGTGTACTTCCAAACGATTACCATCAATGATGTCGATAACGTTTCCGTTATCAGCAATAACAATGCTGTCTTTAGCGCGCCCTGCCTGTTCAACGGCCTTTGCATGGCTCCAGGTCATTGAGTAGTAGCCGTAGCCAGGCATGAAGAATTTCGCACCAACCTGCTGGTTAATCCATACAAGCTCGCCTGAGTTTCCGTGACCGGTTGAGTGCACGTCAGATGAGCGGTAATGAATGATCGTTGCACCGTTGCGGAAGAGATTATCCTTAAGCTTTTGAACGCTGATCTCATTACCAGGAATAACAGAAGATGAGAGCACGACGGTATCACGAGGGGTAAGCGTGATGCTCTTGTGCTGCTTCGTAGCGATGCGCATAAGGGCAGCGAACTCCTCACCCTGGGCGCCGGTTGAAAGGATAACGATCTTATCTGCAGGATAGTCCTGAATTTCTTGTGCAGGAATAATCGTATCTTTCTTAACAACCAGAAGACCGGTCTTCTGAGCAATCTCAAGGTTCGTCTTGATTGAGCGTCCTTCAGTAACGATTTTCTTACCCAAAGATTCTGCAATCTGGATGATACGGATCATGCGCTCAAACTGCGAAGCAAAGGTACCAATGATGAGACGTCCTGATACACCACGTACAATCTCCTCAAGGGTCGTGTGCACTCGGCTCTCAGGAATGGAGAAACCATCACGTTCAGCGTTCGTTGAGTCAGCAATAAAGAAAAGGTTATTTTCCTTTCCGATGCCGCCCCAGACCTGCTGCTCTTTGTCTGTCGGGATACCGTTTTCGTGCTCAAGTTTAAGGTCGCCGGTCACCACAACGTTTCCATACGGTGTTTCAACCATAATACCCATTGAGTCAGGGATTGAGTGCGTAACGGCGAAGAAGCTTACTTTGTGATCTCCAACCATTCGGCTTGTACCTGCTTCAACCGTAATGAGTTCTGGCTTAGGCACATCAGGATATTCTTCCTGGCGCTTTGCGATCATTACGTTCGTGAGATTCTGAGCGTAAATCGGTGGATTACCAAAACGGTTCAAAAGGAAGGGAATACCTCCGATGTGATCGAGGTGGCCGTGAGTAATAAAGACACCGCGGACGCGAGCAGCGTTGCGTTCTAGGTACGTGGTATTTGGAAGGACGTAGTCAACGCCTGGAGTAGATTCTTCAGACACGAACTGGAAGCCAACGTCGAAGACGTAGACGTCATTGCCGACTTCGAGCGCAACCATGTTGCGACCGACTTCTTCAACGCCACCAAGCGGTACGATACGTACAACGTTAGGAGCGACAGGGTCTGGGTGGTAATCAGCGTCCTTCTTTGTGGTTGGACTGTTTCCGCCACGCATTTGAGGGCGACGGTTATCACGTGATCCTCCACGAGGTCCGCCGTTTGAGCGTCCACGGTTATTACTGTTTCCGTTTCCACTGCGAGGAGCACCACTGCGGGGAGCAGGGCGATTACCTTGAGGGGGACGGCCTTCGTGTGAGGGGGCTGGTGAATTTGATTCTGAAGCACGGGGAGCGCGCGGCGCAGGGGCCGGAGCTGGAGCGGGGGTCATACTAGATTTGAATTAGACATCAATAGAGATGCAAATAATGAACTAAATAATAGTTTTATGCACTACCCATAAGGGAAACTTACCCTCACCATACACGAAATGACGCTTATCCGCCAGTCCTAGCTGCGGGGACAAATATAGGCCACACATGTTCGGTATAGGTATACCAATTCTGGACACCCCAGAAGCGGTCGGAAGGATTACTCACTTGTGAAAGGGTAACGCCATAAATAGATGAGGGAACGTTGTAGAGAAAATCAGGAGTATATAAAAAGGCAGCAGGGTAATCAGCGGCAATCTTTTCTTGGATTTGTTCCAGGAGGGAAATTCTTTTTGTTGGATCAGATTCTGAACGCGCTTGCGTTAGAAGTACGTCAACATCCTTATTTTCATAGTTTGCGATGTTGAGTCCAGGATTCGTTCGTTCGCTCCCTGACCAGAAAGGGAAGAGGTCAGGGCTGGCACCGATGACTTCGCCGAAGAGGAGCGCGCCGTAGGCGCGCGGCCTAATAATCGTTTGCGTTAGACTCGAAGAATCCTCGAGCTCAAGCTGAACAGGTACACCAAGCGCTTGCCAATCTTTCTGCACCTCCATTGCCACCACCTTAAGTTCGGGAATACTTGAGGTAGTCAGGGTTATGGAAAGTACTTCACCTCCCTTAGACCACGTGTTTGCCGTTGCGTCGTATTTGTATCCTGCGGCGGTAAGTGATGAGCGAGCCTCTTCAAGACGCGTGTCATCAGAAGGGAGGGGAGCAACAGGCACACCGCTTCCTGCAGGCAACACACCATTAAGAGGCACCGCGTATCCACCAAAAATAGTTTGAGTGAGCTTTGTACGATCAACCGCAAGAGAAAGCGCCTTTCGCACATTCAAGTCAGAAAGTGCCGGGTTGTTCGCGTCGTTAAAGAAAACCCCAAATACACGAGCATATGGTGCTTTAACGGCACTTGCTGTTGCAATTCCATACGTACTCTTAATCGTACCGTTCTTATATGCAGTTTGGAGCTCATTCTGATTCGCATATACCAATATATGGATATGTGAGAGATACGGCTCACCAAGCACAAACTTCGAATATGAATCCAAGGTGTATCCAGTAATGGTTCCTTGTGAATCACGACTCACATTTTTTGCTATGAAAGGACCTGCACCAACGGGCAACGTGTTTTGAGGTGCAAAAGGAAATTCTTCATCACTCACGCTTTGCCAAATATGCTGCGGCAAGATACCAAGCGTCGTGTCCTCTAAGAATGGGGCGTATGCCTTAGGTAACGTGAACCGAACCGTTTTTGCATCAATAGCTTCAGCACGAATGTTAGACCAGCTGGAATACACCGGACTCTTTAGCGAAATATCCTGAGCTTTCTGAATGGTATACACCACATCATCAGCCGTAACCGGTGTGCCGTCAGAGAACTGTGCATTCTGACGCAGCACAAAGGTATATATCGTTCCGTCAGAAGAAACGGTGTACGACTCAGCTAATACAGGAATAAGTTTTCCGCCCGTGCCATGTCCCATGAGACCGGAATAGGTAAGTGCAGCCAGATCACGATCACTGTCAGAAAAGGCTAAAAGAGGATTAACGTAACGAGGACTACCAACGACCCCTTCGGTAAGGGTGCCGCCATGGGCAGGAATAGTTACCTGATATGAGCGAACGAGAGCGGCTAACCCTACAAAGCACGCAATAAGCGTGATACCGGTAAGCGCACCCGCAATAACCGCATCACCGGGACGAAGCTCTGAGATGAATCGGGAAATTCGATTCATAGACAGCTGTACGGGAGCAATTACGCTGCCGTCACTACGAAGTTAAGTATTGCAACGAGGATGAACAAAACAGCAAGCACGATGGTTGCGCCAAAGAGGAATTTTTCAGCACCTCGGCGCTTATAAAAGGTAGACGCAAAGTTATCTGCTCCGAATGCGCCACCGAGTGAGGCACCGCGCTGTTGAAGGATAATTCCGGCGATAAGGAGGACAGAAATAACGATTTCGAGGTAGGGAAGTAGGGCAGTCATAGAATGTTTGATACGTCGGATAGTAGCATAAAAAGACCTAAAAACAAACACCCGCCGGCCGAAACCGGGGGTGCAAGAGCGAACGATCATTCGCGAGATCGAGTCACTGTTATGTAGAGAAGAATATTGGCGAGGACTAATGCCAGCATTGTCCCCAGCCAGTGCAGAATAATTTCTCGATCGCTGCCGAACTGCACTTCGTAGACGAAATGATTGATCGCGAAGAAGATTATGGCAACAATTCCAACGCACAGGAAGAACCACTGTGCCACCCGTATGTTGAAATATTCATGCTCCGTGACAAGACTAATGCAATAGCGAACCAGGTGCCAAGCCAGTTGCAGGCCAGTGACTCCTGCCATCGCAATCATTGAATGAAGCATCAGGTTAAGGACATAGTTTGGCATTGCCGAACTCCCGAATGAGCGCACCTAAGGTGCAGTGCAGCCTTTGTTATACCATTATTTGTAGCAATTGCAAACATTTATTGACTGTCGATGCGCGTCCTCAGCGTACCTGTGGATAACTTTTACGAAGGGAAGTGGTCTCTCGTAAAAAGACAAAACACATAGTATCTTATGGTTACGCTCTTTATTAGGTATTTCAAACGTTATTTCCCATGGCTCAACCTGAAAAGACTACAAAGAACAAACTTTCAATTACTCCGCTTGCTGATCGCGTTGTCGTCAAGCCCCTCTCCCGCGAGGATGTGTCTACATCCGGCATTATTATTCCCGACACGGCTAGCCGAGAAAAACCTGAGCGGGGAACCGTGGTTGCTGTTGGTGCTGGTCGCTATGACAATGGTTCCCTCGTCCCTATGGCCGTTAAGGTTGGTGACCAAGTACTCTTCTCTAAGTACGGATATGACGAAGTTAAGATCGATGGCACTGAATATTTCATCCTTACTGAATCAGGCGTCTTAGCAATTCTTTAGGCGCAACTCCCCTGTTCACTTCCCTTTTATTTCCTTTCTAAACTAATTTCATATGGCAAAAGAAATCCTATTCGGTGAAGACGCTCGCCGCAGACTCCATGCTGGTATTGAGAAAGCTGCTCGCGCGGTCAAAGTCACTCTTGGTCCACGTGGTCGCAATGTTGTTCTGGACCGTTCATACGGTGGTCCGCGCATCACGAACGACGGTGTATCCATCGCAAAGGAGATTTCCTTCAAGGATAAGTTCGAGAATATGGGCGCTGAGATCGTTAAGGAGGTAGCCAGCAAGACCAACGATGGCGTTGGTGACGGTACAACCACGACCGTGGTTCTTCTTGAATCGATGGTGAGCGAAGGACTGGATCGTGTGATCAAAGGCGGGAACGCTATGGGCGTACGCGCTGGTATGGAGCGCGCAAAGGTTGCCGCGGTAGCTGAGCTTAAGAAGATGGCTAAGCCTGTCTCAGGAAAAAATGATGTAAAGCAGGTGGCTTCTATCTCTGCTGAAAGCGAAGAACTTGGCACCATTATTGCCGAAACCGTTGAGAAGGTGGGAAAGAACGGCGTGGTGACGGTGGAGGAGTCGCAGGGCATGGAACTCTCCCACGAAGTTGTTGAAGGTCTCCAGATCGATAAAGGGTATGTATCTGCTTACATGGTGACGAATGCTGAACGTATGGAAGCTGAAATGCGCGATCCGTACATTCTCATCACGGACAAGAAGATCGGCGGCATTCAGGAGGTACTTCCCCTTCTTGAAAAAGTTGCTCAAAGCGGAAAGAAGGATTTGGTTATCATCGCTGACGATATCGAAGGTGAGGCTCTTTCAACCTTTATTGTGAACCGTCTACGAGGCACATTCTCTGTTCTTGGTATCAAAGCGCCAGGGTTTGGCGATCGAAAGAAAGAAATGCTTGCAGATATTGCTGCCATCGTTGGAGCTGAAGTCATTTCAAGCGACACCGGACTCACCTTTGAGAGTGCCACTATTACGATGCTTGGACGCGCTTCGCGCGTCGTCGCAACAAAAGACAACACCGTCTTCGTCGGTGGAAAGGGAAAGAAAGCGGATATTGATGCGCGCGTAAAGCAATTGCAGGCGCTTATCGACAACACTAGTTCAAAGTTTGATAAGGAAAAGCTTGAGGAACGCGTTGCAAAACTTTCAGGTGGCGTCGCCGTGATTCGCGTGGGCGCTGCTACAGAGACCGAGATGAAATATCTTAAGGATAAGATTGACGACGCGGTTAAGGCCACGAAGGCATCTATCGAAGAAGGTATTGTCCCGGGAGGAGGTACTGCCCTCGTAAAGGTTGCGCGTATTCTCGCAAAGGCAGGTGAAGGAAAGTCAGGTCAAGATATGAGCGCTGACGAAAAGGCAGGGTACGACATTGTGGTTCGCGCACTTGAGCAGCCACTTCGCCAGATTGCGCTTAACTGTGGCAAAGATGACGTCTCAAACATTGTTCGTGACGTAGAAGATGCTGTTGGATTTGCTGGATACGATGCACTTAAAGATGTGATGGTCCCTGATATGTTCAAGGCCGGAATCATTGATCCCGTTAAGGTAACGCGCGGTGCTGTTGAGAACGCCGTCTCTGCTGCTGCTATCCTTCT
>JAQBQR010000020.1 GCA_028286945.1 Parcubacteria group bacterium | reverse complement strand
GATTTGCTGGATACGATGCACTTAAAGATGTGATGGTCCCTGATATGTTCAAGGCCGGAATCATTGATCCCGTTAAGGTAACGCGCGGTGCTGTTGAGAACGCCGTCTCTGCTGCTGCTATCCTTCTCACCACTGAAGCAGCCGTCGCTGACTTCCCTGAGCCAAAAGCGGGAGCAGGAGAAATGGGGGGTATGGGAGGAGGAATGGATGGAATGGGGTACTAGGGGGGAAATTAAAAGACAGAGTCTACTTCCCTGCTAGACAAGACCTGAGCAAGAGCGGCACCTGCGGTGCCGCTCTTGTGCTTTCATCCAGCCGTTCTACAATATACGTATATGACACCTCTATATATCGTCCTTGGAATCGTCGTTCTCCTTATTATTTACGTTATTGCCTCATACAACGGTTTTGTTTCGAAAGTAAACCGTACAAAGGAAGCGTGGGCAGATATTGATGTACAGCTTAAGCGTCGTTATGACCTCATCCCTAACCTCGTGGAGACGGTTAAGGGATACGCTACGCACGAAAGCGCAGCCTTTGAGAACGTAACAAAGGCTCGTTCACAAGCTATGCAGGCGGGAACTCCAGCAGCGAAGGCAGATGCTGAAAACCAGCTCTCCGGAACCCTCAAGACACTCTTTGCAGTGGCTGAGGCATATCCAGATCTTAAAGCGAACCAGAACTTCCTTGAACTCCAGCGCCAGCTTGCTGATACGGAAGATAAGATCCAAGCCGCTCGCCGCTTCTACAACGGCAACGTTCAAGACCTCAATACCGCAGTTCAGTCATTCCCTGGCAATGTCATTGCAAACTCCTTCCACATTCAGAAAATGGATCTCTTTCAGCTTGCTGATTCTGACGCCGCAGCACGTGAACCGGTGAAAGTTTCCTTCCAGTAAACCCAAACCATATGGCTGCTCCCGAACCAATCCATACCGATCTCCATCGGATTGCTATTACCGGTATCATCTGGAAACAGGATGAGGATGGAAGTCGCAAATATCTCATAACTAAGCGCTCGCCCACAAAGAAGGCGTGGCCTAATAGATGGACGGTGCCCGGCGGAGGAATTGAAACCACGGATTATATGGCTGGTGAAGCAACGTTCCAGAACAGCGAAAGTCCGCAGTGGTATAACGCGGTTGAAACTACACTTCGTCGCGAAATCCGTGAAGAAGTTGGACTAGAGGTCAGTGATATTCAATATCTTCTCGACGTAGCGTTCATTCGTCCTGACGGCATACCGGCTATCGTTCTCTCGTTTTACTGCAAATACGCAAGTGGCGAGGTAGTTCTTGATGAAGACGCTACGGAGTTTGCGTGGATTACTGCCGCAGAAGCAGAAAAGTATGAGCTTATTCAAGGAATCGACCACGAAATTTTGATGGTTGAGGAACGGTTGGCAGCAGCGTAAGGTGACTTCAGAAATATTTTAGAAAAAACTCAGCTTTTCTTTATCTCAATTTGGTATATTCACCAGTACTCAGTTATTAGACTGAGCTAATGGAAACAGAAGATATGGATCTCGACACACTGGCAAGGATGGTAGCTGAAGGCTTTTTAGGTATTGATAAACGATTTGAGAAAATAGATGAACGTTTTGAAATCCTTGAGCATAAGATGGTTAAGGGCTTCAAAGAAGTAAACCTCAGAATCGACACAGTCGTTGAAATGCTTGATGGCCACTCAAGACGCATCAAAGACCTCGAACTTGCGAAGTAACAGAACTGGCAGGTAGCCGTCAGTTAGCTATACTGAATATATATGGCACTTACCCTCTATCAAGAACGTTCTCGTAATATTTGGAAGACCGCATTTCTAATGGCTATATTCCTCGCCATTGTGCTCGCTATCGGCTATTTCATTTCGTATTACTACCAGAATCCGAGCATTCTGTACGTCGCCGTATTCTTCGCGGTGTTCATGAATATATATAGTTACTGGTTTAGTGACCGTCAGGTTCTTTCAATGACGAATGCTCGCCCTGCGTCCAAAGAAGAATTCTTTGATTTTTATACCGTTACAGAAAATCTCTCCATAACGGCAGGCATCCAAATGCCAAAGCTCTACGTCATTGAAGACCCTTCCCCGAATGCCTTTGCCACAGGACGTAATGAAAAGCATGCCGTTGTGGCTGCCACAACCGGCCTCTTCTCAATGATGAATCGCTCGGAACTCGAAGGGGTTATCGCTCACGAACTTTCTCACGTGCGCAATAAAGACATCCTTCTGATGACTGTGGCGGTGGTGTTAGCCGGTTTTATCGCCATCATTGCTGATATGTTCTTGCGCGTATCGCTTTGGGGCGGAAACAGAGATGATGACAACCGTAGCGGAGGCTTGATGCTGATAGTGGGAATTGTTGCGATTATCTTGGCACCTATTGCTGCGCAGCTCATCCAGCTCGCAATTTCGCGCCGTCGTGAATTTCTGGCAGATGCATCTGGAGCACTCCTTACACGATATCCAGAAGGGCTTGCAAGCGCGTTAGCGAAGATTGAGGCATATGGCCGACCAATGCAAAAGGTTAGTCATGCAACGGCGCACTTGTTCATAGGGGATCCGTACGGAGAAACGAAGAGTGGTAAAGCTGGCGACTGGATCAATCGCCTCTTCTCAACGCACCCCCCTACAGAAGCTCGCGTACGTGCACTATTAAGTGGGACGAAAGAATAGAAACGTAAGAGGGAAAACAGAGATAGAAATAGGACGTACAAAGGGAAGTGGCGGCTCATTTCGAGCTGCCACTTCCCTTTTGTGTTATAACGATTTGTACTGGAGACGTCGCATAGTGGTCTAGTGCACCGCCTTGGAAAGGCGGCAGGCTCGAAAGGGTCTCGAGAGTTCGAATCTCTCCGTCTCCGCACTTCACTTCCCTACCTCTGTATTTTTTGGCTGCCACTGAGAGACCGAAGTAGCTACAAATGGTTGCTATAAAAACGTACCCCGCCTGGTGTAGGCGGGGTAAGGGTAAGGTACGTTATAGATCATGCGCGAGTGAAAGCGCGATGTCTTTCCTATACTTTTCGATTTCCTCCGGGTTCCGCAAATCGTTCACCAGCATGCCGTTTTCGAATTGCAGCACGCGGTTGAAAAAGTGCAGATAGAGAGGATCGTGCATGCTCACGAGGATCGTATGCCGAGCGAGCTCAGGCGCATTCGCAAGAGCGGAGAAGAAGTTTGCCTTCATCTCAGCATCGCAATTTGCCGTTGGCTCGTCGAGCATCACTACATGCATCTGGGCTTCAAGGGCCCGATACATGCCAGCTGCAAGCAGCAATCGCTGCTCTTGGCCGGTCGAGAAACCTCGACCGTTCGGCCATTCCGGTCCGTTCCAGACCGAAAGTCCGCGCGGATCCTCAAGTACGAGGGACTTTGCGTCGGTGAGCTCGAGTGCTTTCCATAGGCGATCGAGCTCTTCTGCGCTCAGTGCATCTGCCGGTTTTCCGGTCAGGGCCCGCGCAAGCTCGACACCGGTGAGCATTCCGTCTTGAACGATCATCGCCGCATGTCCGAGCCAGGCGTTTTGCTTCATCTTTGCGAGAGATGTGCTATTCGCAAGGATCGTTCCCGATGAAGGAAGATACACACGAGCGAGCATGCGGAGCAGGGTTGTCTTCCCGCTGCCGTTTTTGCCCACAAGCGCGATTTTCTCACCGGGCTTGATGATGAGCGAGCAGTCGCGAAGTGCAGGATCGCCGGAACCGGGATACGTGAACGACGCATGGTCGACCGTAATCGTCGGTGTGTGACGGAACTGTACGTCGCTGCAGAGGCTCTCATCCACGAGCGGCTTCGTCTCGAAGAACGAAACGAGATAGTCGTAGTCGCGCTGGAGATGATCCATGTGCGCAAGAGAGCTGCCGAAGCCTGACAGTTCACTCGAAAGCATGTGCATGCTTGCGAAGATTGCTGCCATTGCAACGATCGTGTATTTCCCCCCAACCAACCCGCTGGCAAAGTGCCAGAGGAATAGGCAGAGGATGACCATCTCGATCAACCCGATCCCGAGCCGCCAGTGGCGGTTGAATCGAGCAAGCACGCGGATATTATTGAACAGTACTGCGGTAAGATCGTCGTAATAGTCGACGAACGATCTCGTGAGCGAGAGCAGTCGAGTGGTCACCGCAAGGCGAGCCACCGATATACTCTCATTCACTTCGTTTCGCTGCCGACGAGTAAGCGCTTCTTGCTCGTCCAGTTCACGATGTCGCTTCTCCCTGAACCACGTACGGAGTACTTGCGGAAGCGCGAAGCATATCGCAAGTAGTCCGAGAAATGGATCGAGATTCAATATAATTGCCGAAGATAGCAGAATGCCAAGAGCGGCGGCAACCGTTTGTCGCTGCGTACTCCATAAGCTATTGATCGAGTGAGTGCCTCTCCGATCTGCCATTTGGGAAAGCTCGAGAAACGCAGGGTCCAGCATTCTGCCGAGATCAAGCGTCGAAAGATGCTTCGCCATGCGACGTTCGGTTTGTGTGAAGTATAAGGCGTCAAAGATCTCGCCGCGTTCGGTTAACCAACTGTGTAGAAGGGTGGTGAATACGCTGTAAAGCGCAAACCCCATCATTCCGATAAGCACCAGTGTCCACGAAGGTGTGGACTTACGGAGCGCTTCTTGTAGAATCGCTCCACCGGCAACAACGATTCCCAGAGTGCGAACAGTACCGAGAATATCGCTACACCATTCGTATATGACGTAGGTGCGATCGATGCTAAGCAGTTCGCGATGGACGTTGGTGAAGGACGTGCGGAATGTGGTCCACACCCCCCTCGCGACGGTAATGCGACTCATGTCGTGTCCCCTAAAGAATGCGGTTTACTGCCACTCACAATACCTTATATATAAGGTATTGTCAATTTCTACACAGTTACTACTTCTGTATTTTTGGCTGCCACTGAGAGACCGCAAGGTCTGCGCGTTCACCGCGGAAGGCGACACCTTCTTTTTGAAGCATCTGCTTTTTGGTGGTAACACCGCTGCCATACGCGTATCCGGTTAACGCGCCATTTGATCCCACAACGCGGTGACAAGGCACCGCTTTCGTATCTTTGTTAGTCCGCATAACCATACCCACGGCACGTGCAGCACGAGGGCGCCCAGCAAGTTCGGCGACCTGGCCGTATGTGGCCACCTTTCCAGTGGGGATGCCGGCAACAACTTTTCGTACAGAGTCTGAAAACGTATTTGAAAAATCAGCAAGGGAAGTCATGCAGATAGTATACTAAGGGTTATACCATCAGCCAACCATCTACGTATGAATCTTAAAAGACATCATGTCCTTTACACCTTACTCGCAGTGTCCGTTATAATCGCGCTTCTTGTTTTCCTTACCCCAGGCGCACAAAGTTTGTCCTATACAACCGGAAAGTCGGGCACTCTTTCGGTTTCAAGTACATCTCCTTTGGTCTCTGACCCTATTCAGCCCATGCATTTTGAAGTAGTTACCACGGACGCTGCTCAAGAGCGCGGACTTGGCGGTCGCACGGTCATTCCTGAGAACTACGGAATGCTATTCGTTTTCGCTCAGGATTTTAATGTCGGGTTTTGGATGAAAGATATGCAGGTATCCATCGACATTGTATGGCTTTCGGACAACGGCACGGTGCTTGGTATTGAGGACAGTATTTCTCCAAACACGTATCCGAATTCCGTGTATCCACCAAAGCCAGTGAAGTATGTCCTAGAGACAAAGGCCGGTGAAATGCGCAGACGCGGATGGGAAGTTGGAACAAAAATCCCACTCCCCTTGCCCTACGGTGCGTAATGTTTTCTGCTGACCTTTGTCCACATAGGTGGCGAAGATGAAGACAGGTACAATGGACGAACGTCGATTTCAAATCAAAGCATTTCATAGAAAACACATGCACGTTCTCTTTCGTCGACGCCAATTATCCTAACCTCTTACCTCATGGCAAAATCTGCAAAAGCACCGGTGCGCGCGAAGAAAATTACTAAGTCTGTTGCGCCTGCAGTTGCTGCGGTTGCTGTAGAGAAAGCACCAGAGAGTCGAGAGACGAAACGATATCGAGAACTCATTCCTCAGATGGAAAAGCGTGATGGACGCATTGTTCCATTCTCGTTTGAGAAAATCGTAAGCGTGGTTGAGAAGTCCATGTTGGCTGCGAATGAGGGAGGTCTTGATGACGCAATCCTTGTTGCGCACCAGGTGGCAGGAGAGTTGGCACGATTTGCAAAGAAGTATAAGAACTTCCTCCCAACGGTTGAGGGTATTCAGGACGCGGTTGAAAAGCAGCTCATGCTCAACGACTTCACCGCTACGGCGAAGGCATACATTCTTTATCGCGATAAGCGCAACCAGCTCCGTTCAGAAGCAATCGAAATTCCTGCGGAATTTCGCGCTATTGCAGATGAGAGTAAGGGGTATTTCAAAGGCAACGCACTCGGTGAATTCGTCTATCTTCGCAGCTACTCGAAGTGGATTCCGGAACAGGGTCGTCGTGAGACCTGGGTTGAGACCGTCAACCGCTACATAAATTTCATGCACAAGAATCTGGGCGATAAGCTTACGCGCAAGGAGTACCTTGAAATTCGCGAAGCGATCCTCAATCAGCAGATCATGCCGTCCATGCGTCTCATGCAGTTCGCTGGCGAAGCAGTTGAGCGTTGTAACGTTCCTGCGTACAACTGTTCATTCATCGCTCCCACTAAGCTCCGTGATTTCGCAGAGATCATGTACATCTCAATGCAAGGTACCGGCGTTGGCTACTCCGTAGAAAGTGCAACGGTGCAGCAGCTTCCCCAGATTGCATTTCAGACTAACGAGAAGGTGGAGACACACATGGTCGGTGACTCAAAGGAAGGGTGGTGCGATGCACTTACACTTGGTCTCCAGACGTGGTTTGCAGGAAAGGATATTGATTTCGATCTTTCACAGATTCGTCCTGCCGGTGCACGTTTGAAGACAATGGGTGGAAAGGCTTCAGGCCCTGAACCTCTTCGCAGCCTTCTTGCCTTCTCACGTGAACGCATCTTCGCCCGTCAGGGACGTCGTCTTCGCAACATTGATGTGCACGACATGATCTGTAAGATCGGTGAATGTGTGGTTGCTGGTGGTGTCCGCCGCAGCGCCATGATTTCCCTTTCAGATCTTGATGACACGGAAGTTCGCGACGCAAAGAAGGGTCAGTTCTGGATGAGTGATCCGCATCGCTCCATTGCAAACAACTCAGCCGTATATTTGGTAAAGCCATCGAACGAGGAGTTCATGGATGAGTGGGTATCACTTATGAAGAGTCGTACCGGAGAGCGCGGCATCTTTAACCGCGGTGGTCTTATGAAGCAGCTTCCTGCACGTCGCATTAAATTCTGGGAAGAGAGCGGATACATAAAGAATGACAAGGTAATTGGTCCGTCAGGAACTAATCCTTGCGGCGAAATCATCCTTAAGTCAAAGCAGTTCTGTAACCTTACAGAGGTCATTGCTCGTGCTGACGACACTAAGGAATCCCTAATGCGTAAAGCGCGACTCGCTACCATCCTCGGAACGTACCAGTCGACTCTTACTAACCTCAGCTACCTTTCTAAGGAGTGGACAGAGAACTGTGAGGCAGAGCGTCTTCTTGGTGTTTCAATCACCGGACAGTGGGATTCTAAGGCAGTTCGAAACGCTGACGTTCTTGATTCAATGCGTGCCGAAACAATCAAGATAAATAAGAAGTATGCAGAGAGGTTCGGCATCAATGCTTCAATGGCAATCACGTGTGTGAAGCCTTCAGGTACCGTTTCTCAGACCTTCGACGTAGCAAGTGGTATGCACGCCCGTCATTCACCGTTCTACATTCGCCGTATCCGCATCAGCGCAACCGATTCACTCTTCAAGTTTATGCGTGACGCCGGCGTGCCGTACTACCCAGAAGTGGGTCAGGACGTAGACTCGGCGAATACGTATGTGCTGGAATTTCCGGTAAAGGCTCCTGAAGGTGCAGTATGTAAAGATGACGTGACCGCCCTCGATCAGCTCGCTCACTGGAAGCTTGTGAAAGAGAACTTCACCGAGCACAACCCATCAGTAACGGTTTCGGTGGGTGATGATGAATGGATCCAAGTTGCTAACTGGGTATATGAAAACTGGGAAATGGTTGGAGGACTTTCATTCCTTCCTCGCGATAACCATGCGTACCGTCTTGCTCCATACGAAGCAATATCAAAGGAGGAATATGAGCGTCGTGCAAAGTCGTTCCCTGTGGTGGATTACGCAAAGCTCATGCAGTACGAACGATCTGATGAGACTGAGCTCAAGAAGGAATTGGCCTGCGTCGCAGGTACGTGCGAAATCTTCTAAAGGCTAACGAATAGTCTCTGCGGGCGTGTTTCGCCTCGAGGCCTGCACGGCTCACACGTCCTCGAGCTATTCGTTTAGCCTTCACCAACAACCACAGAACCCGCTACCAAGTAGCGGGTTCTGTGGTATAATGTGAAAGACCGGTACAGACGGTCGCTCCGGGACTTCAGTCCTGGAGAGGAAAGTCCGAACACAGGCTAAAGGCTCGCTTTTAGCAGCAGGGTAGCGGGTAATTCCCGTCCAGGGTGACCTGCGAGGTGCGAACAGAAACGACCAATGCTGAAAGGCTAGGTATTCTCTGGCTTCGGTCAGAGAATGTCCTGACGGTGACGTCAGGCTGAAACGGCTAAATCCTTACTTCTGTGCAAGGCCGTGCTCCAATTCTGCAGCAATGCAGTATTGGTGAGCGCCGCTCGAGCCGGCAGGTAACTGCCGGCCCAGATAGATGATCGTCACGGATAGTTCTTAGGAACGGTCCGGACAGAATTCGGCTTATCGTACCGGTCAACTAAATGAGAAAACCTCGCTCACGCGAGGTTTTCTCATTTACTCCTTTATATATCCCCGTTTCCTACTCAGTACGTCCATTTTACTACCGCCTCCACCGTATACTTATAAGGTGCGTTCTTAATAGTCACTACGTAGATAGGGCTTGGTTGCGAAAATAAGTAGCGCCAAAAATCCATCGCGTATAAGGGTTAATCCCGTAATCACGGAGTAAAAAATATGGACATACAAACCGTCCCCTCTGCGTCGAACCCTCGACGCGTAACGTTCGATACGCTTGCGGTGTGGGCCTTGGTTCTCACCGGTGCTGTCGCGGCGCTGGCATTTATACCGTCAGCGACGATCCCGTTCATATATAGCAAAGTATCAATCGTCGCCATTGGCGGCATCATTGCGCTTGCGCTATATATCCTCGCGCGCCTTACGCGCGGGAATATTATCGTTCCTCCTGCAGCGCTCCTTGGAGCGTTCTGGCTAGTGCCTGCAGCGTATCTTCTCTCGACTCTCTTTTCGGGTGGAGGTTTCCGCGCAGGTCTCTTGGGTACAGAACTCGAAACCGACACGCTCGGCTTCATGATCTTGCTTGCCGCGTTTGCGTCTATCGTAGCGCTTACGTTCCGACGCTCTGCGCAGTACCGAATCTTCTTTAAGGTAGCAAGCATTGTGTACGCCATCATTTTGGCTGCGCAGGTTGTCTTCCTCATCTTGGGTCACGTTGCTAGCGCAAAGTTCTCACCAACCGCAAACGTAGTGGGCACGTTCTCTGATCTCGGCATGCTTGCCGGTCTTGGAGTTACCATCTCACTCCTTGCGATTCGTTTCCTCCCGCTTCAGACTCGCACAAAACGTTTTGTGTGGATCACGGGAGCAATGAGTCTCATCGTCCTTGCGCTTGTGAACTCAGCGTTCATTTGGGCACTTGTGGCGCTAACCGCACTCGGCCTCTTCATTGAAGCCATTATGCGACGCGCTCCTATGGCCGCCGACGAAGATTTTGACGGAGTATCAGAAGTGTCTCTCGATGCTGAACCTTTGCACGGTCCAGAAACAAAGAATCTAGCCGGCCCACTCGTAGTGCTCGTGGTGTCGCTCTTCTTCATTATTGGAGGAGGCACCATTGGCGCATCACTCGTAAATGCACTGGGTACGAATTATCTCGATGTTCGTCCTTCGGTACAGTCAACCTTTGCCGTTGGTAGTCACACCTATGCATCGGCACCAATCTTCGGATCAGGTCCCGGTACCTTCGGTTCTCAATGGCTTACGTTCCGTGATCGTTCATTGAATGACACGGTCTTCTGGAATGTGGACTTCACCTCAGGTATTGGCGTTATTCCAACGTCAGCAATTACCACCGGTATCGTCGGCCTACTCGCATGGCTCGCATTCCTTAGTCTGTTCTTCTACATTGGCATTCGTGCCTTGCTCTTCCGTGCTCCTGAAGAGGCATATGCACGATTCGTTTCTATCGCGTCATTCGTTGGCGCAAGTTATATCTTCGTTCTCGCGCTTGGTACAAACCCAGGTCCCGTGGTACTCCTCGCAGGGTTCTTCTTGGCCGGTCTCTTCGTATCGTCACTCCGCTATGGAGGAAGCCGTCGTGAATGGGGAATTATCTTCAGCCGCAATCCGCGCGTTGGCTTTGTTATCGTATTCGGTCTCACCCTCTTGCTCCTTGCCTCAGTGGTAGCGGCATATGTGGTGGTTGAACGATACCTTGGTAGCGTTGCCTACGCTCAAGCGGTTCAAGACTTGAATGCCGGTAACTTGGAGAAGGGATCAGCGGACATTAACCGTTCGCTCTTATTCGCTCCGTCTGACCGTGCGTATCAGCTTGCTGCAGCGGCAAGCATCTCTCAGATGCAGACCATTGCGAACAACACGAAGCTAACGCCGTCACAGGCTCAGCAGCAGTTCCAGGCAGCACTCTCAACCGGTATTCAGGCCGCAACGCTTGCAACGCAGATTGCGCCAAACAACTATCGTAACTGGGTAGTGCTTGGAAACGTGTATCAGGCAGTGGTGCCGCTTAAGATTCAGGGTGCGTACGACAATGCGAAAGCAGCGTATACAAAAGCCATTGCGCTTAACCCAACGAATCCAACCCTCCCGTTCGCTCTTGCACAGCTTGAAATTGCGCAGGGTAATGGACCTGCCGCTGAAACAGATTTGACGAATGCCATTGGTCTCAAACGTGACTACACGCAGGCAACGCTTCTTCTTTCTCAGCTCCAGGTTCAGGAAGGTAAGGCAAAGGATGCGCTTCAGGCAGCAGAAGCAGCGCTCTACTTTGCACCAAATGATCAGAACGTTCTCTTCCAGGTTGGTATCCTCCGCCTTGGAACAGGAAACACAGATGGTGCAATCCAGGCGCTTACGGCAGCCGTCCAGCAGAATACTCAGTATGCAAATGCCCGCTTCTTCTTGGCAGTGGCCTTTGCAACCAAAGGACAGTTCGCTCAGGCACTGGATCAATTGAATGCTATCTCTAATCTTTCAGCAGACAATGCAAAGGCCGTTGCGGCTGACATTGCAACTCTGAAGGCAGGAAAGAACCCATTCCCTCCAGCTCGCCAGGGTCAGCTTGGTATTCCTCAGACCACCGTAAGTGATCCCTCAGGAAAGCCCGCTGGTTCAGCAGTGACGAAGTAGGTAATCCGCACAGGATTCCTTGGGCGTACAGCAGAATACCTTCGATGGGGTAGAATAGAGGGATATGGTGCGACGCCTTCTCTCCCGCCTCACGGCACCGATACGCGGCCTTCATCAGGCCGCGTATCTGCTTGCAGGTTTAACGCTTGCGTCCCAGTTTCTAGCGCTTATTCGAGACCGTATCTTCGCGCACTTGTTCGGCGCGGGGCAGGTTCTGGATATTTACTACGCCGCATTCAAAGTGCCTGACTTCGTATTTGCCTTAGTGGTTTCGCTTGTGTCGGCGTACGTGCTTATTCCGACCATTTCTGGACGTCTTGATCAAGAAGGAAAGGAAAGCGCTCGTCGGCTAATCTCTCAAGCCGCAACATTCCTCCTCATCTTTGGGGGAGTTGTATGTGGCGTGCTCGCAATCTTTGCTCCCACCTTCCTCACGCTCTTATTCCCCACACTCATGGCGTCGGGGCATAGCGCAGACTTCGTATTGCTCGCCCGTATTCTTTTGATCCAGCCTATCCTGCTGGGTCTTTCAAGCGTGCTCTCAAGTGTTACGCAGATTGAGAGACGGTTTATGCTCTTCGCGCTTTCACCGGTTCTGTACAATTTGGGAATTATCGCGGGTACGCTGCTTTTGTATCCACGCTTTGGATTGGTTGGGATTGGGTTTGGGGTGATTGCTGGTGCAGTACTGCACGTGGCGCTCCATATTCCGGTGGTGATACGTGCAGGACTTATGCCCAAACTCTCCGTTCCTCGCGTTAAAGAATTGGTGCATCTCTTTGCACACTCACTCCCTCGTTCGCTAGCGCTCGCGATGAGTTCGCTCACCACACTCCTCTTAATTGCATTCGCCTCGCGTTCCGGAGAGGGAGGTGTTTCGGTATACACGTTTGCTGCAAACTTGGAGGCAGTGCCGCTTTCGCTTATTGCCGCCTCGTATGCCACCGCAGCGTTCCCGGTACTAGCAGAGCAGGCTGGCGCAAAGAAGTTCGATGCGTTTAAGGCGACGCTTACAGTGGCGGCGCGACACATCGTATTCTGGTCCTCCGTTATTACGGTGCTCACCATGGTGCTCCGTGCGCACATCGTTCGTATTATTTTGGGTTCAGGAGCCTTTAACTGGGAAGATACTCGTCTTACGGCAGCAATTCTCGCTGTGCTCGTTATGGCACTTCTTGCGCAGGGTCTTATATTGCTCTGCGCACGCGCCTTTTATGCTGCAGGGAAGTCGTGGAATCCTCTCTTCGTGCAGCTTGGTGATGCAGGAGTCTCCGTGGCCGCTGCATATGGACTCATCCATGCGGCGCGTCACTGGCCCATGCTTCGGTATTTCATGGAAGCGTTGTTACGTGTTGCTGATGTCCCCGGATCAAGCGTGTTGTTTATTGCGCTTGGCTATACCATTGGTCAGTTCATTATGCTTATCATTGCGCTCCTTACCCTTCGAACCGTGGCGCCTGGCGTAGCACGTTCATTAGCTCGCCCTCTCGGGGAAGGATTGAGTGCTGCGATACTCGGAGGTGCTGCTAGTTACGGCACATTACGGCTCGTGGGAATGATCGCACCGCTCTCCACGCTCCCGACCGTATTTGCAGATGGCCTTGCGGCTGGTATGGTGGGCATATTCGTTGCTGGCTTCGTGCTCCGACTCCTTGAGAACAAGGAATTCATGGATCTTGTGGATTCCTTACGTAAACTCACTTCTTTCAAAGCACTCGCGCCGTTCGATTTCGTACATGTCCATGACCACCAAGATTCGTAATTTCAGCATTATTGCCCATGTAGACCACGGTAAGTCGACCCTTGCGGACCGACTTCTTGAACGTACCGGGACCATTGAAGCGCGAAAGATGCGTGATCAGGTTTTGGATAAGATGGATTTAGAACGCGAGCGTGGTATCACCATCAAGATGCAGCCGGTGCGTATGGAGTTCAAAGCGGCTGATGGTGAGAAATACATCATGAATCTTATTGATACGCCAGGTCACATTGATTTCGCATATGAGGTTTCTCGTTCGCTCCATGCAGTGGAAGGCGTGCTCCTTTTAGTGGATTCCACTCAAGGCATACAGGCACAGACCCTCACGACGCTCCGTATGGCACAGGACGCGGGCTGCGTGATTATTCCCGTGATATCGAAGATAGACGCGCCTGCGGCGCGTCCTGACGACGTCTCTCTTGAACTCGCTGAACTCCTGAGCGTGGATCCCGACAGCGTGCTTCGTGTATCAGGACGCACGGGCGAAGGTGTTGAAACGCTGCTTCAAGCGATTGTCGATCACGTGCCAGCACCGCGCCCAAGCTCCGGTAGTCCCCGCGCCCTAATCTTCGACTTTTCATACTCTACCCACCGAGGCATCACCGTCTTCATGCGTGTCTTTGACGGTACCTTTAAGAAAGGGGACGTTCTTCGCTTTGCCGCCGCCGGAGAGCGCTTTACGGCCCTTGAAACGGGTATCTTTATGCCCGACGAAATGGCTACAGATACGCTTTCAGCAGGAGAAATTGGCTATTTAGTAACCGGCGTAAAGGAGGCCGGAATTGTGAACGTGGGTGACACGGTAATTAGTAATCAGGGCTCTACCGAAGGATTGGAAGGTTTCGACAGACCGCGTCCCGTAGTGTGGGCGTCCGTATATCCTGAGAGTCAGGATGATGTTACTGAACTCCGTCAGGCCCTCGAGCGTCTCCGTCTCTCTGATTCGTCCCTTTCGTTTGAAGAAGAATCATCCGGCATGCTCGGACGAGGTTTCCGTTGCGGTTTCCTCGGCATGCTCCACCTGGAGATTGTTACAGAACGCTTAAAACGTGAATTCAATCTAGAACTCATTATCACGATTCCAACTATCGCGTACATTGTTACAAATAAGCAAGGGAAGCGCGAAACGATCTATACTCCTTCAAAGTTTCCAGCATTCGGCGAAACACTAAAGATCGAAGAGCCGTGGGTGAAAGTTATTTTGATTACGCCCGCTGATTCACTTTCAGGCATGATTCAGCTCTTTCACGATCACGAAGGAGATGTGAAAAGCACCGACGCACATCTTGATGGGCGCATTGAGTTAACGGTAGAGATGCCGCTTCGCGAACTTATGCGTGGCTTCTTTGATAAGGTGAAAAACGCTTCGTCAGGATATGCGTCTCTTGCGTATGAGTTCCTCGATGAGCGTCCTGCAGATGTGGTGAAGCTTGAAATTTTTGTAGCTGAAGAGCCGGTGCCTGCATTCTCACGCGTGGTAGCGCAGCGCCGTGTAGTTGAGGAAGGTGAGCGAATGGTGGAAAAGCTCCAGAATATTCTGCCTAAGCAGATGTTCGTACTTAAAATCCAGGCACACGCACTTGGACGCATTGTTGCCTCAAAATCCATTTCTGCGATGCGTAAAGATGTGACGGGATACTTGTACGGCGGTGACATCACTCGAAAGATGAAACTCCTTGAAAAACAGAAGAAAGGAAAGAAGCGTCGCGGCGAGCACGCAAAGATGGATATCCCTCAGGATGTCTTTATGAAGATGGTGCAGGATAGCGACCGTTAGGATTTCTAAGTGAAAGTATCTCCGGTGGTTTGGTATAGTTAGAGAATATGGCGCGACGCAAGAAAGCACGGATGACACCTCGCGAGATGGGTATCTCCGTTTTTCTCTGCATCCTTGTGGTGTGGCTAGGGTTTCTGGTAGTAAGTATTTTTCATAAAGAACAGACCGCTCGTCTGACGGTGGCTGACACCCGCGCACAGCTTGCCGCGCTTGATGCACGAAAAGCAACGCTTTCTGCGACGGTTCACGAGCTCGACACCGAACGCGGCCAGGAAGCCTCAATGCGTGAGACATTTGGAGTCGCAAAGCCAGGTGAAGAGGTGATCATTGTTGTGCCAAAGAAAGATGTGGCACCTCCGCCTGCACCAACATTTTGGGACAAAGTGAAGGACTTTTTCCACATCCATTAGGAATTTCGAAAGTGATATACTAATGCTCTAACATATACGATATGGCAAAGATCACCATCTACAGCACCCCGACCTGTCACTTCTGCCATATGGCGAAGGACTGGTTTACGGAAAACAACGTTCCTTTTACGGACTATAACGTTCAGACTGACCTCGAAAAGCGTCAGGAAATGACACAGAAGAGTGGCGGAATGGCCGTACCGGTCTTTGATATCGACGGTGAAGTTATCGTCGGCTTCGATAAGGAAAAGATCGCGGCACTCGTGGGATTGCCCGCATAAGTGCAGGTAAGCAAAAGGCCCCCTCCTGCGGAGGGGGCCTTTTGTGCTACTCTACCTTTGTTTGATTCTCGCATGCCTTCGTAGCTCAATGGATAGAGCATCTCACTCCTAACGAGACGATGTAGGTTCGATTCCTTCCGAAGGCACCATCAGGTTCGGTATTACTTCTTCGCAATAGATGCGATGAATGCGTCAAGTACGTTCGTGTTTGAAGTGGCGCTCTTCAAGAGAAATGAGTACGTACCGTCAGATTCCTTGAGTGAGAACATTTGGTAATACTTGAATGGAGATTCAACGTTAGAATATGTCCGAACCTGGACGCTCTGTCCTGCGATGGTGCGGGTGGCAGTGGTGTAGGTTAGGCTACCAGATACTGCGATGTTTTCGTCCTTACTTACGAAGACCACATTCTTACTGCTTGCAAGCTGAAGCTGATGAAGCGTATTCTTAGAACCATTAATAGGCGTTATGTTCCACTCAGGAAGAAGCATAAAGCTAATGGACCAGTTTTTGTCTGAGAATGTCCTGCCACTAGCAACAGGCGTAATGGTTACGTGCGGAGCTGAAGAGGTGCTCACTGCTCCGTCTGCTGTCACGGGAACTTTCACGCCTGGTGCAGGTGGAAGGAGAACCGTTGTGCTAGATGCCATAGGATCTGGAGTGGGAGTGGTATTCGAATGTTTCATTCCAAAAAACAGTCCAATTCCAACGAGAACCACAATAATGCCGGCAACGATATAAGAAGTTTTGTTCATGCCGAAAGTATACCGCGCATTAGTGAGTTCATTCAAGGTGGTACTGGCCCTCCCCAACCCTTATTTTACGGGCCTGAGATGCCAGGTATACTGTATATATGGATAAGAAAGAATTTATTTTCCCAGGTACAATCCTGGGCATTGTGCTCATCATCGCCGTTGGACTTATTATTACTCACCCCAAAGACGCGACCCCTCTCCCAACAAACGGACTTGCAACGAGCACGACGACAACGTCATCTGTGGCTGCAAGCACTACCGTACACGCAACTCCTACTAACCCCACAACCTCAGGATCTACAGGAGTAGTTCACTACTATCCATATGGAACTACGGTGTTGGCGCTAAACCAGGTGGCCGGCTTTAAGAACGCGGTATCTGTTCGTCCCGTTTCCGTTATTTCGGATAGTCGCTGTCCTGCAGAGGTGTACTGTATCCAGGCTGGTACGGTTACGATTTCCCTCAAGGTAAGTGCTAATGGTCAGAGTACGGTTCAGAACATACATCTTGGCGAGACCATCACCGTATCTGGCACGAAGATCAGTTTTGAATCTGCGGACCCAGCTCGTCATGTGACTTCCGCACCTGAACCGAGCTCATATCGCTTTACGTTTACTATCGTTCCAGCGAACTAACGCCTATGGATGATCAAAACTACTCACGTCTCGAACAGCTTCTTCAAGACAACATTGAGCTTACCCAAGAGAATAATAAAATCTTGCTGAGTTTGCAGCGAACAATGCGATGGTCATTCTGGGGAAAGTTACTTCTTTGGATCATCGTACTCGTTCTTCCATTCATTTTCCTTGGACCGCTTCTCCATACGCTTATTCCTGTTTCGGGCGGCGAAGGTAATTCTAAGAGCCTTTTTGGTCTTCCTTCAGCAGATCAGATACAGACGTTACTCAAGACCTATCAGCACGAGGCAGCTTCTAGCACCGGCCAGTAATTGGCTTGCGTGAGGGTGTTTGGGGAGATGAAGAAATGAAGTCAATGTGGTACGATGGCCATACCCTAAACGGGTACTGCTTGGATAGCTCAGTTGGTAGAGCATTCCCCTGAAGAGGGAAGGGTCGCCGGTTCGAATCCGGCTCCAAGCACACATATGACAGCTACGATATTCGCGCGTACGTTAGCCTGGGCAAAGCGTAACGAACGATGGCTGTCACTCGCATTCTTTATATTCGGGTTCGTGGATCACATTGTGACGTTCGGTGTATTTTCACTACCAATAGAGCTTGTTATTTTTGAGGTGTACCTCGGGTTTGCAGCATTGTGCATGGTATTCGCCCACCTGGCCGCTGCGAGGCCAGGTGGCAAGGTGATGAACGCAGTCGCTATCATCGCGCCGCTTTTCGCCCAGCTAACCATCGGCGGACTTCTTGCTGGCTTCGTCGTCTTTTATACAAAGAGTTCGGTGCTTTCAGTCTCTTGGCCATTTCTGATACTCCTTGCATTCATTTTCTTCGGCAATGAATTATTCCGTGACTACCGTGAGCACTTGGTATTCCAAACAACACTTCTTTATTTCTCATTATATTCGCTCGCCATTTTTGCGCTTCCGGTATATCTCGGCGCACTAAGTGAAAAGATATTTATTGAAAGCACAGTGCTCAGTGTCCTGGTATTCGCTGCCTTTTTGGGCCTTCTTGCCATGCTCGGATGGGAACGTCTACGAAGCACCCTTAAGCACATCGTGGTGTGCTGCATTGCACTTACAGTGGCCATCGTCACTGCATATTTCACTGACGTCATTCCGCCGCTCCCGCTTACCCTTACGGATGGTGGCGTGTATCACTCAATCACCCACGAAGGGAATGCGTACGTAGTGCTGGGAGAGACACCTAAGCACTGGTACGACCCGCGCAAAGAAGTGGTCCATCATGTGCCAGGTACACCACTCTATGCGTACAGTGCCATATTTGCACCGGGAGCTTTTAGTACGAGCGTTGTTCACGAATGGCAACGATACGATGATTCCACAAGCGCATGGGTAACGAAGTCCACCGTGGCGTTTACGCTCTCAGGAGGGCGTGAGGCAGGGTATCGCGGGTATTCGCTCACCAGTGACCCTGAGCCCGGAACGTGGCGCGTACTGGTTAAAACATTCAACGGTCAGACCATCGGAAAGTTTGATTTCAAAGTAGTGAATGTATCGGCTGACCCTGCATTACACGAAGAAAGCCTCTAACTCCTAGAGGCTTTCCTAAAAGGTTTTGTTGGGGGAAGTTTATCCCGCCTTCACTCGAAGCTTTGTCTGACGCGCCTTATCAAGCTTTGGAAGGATGAGAGTGAGGAGACCATCCTTTGCGCTCGCTGAAGAGTTCTCAACGTCTACTTCCTGAGGGAGTAGGATGGTGCGTGAGAATGAGCCCCAGAAAAGTTCACGATTAAAATATTCCGTATCAGCGATGGTTTCGCGTTCTGCACGAGAGCCTTCAATCACCACCATGTCGCGGCTGATAGAAAGATTAATTTCGTCAGGACGTACGCCAGCGATGAACGTGCGAATAACAATTTCGCTTGGTGTCTGATATACGTCTACCGGAAGCTGACCTTCTGCAGGCTCATCGTCTTCATGCATGAACGCAGTCTGAGGGTGGGGAGACTGTGCGGGTGCAGCGGACGTAGCCTGTACTGCAGGCAAGGCCTGACGGCGCTGAACCGGCAAGTCTTCCTCAAAGGCGTCGTAGTCGTCGTTCACCGGTACGGAGCCGGAGAGACGTTCGAAGAAGGATCGTTTTTTCATGGTTGTAATGCGAAGTTAAAAAGTATACGGAGTTTCTGGGGCTCTGTACTCGAAGTATTTTAACACTTCAAATAGGCCGAAGAAGATGACGGCACCACTCCAGACGAATAAGAATGCGCCGAGGATGCTATGCGTGTCGCCTCGTGGAATTATAAGGAAGTTAAAGGTCGTGTGCAACGAAATGGCGAGGATAAGTCCGCATGAAGAAATGAATGCGCGCGACGCAGGCGGCATGCGATGCGCGAGTGCGAGTGCAAAACCAATGATGCTCGACGCAATAATATGAAGGAGCGTTGAGCCCACGAAACGCAGATTATCTGTTGCGAGCGCCGAAAGGAAATTGTGAGCCGTCAGCGGCTCAATGAGGAAGAGCGCATTTTCAAGCGCGGCGAATCCAAGCGCTGTCGTGAGCATGTAAATAACAAGATCAATCGGCTCATCAACATCTTTGCGCCAAAGAATGAATGCAGCACACATACCGTATTTAAGAACCTCTTCAAGAACTGCCCAGCTCGCGATGATAGGAAGACACAGCGGAAGATACGGTGAACAGGTATGTAAAGTGGAATACAGATAGTCACGTACCACCGCTTCAAGGGGTACGGCAATGGGCACCGCAATCATTCCGGCAATAAATGCTAAGAACAATATAGAACGTGGCTCAGGATGACGGTAATCTTCCTTAAGCAAAAAGTAGAGCCACACTAAGGCGGGCATAAGCCCGCCTATAAATGCGTACCCAATAGTTTGTAGCGTTGAAGAATCAAGGTGCATGTGTGGTATCAGTTGCAGCAGCAGAAACCTGCGGCCACGGCGATACCATTAGCATACCTCGAGTTTCGGGCAAAGACTGCCAGATTTCCTCAGTTACGAACGGCATGAACGGATGAAGGATGGTGAGTGCGTCGCGAAGAAGAGAACGGAGAAGCGCTTTGCGCGATGCTTTAGCCTCTTCATCTTCCGCAGCAAAGACCTTCTTTGAATCTTCAAGGATCTCAGAGGCAAGGCGATCCCAGACGTAGTGGTATATCTTTTCAGCAGCCATGTAAATACGGTACTCATCCATATCTTTCGTAATGTCTGCAATGACTGTATCGAGTTCGTCACGCATGGACTGATCATCAGAAGTACGAGCCGCCTCTAAATCTGCATCTTGGGTATTCTCTAGAATAAAGCGGGTAATATTCCAGATCTTATTTGCGAAGTTCTTATATCCCTTAACTTTGTCTTCGCGCATAGCAAGATCAGTGCCCGGTGTATTTCCAATCACCAGTGAAATACGAAGTGCATCAGTTCCGTACTTTGCGGTAAGGTCGAGGGGATTAATAACGTTGCCTTTAGATTTAGACATTTTCTTTCCCTGTGCGTCATTAACCATGCCGTGGAGATATACCGTATGGAAAGGAGATTTCTTTCCAAGATACAGACCGAAGATGACCATGCGGGGAATCCATTTAAAAACAAGGTCACGACCTGTCTCCATAACGTCCGTAGAGTAATACTGCGCGTAATCTTTTCCATCAGGATATCCGCTCATGATGAGCGGCCACTGTCCGGATGAGAACCATGTATCAAAGGTGTCCGTATCCATTTCCCAGCCTTCGCCGGGTGACTCAAGGCTTGCCATAACTTCTTCTCCTTTAAACCAGGCAGGAATAGGAATACCCCAAACTATCTGTCGTGAGATATTCCAATCAAGCGCATTCTCCATCCAGTAACGGAATACCTTTTCTTCGTGTTCAGGAATGAAGCGTGTTTCGCCTGCGTTAACTGATTCAAGTGCGCTCTGTGCGAGCGGCGCCATTTTCACAAACCACTGGTCTTTCACCTGCGGCTCAATTATGGTGCTGCATTTGTAGCAACGCTTCACGATGTTTTTGTATGCCGCATCTGTTGAAACAAGAAGACCTTTTGCTGCCAGCTTCTCTACAATCTTTGGTCGTGCCTCAATAATCTTCACGCCTTCAAATTCACCAGCGATGGGAAGAAGCTTTCCGCGCCAGTCGATGATTTGCTCAATGTCCAGGTTATGGCGTTTTGCAATTTCAAAGTCCACCTGACTGTGCCAGGGTGTAATGGTCATAACGCCCGTACCAAATGCAGGATCAACGGACTCGTCTTTAATAACGGTTGCGGTGATGGGGCCATTTATCCATTCAAGATCAAAGGTGTCGCCATGCTTGTACTCTGCATATCGCGCATCATCCGGATGCATAACCACATACTTATCTCCGAACTTTGTTTCGGGACGAACCGTACCAATATCAAATGGTCCGTACTTAAAGGTATAGAAAGGAGTCGTCTCCTCAACGCTTTCCGTCTCAACATCTGAAAGGGAAGTTTGATGCTTTGAACACCAGTTCACCGTACGCTTTCCGCGGTAAATTAATCCGTCTTCAAACATACGTACGAACGTGCGCTGCACTTCTGCTACAACGTCGGGATCGAGGGTAAACTTCTCACGCGTCCAGTCACAGGATGCTCCGAGTGAGCGAACTTGGTTTTCCATGTTCGCTTTGTTCTCAAGCGTAAAGGCAAGAATCTCTTTATACAGTTCTTGTGGGTCCATGCCAAAACGCGAACGGCCTTCTTTCTCAAGTTTCTTTTCGTACACCACTTGAGTTTCAAAACCTGCGTGATCAGCACCAGGAAGCCATAGTGCACGGTATCCCTGCATACGCTTTACTCGAGTCATGATGTCTTCCATGGTCATGCCGAGCGCATGTCCCACGTGCAGATTACCGTTCGCGTTTGGCGGAGGCATGACAATGGTGAACGGCTTGCCGTTCTGAGCGGTGAGTTCCTCAGGAAGATTGTCTGGATTAAAAAAACCGCTCTCCTCCCACATTTCATAGATGCGGGTTTCGGTGGAGGCGGGATCGTATGGTTTGAGGAATTTATCGTCCATATATCTTTAGACTATAGCAAATATAGGCCGTAGATGCTTCTTCGAAGCAGGTCGGTTACTTCGGTGCAAGTTTGCGATTTCCGTCAGCACGCAGCACGTCTGGGTCGGTGAAATCAGAGCGTTCCGCATGGTAAAAGCCAGCAAGTCCAATCATGATGGCATTGTCGGTGGTGAGTATGGGCGCAGGAATGGCGAGCGTAATGTCAGGAAAATCTTCAGCGAGTCGTTTTGCGAAGACACGCTTGATGTGCGTGTTTGCCGATACACCACCGCCAAGCGCTACGGTCATAGCACCAGTCTCTTCGATAGCGCGTTTTGTTTTTGCGTAGAGCACATCTGCTGCGGCGTCTTCAAATTCGCGGGCGATGGATTGTTTCTTTTCTTCCGTTAATTCAAGGTCTTTTACACGATACAAAACAGAAGTCTTGAGACCACTGAAGGAGAAATCGCAGTGCTGTTCGTGAATCATCGGACGGGGAAGCGGGGACTCTTCGGAAAGGCCGAGCTCGCGAGCGAGCTCGGCAAGTTTTGAAACTTCAGGTCCTCCAGGATACGGAAGTCCTAGCATGCGCGCTACTTTATCAAAGGCTTCTCCCACAGCGTCGTCACGTGTTGCTCCAATAAGTTCAAATTCTCCCCAGGCGCGTGAGACTACAAGTTCCGTGTGTCCGCCTGAGATGAGCAGAGAGAGAAGAGGAAGTTCAATCTTAGGTATAGAAAGCTCTTGGGCTGTTGTTCCATTCTCTTGTGTAAACGAACTCTCGATCTTGGCGAGTGCTGCGCAGATATGACCTTCCATATGGTTTACGGAAACAATCGGCTTATTCCAAAGTAGGGCAAGCGCTTTTGCAAAATTCACCCCAACCCATAAAGCTGGTTCAAGACCAGGACCTGCCGTAACGGCAATCGCATCAATGTCCGGTGGATTAAGGGTTTCAGCTAACGTCAACAGTTCCGTTGCCATTCCTTCTTCGCGTACGAGCAAATCAGCTACATCCATGTACATTTTAGGAGAAAGAGTTTGCACCTCTTCGTCCAAGAGGCTCGCGTCATTTAAAGCTTTATACGTAAGACTTAAAAGATGTTTTGCATGTTCGCGCTTAGCCACCATCGGATACACCCCCCCGTATTCTCTATGAATATCAATCTGCGAAAGAAGTTTATTTCCTAACACCGTAAAGGAGGCAGCACTGCCCTCAGTAGCGCTATTTTCAAGATTCGCTTCAAGTATGCACACTGCGGTTTCGTCGCAGCTGGTCTCAATGGCTAGGAGTTTCATCTGTTTCTATTGCTGTCCACGGAAGCGGTGAGCCCCAATCAAGTGAAAAGGCAGCAGAGTTTGGGTGACCATTGCCACCATATTTCTGAGCAATCTTTGTAAGGTCCACCGAATCATTACCACGCATTGAAATGCGCATGCCGCCCGGGAACGCGTGTGCCATTAATGAAAAGGGCGGATGCTTATGATGCAAAACAGAACCTACCGCAGATACGAAAGGTTTAAGTGGATTCACCGTTACCAAATACACTTCATACCCTTCAAATAACACCGGCTTTGCTCGAGACGCTGTGTACTCCACAAGAAGATCAAAATATTCACGGTACGTATGGAGCTTCTCCATAAACTTCGGTGAGTGTTCTGGGTTATCCAGATCAACAGCGATGGCATCCCAGAGTTCAAACGTGTGGGGCTGTACGGCGAGGTATGCGAGCACTGCTTTGGTGTCAGGAAGCGCAAAACGGAAAAGGTCGTCATCTTCTACATAACGAAGAAGGTTTGGTAACGGTACCCCTGGATGAAAATATTCCCAAGCAATTGATGCGCCTGAACGATTAATGTCATATACATATTCGGGCATTGCCTCAATTACATCTTCCATTCCTTTGTGATGGTCGAGCATTACGAGATGTCCTGCCTCGGCGATGTAGGTGTCCATCAATTCCTTTGGATAGCAAAAATCAATGAAGTAGAGCGTTGCGCCATGAAATGACTCAGGACCCGGAGTAGTACGTGAAAGCGCATAGTATTCTGCGGTATCGCCGAACTTCTTCCAGGCAGCGTAGGCGCCGCCAAAACCGTCGGGACAGTTGCCGTGATATAAAACGACGGTTCGAGGAGTTTCCATCCATTCACTGTATGCCAGAGCGAGCTGCTTGTGAAGCGAAAGGGCCCCTTTGCAGGGGCCCAGCTCGATATGTATTTGGTAGAACATGGGCGCGTTACTCGGTAACGGTATAGAGGAACTTGCCGCCCTTGGTTTCCGGCTTCACGTGGAGCTTCGATGCGATGGTAAAGTCGGCCTTAAAATGTTCCTCCGTATCGCAGGTAATCAGGCCGCCATCACCCGTCGTGCTGTAAAAACGATGTCCTTCGCACCCCGCCGGCTGTTTGACGATCGCGAAATCCTTGAGCCCATTGATGGTAATCGGTGCACCCGGAGCTGATGCGGCGACCGTCGATTTCGGAGTCGGCGTAGCAACCGGTGCGTCCGCGGTCTGCGCCATGACTGGCGTAGAAGACAGACAAAGAGCGAGTGCTGCAAGTTGCTTAATGTGCGAACGCATCGAAATTCTCCTTCGACTGATGCGGATTAGACCGGGAATCGATCTACCTACTAGCGTTATACTCCTGGCCTAGAAAAGTGCAATGGATGCACTGTGCTTAGTGCGCGGTGAGGGATTCGAACCCCCGACATCGTCAACGTCAATGACGCGCTCTACCAACTGAGCTAACCGCGCTTCATGTGCAGAATACCGTACCTACGCCCTGTTTTCAAACCGTTTGCGGCCCCGTGTAATAATCCGTCTTTGCCGGATGTACTACACAATGAGGGACACTGCGGCGTACCGCCTATACTAATGCTAGTGGAAACCACACTCACTGATGAGCAACTCGCACGCAACGTCCAAATGGGTGACGTTGATATTTTTGCTGAGTTGGTAGGGAGGTTTGAAGCAAAGCTGCTCAGGTACGGCCGAAAGTTCCTCTCAGGACGTGAAGACATCGAAGATATTGTTCAGGAAGTTTTTATCTCCGCATACGAACATATTCAGGAATATGATCCTGGTCGACCCTTCTCTTCATGGATATATCGCATTGCTCATAACAACTTCGTAAATGCACTGCGAAAGAAATCGAGAAACCCCGTACGCTTTTTTGGATTTGAACTCGACACCGTTATACCGCACTCCTCACATGCACCTGAACGAGAACCTGAAAGTGTGCAGCTTGAGATGAGAACTTTAATTGAGAAAGGATTAAGTAAGATTTCAGATTCTTATGCAGAAATTCTCATCCTTTATTATCTTGAAGACTTTAGTTACCAAGAAATTGCAGACATTCTCCGGATACCAGCCGGTACCGTCGGAGTCCGTTTACAGCGTGCTCGCGTTGCGCTCAAAAAGAACGCGCTAGAATTACACGACGCCTATGAATAATCATCCTCCACAAAACAATACGCAGGACATGAAAGAACGTATCCTTTCTCAAATTAAGAAGGGTGATATCGTCGTGCGTTCAAAACAATACCTCTACGTGCGCATGGTGGGTACGGCCGCGCTCGCAATACTCGCGCTCGGGTTCTCAATCCTTATATGTAACTTTATATTCTTCTCATTGTTTGCTGAGCACCGTGCACCTCTCTTAGGATATGGTCCGCCAGGATACGTGCTCTTTATCCAATTCTTCCCTTGGCCACTTCTAATTGCAGATATTATGCTGCTGGTATTTCTCCGCTATTTGCTGCGCACCTTCCAGTTCACGTATCGAAATCCACTTTTGTATTTCGTAATTGGCTTCTTAGTGCTCGTGGGCTTTGGAGGAATTCTCGTGAACCAGACAACGGGATTTAATCGCCGTGTTGAGTTTGAAGCGCATCGCGGCCATTTACCACCTCCTGTAGGAAGATTCTTTGACGACGCACATCGCGCACCTCCGGCACGCCCTTGGTAACACAAGAATTCTATTTATTGAAAACAAAGGGACGAAAGCCTTTAATGCACCTCCTGGGGAGTGATAGTGGTTGGAACCGTTGGGTCGGATTGCACAGGCTTATCTTGAGTTGCGATCCGAAAGGCAAGAATGGCTGCTGCAATAGCTAGAACAACGTATGCGATCACTTCGTTATTCTTGCCTGCCGGAATACTTATAATCATGTGATCCCACGGGGAATCGAACCCCGATTTCAGCCGTGAAAGGGCCGCGTCCTAACCGTTAGACGATGGGACCATGTGAACTTTGATACGATATCATTTTCTTCGGAAAATGATAGGATAGGCGAGTCATATAAGCACTTGGAGGGGTGCGTGAGTGGTTGAAACGACCGGTGTCGAAAACCGGCATACCGAAAGGTATCGGGAGTTCGAATCTCCCCCTCTCCGCTGGATTGAGCGCCAGTGTTCCTCTTGAAGTGGACACGGAACTTTATAACCATTGTGCTGTCCTGAGAGAAGCATAGAATGTGGTACATGGCTTCTAGAAAGAAGGTAGCAAAGAAGAAAATCCTAAAGAAAGCAGTCAAGAAGACTGTGAAGAAGCCCGTGCCCAAAAAGAAAAAAGAAGATAAATACGTAGTCGTTTCGAATAAGGGCTACGGCAATGCCCTCAAGGGGATCAAGATCTACTACGAAGGCAAGATGCCGAAGGGTCTCAGTAAGGAAGATGGGTCCATTTCCTTTGGGAAACATATACTCGAGGCACTGAAGCGTAAGTTCGGGAATGAACGATTTCGCTGGATCATTACACCTGAAGAGGATTCTATAAAATTTGAGCGGGGTATTCAGCGAATCCGTACTTCGCAAAAAACTCTGAAAAGAATGGGAGATACCCTCAGGGATAGGACGAGAGATATCAAGAATGATACAGTCGCTAACTTCTTCTCCATCGTTTATCCATCGCACTTCACGCATAGCTCGACTCCCGTATATGTGGCTGGAACTCTTTCCCATATGTTGAACGGTGAAATCATTCCACGTCTATCGGCTGAAGATCGAGAAGCTATGAATACATTCCTACCCGACTATATCGCATCAGAATCACTCAACACAGTTAACCTCTTGAAAGCAGGAGCACAGATAAAGACACTTAAGGAATTAGCTACTAACCTCGAAAAGGCTCTCGATGGTACCTATTCTGAAGGTTGGTGGCAGACGTACATTAAGGGAAACATTCTTATCATCCAGCAGGGGTATATATCTGCAATAGAGAAGATGAACGTGGCTATCGGCGGTACAAAGTATCCAGACTTCATGCTTGTGACGCACGATAACTACCTCGATATTTTGGAGATTAAGAAGCCTAATACGCAGCTTTTGAAGTATGATGCGGGACGAAAGAACTATTACTGGGATCCTGAAATTGCCAAAGCCATAATTCAGGTCGAAAACTATATTGAATTCGTACAGCATCAAGCAGACGTTGTGCGGAATTATATTCGTGATACCTATGGCATTGAGCTCAAGGTCGTCCGACCACGCGGAATCATTCTCGCTGGCGACACTCGCAAATTTAGCCCTGGCAAGGAGCGCGATGACTTCAGACTTCTCTGTCAGTCGACAAAGAATATCGTCTTCGTTACTTACGACGAACTCCTTAGTCGACTTCAGAATTATATAAAGGTGCTTGAGGATCATTCAAAATAAATATGCATATAGAACACGAAAACCTGCATTACGAAGCACCAAAGTTTTTCTACTGGACTCGCGTTCACTTGACCTTCGAGGACGGATCAAAAGCCGCCGTACTCGTAGGCGCGGGTAGGAACTACATAAGCGACCACTTCAAAGTTCCCGGTGATGTAGGTCTTAAGCAATCGCACGTACACAGATGGTTACAAGAAGCTCTCGTAGAAATCGCGGCATCAATTTTTGATGCTTCACAACCGGTTTACTACAAAATCTATTCCCTAAGCGATGAAGGTCAGGTCAATGGCCTAAAGTTCCTTATGGAGGACGTCACTCCCTAATCATGGTTATCTGTCCCCACTGCAAATCTAGAAACGTGAGTGTCAATAATGGAAACTTCGCACGAGTGAAGCCAGAAGGTATCCCGGCGGCAAAGCATACATACGATATCAGATTCTTCTATTGTGAAGCGTGCGAAGAAAAATGGGAATCAACTCCTGAATCCCAGAGCGACTACTATGATTACGTTCGACTCCGTGATCGAACACAAATGAGTGCTCAAGAGGTGCGCCCAGGCGAAACCTATATTGTAGGTCCACACATTGAGCCGGGCGAATTGATGCGCCGAGGAGAACTCGCCGTGAAAATCGTTGACCTTTATACATCGGTTCTTGATCTGAGTCCATCGGAATGGCATGAGATTCATCTCGATGCTGGGCCAAGCCTTTCCTAAGTCTCGAGCGCGTCAACGCATCAACATTTATTACTGGAGGCTAAAATCAACCACAGAAGATAAGTTATAATTAAACATATATGGAAACTCCAACGACTAAGACGTTTAATTACGTCTTACCCATGCCAAGAGGGTTTGTCACCGCACCTGTATTGATTGCTGCCATAGTCGGAATTGGCATGTTGGTAGGAGCCGCGTATGTAGTTTTTAGCAATTCAAATAGCCCAGCATCTCCAAGCGTGGTTGGGCACGCAACTTCAGTAACTGCTCAAGACCAGGAATCGACTTCTACTAGTACTACTACTGCTCAATCAGCAGTCGCCCCTACCTCTACTGCGGCTCAGAATTCAGTCCTCAGCCTCAATTGTTCCGTGCTGAATAAGTCCTTTAGTCAGTCAGCAAGTTTTGAGCAGCTTACGTCTGATCTAGACGCGTACTATAAAACCAGCGCAGTTATAAAACAGGTACAACTTTTTCTAGCTGCTTACTATGGCCTCGATGCAAAGACCTTCGCGACAGGTTCCACGAATACGACAACATCGATCAATCTATCGCGCTTCCAAACAGAGCATGGTCTTCTCGCCTCAGGAAGCATGAATTTACTTACGCAAAACAACATGACAAAAGCATGCGGACTTCTTGCTGACCGTATACAAAGAAATGTCTCTATACCACTCAGAGGAAGTGAGGCCCCTTCACTCAATGCCAGCATCGTATTTAATGGGACAGGTCCATCTAAAAGTGTGTTTGCTTCGGTAAAAAGCTTCTTCGCTGCGCTGCAGTATAAGAATCTTAGTACCCAACACGTTGCAATAGTTTCAACGCCCTATTGTGATGGGTCGGTTCGAATCTACGCTGTTTCTAATGGAACTAAAAGTGACACACCAGTCTATGACAATGCATCTGACCGCCAGGCTTGTGAAGCTAAAGAAGGTCATATACTGACACACACTGTTTTGCCAGGAGAAACGATTTCTGAATTTATTGGCTCACCATCAACGGCTGAAAAATTGAAGCCTGGTACGTATGAAATAGTGGCAGTACCTGAGATTACCGGAGTAAATTTAGGAACCATAACAGGAACATTTACGATAAGCGGTCAATAGTTCCCACATGAACTGGCTCATTCTTTTTCTGGACTTGATCTTCATAGGGTATTCGATCTTCTTCATACGCATGATGGTCCTTTTGCCATCACGCGCGCCGTTTGTTCCCACACGCGCAAAGGTTACAACGGAAATTGCTGACATCATCGGCCCGCTTCCAACACGAAGTGTGTTCTATGACCTGGGCTGCGGAGACGCGCGCATGTTAGTTGAAATGGCAAAGCGAAATCCTGATGCGCAATTCATTGGGATTGAATTTCAATTTATCCCGTTTCTTTTGGCGAAATATCGGACGCGAGGAACAAACATTCGTATCATTCGTGGCATGTTCGAAAAACACGATCTTTCGGAAGCCACCCATATATACGCGTATTTGTATCATCATGTCATGAATGCGCTTTTGCCAAAGTTTGAAAAGGAACTTTCGCCAGGAGCCGTAGTGTATGTGCTTGATTTCAAACTTGCTGAGCGAGAAGAAGACCGCATGCATCTACTGGATTCGCGCGAGAAAGGGAAGCTGGGAAGCGAGCTCTATGTATATACATTTTAAGTGCTCATTCAGTATTCATTCAGACCTGATACGATTTCATAATGCTTGAGCAAGACTGGAAGCTAAGTCCGAAAGAGGCGATTGCTTTGCAAAAAGAGCTGCGCACCCAGATACGGGTTGAGCCTCTCGCGGAAGAACCCAAGCTCATTGGTGGCTGCGATGTTTCGATGAATCGTTTTGCAAAAGAGGGCTTCGCGGGTTTCGTCACCCTTTTATATCCAGAACTTATGCTCGTCGACCACGCAGTTGTGAAAGATACCATTCCATTCCCGTATGTCCCAGGACTGCTCTCATTCCGCGAGATACCCATGCTGCTTAAGGCGTGGGACAAACTTACTCAAAAGCCAGATGTCCTAGTGGTGGATGGTATTGGTATCGCGCACCCTCGCAGGCTTGGTATTGCAACGCACTTGGGCCTCGTTCTGGATATTCCAACCATCGGCTGTGCGAAGTCCGTCCTAACTGGTGTATACGAAGAACCACCGAATGTACCTGGTGAATATTCATATCTGCGTGACTCGAAGAATGAGAACGAGATTATCGGTGCAGCGCTTCGCACGAAAGTAAATGTAAAGCCAATATTTATTTCACTCGGTCATAAGATAACGCTCGAAGACTCACTCAGACTTATAACCGCATCAGTCCGTAAACATCGTCTACCAGAAGAAACACGCTTTGCCCATAACATCGTGAATGAATATCGGATTCGAGATATGCAAACGGAATCCGCTACGCTTTGATAACCTTAGTGAGCCAAAGGTCCCAAACGGCAGGAGAGAGATCTACGGGTTCGCCGTAATATGGAGTGGCATGAAGATCAATCCACGGTAGGGAATTTGATTCGATAAATCCCCAGTGCTGAGAATCCGCAGGCTGCATAGGATCCGGGACAATCAGGTCGAAGCCAACAATGTGGAGACCCGTCAGTTTTGCAGCACGTTCTATGGGTTCAATAAATGAGGGATGAATAGTGCGACCATGTTCGCGATTGCTCCCACCCAAAGAACGTCCTGCGCTATACGTTAGCGGAAGAACCGTGCCCTCGGGCAGTATGGAATCTGGCGTATAGCCTTTTCTTTTTATAAAGCCCAACACCGCATGCGAAAGTTCCATGTCGCCTATGCCTTCTTTCTTCTGTGCGTTTCCAGCGAAAATAAGTTCTGAAATGGTTGAGGTGCCGTCTCCGATGATTGTGGGGTAGGCAGATTCAAGGAATCCAATGAGTTTGCTGTCGACGCACGTGGCACGACACACATTACCCTCAAGATACTCCTCAACACTCGCATAGGCGCTGATCTGCTTCACACTCTCAAACGCTTCACGAAGCTCTTCATCTGTTTTCACATTTGGATAAGTATGGCGGCCATTTGATCCGGTGCGTGGCTTTACGCAGGCAACCTCAATTTCCTTCAATGCTTCACGTGCCTGCTTGAGTGTCCGCGCACTAAAGTTCTTTGGAACGGGAAGTCTTTCGCGAAGCATCATTTCCTTAAAGAGAACCTTGTCGTCCATTCGAAGTGCTGATGCTTCAGGTGCCAGCGGGAGACTTTGGAAGAAATGTCTTTTCCCTGCGTGTCTCAGAACGAACATGTCGGTGGGCTTTCCAAAAAGCATCATCTGCTGCATTTGGATGTCTCGACGCTGCGCTTCTTTCCAGAGTAGTTTTGAACGATTCGAAACAGCCTTCTCAACATCATCTGAGAGCGATGCAATACCGAGGGCACGCCCAAATAGGAACGTGATACGACCGAGTCCCCCTAAGAGTGATTCGGCAACGCTCATGAGGAAACGATATGGGCGAGTTCGGTAAAAGGGTATGCTGAGCGTGAGTGCGTCAGTTACGGTATCGAGCCACAGAGTGAAGTGACTGGCGTCAGCACCGTTGCAAGCAACGCAGGGTTTAGTAGTTGCCATAGGTGAGCCTAGTATAGCCAGAATTCAGAAATACTTGAAATGAAATTCATGCAATTTACAGGTGGCTAGGGTATACTATATTTGATTCGATCCGTTGAATCATTTAGCCGAATGACCGGGGCTTTTTGCCTTTGTGTCAATAAATACACCTACTATGAATCCAGATGAAGAAGTAAAGCCAGAAGAAGTAGAAGGTGAGGAAACAGCGGCTCCAGATACCGAAGCCGCTCCAGCAGCGGAGGTAGCTCCTGAGGCAGACGCAGCAGCTGAGTAATCTCAGTCTAAAACAAAAGAGGCCCGCACAAGTGCGGGCCTCTTTTGTTTTACCCTTACTCTATTTTTACGCCTTCGTCTTAACCCAGATATAAACATCTTCGAGTGCCTTCACCGCGTCGCCGGCTGCGATGTTGTTCTGGTGATAGAGCTCGTCAGTACAATCACCTGCAGCCCAAACTCCTTCAACGCTTGTGTGCTGATTCTTCGGATCCGTAACCACGCGACCAATCGCATCAAGTGTTACCAAATCTTTCGCAAAGCTGGTATTTGGCACGACACCAATTTCCACAAAGATTCCCGTTACGGCAAGAGTTGTCTCTTCACCGGTTTGAAGACTCTTTACCTTTAGACCGTTTACGAACGTATCACCAAGGACTTCCGTGGGAGTGCTCAACGTCATGACTTTCATATTTGGATGGGCAAGTGCTTTCTGTACCGTGATTTCGTCTGCCTTGAATGTGTCGTATTTGTGGATGAGCGTTACTGATTTGCAGTATGCCAAAAGCTGAAGAGCTGATTCAAAGCCAGCATTACCTCCTCCGACCACGGCAACGTCCATGCCTCCGAAAAGAGGTCCGTCACATGATGCACAGTACGTAAGTCCCTTATGCTCAAAGGTGTCAGCTCCGGGAACAGTGAGGCGACGGCGAGCTGCTCCTGAAGCAATGAGTACCGCTTTCGACATAATCTCTTCACCGCTTTTGAGAACCGCTTTAAAGCCGCCATCAGTCTTTTCTAAGGTTTCTACGCGCTTTCCTTCAAGAATAGTTAAATTATCTCCTTTGTATGCATCCAAATGGGCCTTGAAGGCTGTAATTAGCTCCGTACCGGGTATATTCACCGTTCCCACCCAGTTCTGGATACCCTCAGACACCGTGCTCTGACCGCCTATTTCTTCGGCCACAAGAGCTGTCTTTAAAAACTTTCTCGATGCATACACGCCTGCTGCCACGCCCGCAGGCCCACCCCCGATGATAAGTAAATCGTTCATGCCAAAAGTATACGATTACTACTTGGAAAACGTAAGACTCTTGAGAATTTTTTGATACGTAGCTTCGTCGACGTTGGGAGGTTGCTCACCAAGACTAGACGTATCACGTCCCTGAATATGTGCATTCAGGCTAACGCTAACCTCAGTGTCGCCTTGTTTATATAAAAACGTATCGGCATACTCATGACCTTCAGAAATGAATCCATATATTTCAACGCCGTTGTATCCGTTGAGTATCTTTTGTGCGACCGTGAGGTTGCGCTCTATTCTAGGATAGGGACCGGAGAATAGTGCGGCGTCAGTAGCTGACAGGTGGTCGCGACGTTCAATGTAGAAATAATTCACTTTGTTTTGATCTCCAATTAAAATAGCCCGTGCTCCGGTCATATCATTAGTGGCAAGGACAAATAATCCAGGATACGAAATGCTAAATGCTTTGTTCGGGTCAGTATATGTCTTCCATCCAGCTTCCAACGGCTGCGGTGCGGTATGGGTATTCCAAGCGTAGAGCCCACCAATAATGGCAAGTAAAACTATGGCAACACCTCCAAAAATATAGATTCTATTCATAGGTAAAAGTATTACACATTTTGCACGGGCCCAACAATACAAAAACCGCTTTCAAAATCTGAAAGCGGTTTTTGTATTCGTCTACTTCTTGTGGCGACGGAGGAAGCTTGGAATTGCACCCCAGGCCTCATCATCTTCCTCAACGGGTGGAGTTACAGGACGAACGCTGTCGATGCGAGGCGTTGC
The DNA here is from genome assembly GCA_028286945.1 of Parcubacteria group bacterium. Classification (GTDB taxonomy): domain Bacteria; phylum Patescibacteriota; class Minisyncoccia; order Phycocordibacterales; family Phycocordibacteraceae; genus C7867-001. The sequence continues at coordinate 23,243 of JAQBQR010000020.1, read as the reverse complement.
GGTTACGATAGGCTCTTCGCGCTTCGTTGAGATTGGCGCTACCGGTGCAGAAGCTTCTTCTGGAGCAGGTGCTGCTGCAGCGGGTGCTTCTTCACGAGATCCACGACCAAGCATGTCATTGAAAATACGTCCGCGAGTCTCTTCCTGCTCTGGCTTAGGCATTGAGAAGAGTGAGCGATCCATTCCTGACGCGCTTTCACCAACGTTATCAGGGAAGCCGGTGGCGATAACAATGATGCGGATCTGGCCCTTCTTAAGCTTCTCGTCGCGCATGATACCGAAGATCACACGTGCGTTCTTATCAACTGATTCGCTGATAACACGCGCTGCTTCCTGAACTTCGACGATTCCAAGATCTTCGTTACCCGCAACAACAAAGAGGATACCTTTTGCGCCTGAGATAGAAACATCAAGGAGCGGGGAGTTAACCGCCTGAGCAGCGGCATCCTTTGCGCGGTTGTCGCCGTCAGCAATACCAATTCCCATGAGGGCAGGACCTGCACCTTCCATAATGGTCTTAATGTCGTTGAAGTCAGTGTTGATTTCTCCTGGCGTGGTGATGATGTCTGAAACACCTTCAACGGCCTGACGGAGAATCTCATCGGCTAGTGCAAACGCTGACTTAGCAGAGGTGTTTGCTTCTACGATCGCAAGAAGCTTGTCGTTAGGAATGATGAGGTATGCATCTACTTCTTTCTTAAGGGCAATGAGTCCTTCTTCAGCAATCTGTCCGCGGTGCGCGCCTTCGAATGAGAATGGCTTCGTAACCACGGCGATGGTGAGTGCACCCTGTTCCTTTGCAATCTTTGCAACAACAGAAGCTGCACCTGTTCCGGTTCCTCCACCCATACCACAGGTGATGAAGACCATGTCTGATCCCTGGATAGCTTCCTGGATTTCCTGACGAGTCTCTTCAGCAGCACGGCGGCCGAGCTCGGGGTTCATTCCAGCACCAAGTCCCTTCGTGAGGTTCTTACCAATGTGGATCTTACGCTTCGCGAGAGAACGGTGAAGGTCCTGGGCATCAGTGTTGATGGCTACGAACTCAACGCCCTTAACCTTTGAATTGACCATGTGATTCACGGCATTGCTACCAGAACCTCCCACTCCGACAACGCGGATGCGTGCGAAGGTCTCGATCTCAGGTGTGACGCGCTTTGACATAGGTAATAAGGGATTGCCGGTTAATGCGTGCATTATGCTACTTAATGCCCCATATACGCAATATTGACGGAAAACGCGAGCGTGTCGTCATTATTAGGTACTTTCTGCCGGAAAACTCTCTATTATCGAAGCGCCCGGCGCTTTTCGCTCAGCTCTTTACTCAGAGCCTCGTCCTTTTGATTGTATTCATTCCTAACGTCGTCAATCTTGAGCTGTTTTTCTTCCTCTAGGGTAGCGCGCTCATCTCCCGAGGTCCCCATGATCTTCGGTTCGTATTCTTCATATATCTTATCTGATTCAGATTTCTTCCATTCAAGAAGTTCATTAAACTTTGGACCGTATTCTGCATCGAGAGTGTGTTCCTGTTCCTTTCGTTCAGCGAGCCCCTTAGCCAGCTCGGCATCAAGCGTATCCATCTTTGATTTTACCCGATCATCAATATTCATCCCGGTAGTATCTCGAATGGCACTTTGAACGTGTCGTCTGATAGTAACTGGATTGGAGTGGCCAGCACCGTAATGCCCGGAAATATACGCAACGACTTCATCTTCAAGATCAAATTGATTTTCGTTTTCAAAGGACTTGTCTTCTGGAAGCGCAGGATTGAGTTTTACCTCGCTTAGGTTAAGGGTATACATGATTCATTCTTAAGGGTAGTAAACCTTTCGGTAAGGTAAGTAAAGCACGTTAGGAACCATCGCCATATGCTGTTGGGGATTGTCAGGTTGCTACCCACAGAGCAGGCTATTCTTTAGTTTAAGTACTATCCACACGCTCAGCACAAATATATATATATATATGAGTATTCAATCCAATGATCCTGGGCAAGGGAATTCCGCCCCTGATGCACAGAAGCTCGATCTTTTCATGGACCTTGTCGAAAAAGAACTCGACATGAGCTTTTATTTATTTGATGTGAAAAGGAATTCGAAAGAATCTAACTTTGTTTTATCGCTATACGGTATTGACGCTAAATTAGGAACCCTTAACCTCTTCCAGCAATGTGCTGACAAACCAGTAGAGGAGTGGCCTGCAATTATACGGGCGTACCTTACCGTTGCGCTCAAGGAACTACATAACAACTTCGAATCGCTAAGGAATATCGGTACGTATGAAGCTGAAAAAGATTCGCTCAGAATAGCTATGTATCCAGAGAGTCATTTTGCTTCCTCAAAAACGAGAATAGAGGATTATATTACGTTGCCGCAGATCCCAGGTATATATGCAATGCTTGTTATTGCTCGCGGACAACTCATGCGCTTGGTTAAGCATGAGGAAGTTGCTTCATGGAACGAGTCTTTTCAAGATCTGGTTGTCTTAGGTCTTGAAAATACATCTTCAATGACAAAGGTTAATGTTTCAGACATCTCCTCACCATTTGGGAAATCCGTATTCCTTACAGGAGACAATCCATTGATAGCATCGCTTGCCTTTAGTTTGGCAGATTTTAATGCGGTAGGTATTTATGGCTCATTGTTAATATTGCCAACATCAGAATGTGTTGCCGCGTATCCCATTGAAATTGAAAACGTTAAAAATGGAAATGCCTATCTTGCATATGCTGATTTTGCCAAAAAGGCGAATGAACTCTATGAAAAAGGACCAAAGTCGCTGAGCCCGAAAGTGTATTGGTATCAAACCTACACTTTTACAGAATTACCCTACACTTTTACAAAAGAAGGGATTTCACTATTGCCAGCAGATGAATTTATACAAATTATTAATTCCTGGCCAGCCATGCCAGATCCTAGAGATCTTGTATAGTTCGAGGATTGGTGCGCTGGTGGCTAACGAGAATAGTCTCTAAACGCTGAGCGAAGGCGGCCCGTAAATACTGAGACACGATCGCTGGTGTCTGAAAGCCTGTGCGCAGCAGCTGAAGCGGATTCATCACCCTCACGAAATGAGTTTCGCATTTTGGATGCGTAATCACTCATTTCTACAGCTTGAAAACCAAGCCTGCCAAGACTTTCTTCACTTTCACGAATTTGACCTCTGGTGTTTTGTTTTTCCATACGTTCAAGACCCGTATTTACCTGTGAGAGTGCCATTCCCAGAGCCTCCATATCTGGCTCGCCTTTTGATTCAGCAAATGAACGCAACCCCCTAATTCCTGCCCTAAATTTTGAAAATGTGTCCCTGTCCATAAGGGGATCCATGCCGTCTGCGTCACGCCTCCCAAGTTCGTTACCAAATGCAAAACCAGCATCACTTATCGCTTCAGCTCCTTTACGAAGTTGTGTACCGCGCTCTTGGGATTCAATTCCTTTTTGGTTCTCACGGAATGCCGAATCCATATCGTCATACAGAGTATCCAATTCCTGTAATTCGGCCTGCATAGCCCTGCTAGCATGGCTCTCTCCTTCGTTTGACGCGGAGAGTCCAAGACGAGCTCTCGCTTCGTCTAACTGCCCGCCTTCTGCCCGTATCTTTTCCCGAAGTCCAGCACGTTCAGCATCAACTTGCTTTCCAAGGTTTCGATATGAGCCAGCCCTATCCTCATGAGTCATATCTTCGCTTGAATGTAGTTTGTCAAACTTGACACGTGCTTCTTCGGCAAAAGAGTCAGGCTTCTTTTCCTGTGCAGATTGTGGCTGTGCTTCAGCTACTTCCGTAGTTTCTGGCTGGTGTACCTGCTCAGACGGCATTGTTTCCTTCATACTCTTTTAGGTACTTAAATCTAGAATCTGATCAGCATACACGTGGACAACCTTTGTATTTCCCAGTAGGTCTTCTTGCGTACCTTCACTTACATACGTATGGCCGTGAAGAAAATACTTTGGCTGCATACGTTCTACATAATCGCGAAGTGCTTGGAGACCTTGATGAGCAGGATCATCTTCGTCATGGATGCCTTTAGGCGGTGAATGAGCAAGCATTACGTCCACATACGGAAAATCTTTAAGAAGTTCGGAAGCTTCTTCTTCCGTATACATCGGCGCGTCGCCTTTTTTGTACCGTATGGATCCTTCAAACCCTCCAAAAAGCACGCCGTCGATCTCTTTCGTTTTTAGATGCATGTTCTCAATGCCATAGTCGGGAAAATAAGTGCCAGAGCAGTGATTTCCGTATACACCAATCTTTGGAATATCACGTATATCATCCAGGCCTCGGAGATCGTACATATCTAAATCACCCAAAGTAATGATGATTTGGGGATGTTGTTCGTTAATAGTCTCTCGGATCGGAGTTCTAGGAGGTCGGTCGGCTATGGCCAGAATCTTCATACCAAGAGTATAGCCGGTGGTACGCTACGGCATGAACTGCGCAATAAATTCTTTGAATGCGCGCGTGAAGTCTCCCACAGGACTCTTTTTTGCAGGTTCGGTGTCGCCAGTGAGTCCCCAAAGGGCGAGTCCGTATGCAACGGCCCATGTGGCGTCCTTAACTTTTGTGTCAGCGGTCACGCGCATGTCTGCAATGCGTGAAGGAAGGTTAAGCGCGCCTTTTGCAATGTCGCTAACGGTTCCTTGTCCTGAACCGCCACCCGTAAGGATGATGCCGGCAGGAAGTGAGGTGCGACGACCAAGAGATTTAAGGTGACGGTCAATCAATTCAAACATTGTACGGAATCGAGAAGCGATGATTTCATCCACTTTCTTCTTTGGGTACATGTTTCCCGAAAGACGCCCGAGTTTTATGCGCTCTGCATCTTCAAGTGAGATCTTAAATCCAAGCGCGAGATCGTCGGTGATATTTGTTGATCCGATAGGGAAGACTTTTGCAGAAACCGGGAGGCCTTCGTCATAAACCACAATAGATACCGTTTCAGCGCCAATGTTCGCCAAAACACAGCCTTTCATTTTCTGGTCTTTGGTAAGCGTTACATATGAACCAGCTAGGGGAGAGGCCATGCGGTCAATAACCTCAATGTCGGCGTTTTCAACGGCATTCGTGAGCAAATCAGCATGTTGTGCGAGACATGTTATGAAAAGAAACTCACCTTCAAGCTTTGTGCCGCGCATTCCCAGCGGTTCGCCCATGGTCTTTGTGCCATCAACAATCCATGAAAGAGGAATTTCATGAAGAACTTTACGGTTAAGGAAGTTTGGTTCAGCTGCGCGTCGAGCACCTTCGCGTACTTTTTCAATATCAAGTTCTGTAATGACTTGGTCAGCGCGTGAGATCACCGTTTCAGCAGAACCACGGGTTTCGTCTAGAGAAACACCACCCACGGCCAGGAAGCCAGAACGAATAGGAATGCGAGCCACGGACTCAGCCTGCTTTTTAGCAGCACGAATACTTTCGGTGGCGTCTGTTAGGTCAACGACATAACCATGACGCATACCGGCTGTCTCAGCCATACCTGTTCCAATAATGTGGATGGATGAACCTTCGGGGGTCTGGATTTCCTCAACGACAACAACCTTCGTTTGGTGAGTTCCGATATCAATTCCTGTTGCTATTCGTCGTGCCATTTGTAAAAGTAGGGGATTTAAAATCAAGGCGGGCTAAAAATGTCCGCTCGTTCTTTTCCATTGTAGCCCCGTGTGGCTGTCCTTTCAAATGTAAAAGTCCGTGGATAAACAAATAGGCTACGAAATCTTTGTATGGCATGCCATATGAGGGTGCTTGTTTCTTCGCAATTGACGGACAAATGATAATTTCTCCAGACTTTGTTCCTGACTCATACGAAAGTACGTTCGGAATATATTCCTTCTGACGTAGAGCGATGTTTAAATTCTTTGCTCGAGTCTCACCAGCAAAGACAAGAGAAATATCCCAGCCGGGAAGGACGGTTTCAGTGATTTTTAAAAAGGAAACACCAGGCGCCGGTGGGCGCCTGGTGAAATTCCTGATGTCGAGTGACGTCTCCAAGGTCTACTTGCGGCCGCGGGTCTTGCGAGCTGCTGGGTCGATCTTGCCGAGCTTAACCTGCTCGTTGTATTCGGCGATGCGTTCACCACGAATCATGGCGCGCATATGCTGAACGTTCTTAGACTTAATACGAACATGGTAACGGCGCGTACGCATGGCACGGACAAGTCCGAGGCCCTGTGAACGACGAGAAAAACGGCGAAGAAGAGAGGCTGAACTCTCGCTCTTGCTGCGGACGACTTCTACACGTGTTGCTTGCATAATAGAGCCAAGAGTAACATAAATAGCCCTTTTCTGTCCAGGATCGCCTACTTAGGCGACGCCCTTAAGGTGATCCACGAGTGAATCGAGAGGAATGAAGGTTTCTGTGTAGCTAGCGCGGTGGCGGAGAATAACGGAACGTTCAAGGGCTTCTTTGCGACCCATGATCAAAAGATACGGTGGGTTCGTGATCTCAGCCTGACGCATTTGTTCGGTCAAAGATTCAATACCGATGGACTGGGTGAGTGGAATACGCGCTTTGCGGAGCGTGTCTGCCATTTTCATACTTTCGCGCTTAGCTTCGTCGCCTATGTGTACGAAGACGAAACGAGGGCTGCTTGCAGGCTTAAGTGCAGGAAGTGTGTCGCGTACGTCCGTGGTGATACGGATAACCGCACCAACTCCCGGCATCGGTGTTGAGAAGAACGGACGTGAAAGCTCGTTATAGCGGGAACCCCATGCATTCAAAGAACCACCGCCCTTTATTTCAAATGCTGTTTCTGTCCACGAAGGACCTTTTGAAAGGAGCTCTGGCGCGAGTTCATACGCCGTATCGCTCGCCTCGAGGTATTCAATGACTCCTTCGAAATGTTTACGACTCGCTTCGCTCAAATGGTCTGTTGGGGCAGGCAGACTCCCAGCATCTATGGTGGCCAAAAGTTCTGCTGCTTCAAAGACGTCGTTTTTTGCAGAAGTAACGCAAGCCTCAGGGAGAATCGGTCCGTGCTTTCGGAAGAAGGTTCCTAGTTCCCGTGAGAATCGGCTACGCGTCTCTTTATCGCCCATGCTGTTAATGCGGAGGGTGAGCTCATCTTTTGTAAGATCCTGCATAAAGGCTCGTACCGCACGCATAAGTACGGCGTCAGCAATGGCACGCTCTGTACCAAGCGCATGGAACTGAATGATGATCTGCTTTGGTGCAGGACGTCCTGGAGCAGCATTTGTGTGCCAGATGAAAAGCGGCTGTCCAAGTGGCGGTGTGAGGTTAGCGTCGCGAACGTGCTTCAAGAAGCCCACTACTTCGCGTGCTGTGGGATCAAGCGTTTCTGGATTAACCCCGTCAGGATACGGAGCACGGGACGCAGTTTTCTTAGACGTTAGCGAAGCCAAAGACGAGAAACCGTAGTAACTGCCTATCGCAGCGGCTCGCTTTACAAGGTCTTCGGGTCGAAGTGAGGTACTCATTGTGGTTGTACGGTAGCGCCGGGATTAAGGCCAAACTCTCCTGTAGGGAAGAGGCGAATAAAGGCGCGGCCCATGATGTTCTTTTCTGGAAGAAGGCCCCAGACACGTGAGTCTGAGCTCTTTGGACGGTTATCTCCCATGACGAACAGTTCTCCCGCACCAATGTGCGTGCTTTGTGTGTACGTAGCATCTTCGTCAACGACGTATGACTCAGAAAGAGTGAGCGTGCTGCCATCTACTTTCGTAATGGTTACGTGGCCTCCGGTGATACTGATGGTTTCGCCAGGAAGACCAATGACGCGTTTTATGTAAAAGACTTTAGGATCGCCAGGATAACGGAAGACGATAACATCGCCGCGGTGTGGCTCATGAAAATGATACGTAAGCTCGTCAACGATGAGATAGTCACCGCTTTCAAACGTTGGATGCATACTCTCGCCTTCAACAACGAATGGCTGCGCGACGAAGAGGCGGATGGGGAGGACGATGATAATCGCCAGCACAAGGAAGATCGCAATTTCTTTTACGGCGCTTCCTAAGAGCTTCATGCGTGCATTGTACGCTTGCTGATTTTGCACGCAAGTTTTTCACTCGCATGGATAATTCGATGGGCCGCTGCAGGAGTGCAGCGGCCCATGTGCGGTCTATGCCGCGGGACGAAGGAACGTGTCGCCGAACTCGCGAGCGTACTCGCTCTTCACGAAGATCCAGACATTTACCGAGCCGAGCGACGTGAGAATCTTGTATGTATACCTAGCGTCGTCTGCGTCATTGAAATTCCAAACCGCCTCACGCCCCTCCAATACATCGCGGGCGATAAGTGGTGGCTTCAAAATACGTTCGAGCTGAAAGACATTCTCGATTGCGCCGGCGGCCAGAATCATATAAGGACCAGCCTTTCCACCACGACGCTCATCGGCATCATAGAGAATTTGAAGATAATTTTCGGTCGCTGTTCGGGAATGGAACCCTATTTGGTTGCATCCGATTCCCTGAAAGTGACCAGCGTGGAAAAGAGCAGCTGACATCGGTACTATCCTCTTCGAAAGAATCAGTTAACAACGGCCATATAATCCTATACAAATTAGTAAATGGCAAGAATGATATAGTGATGACATGGCAACCGTAATTGTGGGGCTAGGGAATCCTGGCGGCGAATACGCAAAGACTCGACATAATGCAGGACGCATGGTGGTCGAAGCATATGCGCAGTACGCAGAGTTTGAAGAGTTTGCGTTACGTAAGGCAGCGAACGCTTCGGTAACAGAGGGCGTTATTGATGCAGAAAAAGTACAGCTCGTACTTCCGGAAGTGTTTATGAATCATTCTGGAAAGGGCGTTACGTCATTTGTTAAGTCAGTAAAAGCAGCGAAGAAGCTGCTCGTGGTGCGTGATGATCTGGATTTACCCATCGGCGTTATAAAACTCACGGTGCACGGGCGCGGCAGTGGAGGACACAAAGGCGTTGAGAGTATTATGCGTTCGCTTAAGACAAAAGAGTTTGCACAGTTAAAGATTGGCATTTCTGGAGCAACGCCCAAAGGAAAGATTCGAAAGCCAGAAGCTGGTGAGGAAGTTGTTGGTCACGTAATAGGGAAGTTTTCGCCAAAGGAGATGGAGCTTTTGAAGAAAGTGTTCGAAAAGACAAACCAAACGATTCAGCTTTTTGCTACCGAGGATATCGAGGCAGCGATGCTTTTTGCGAATACAAAGTAGTCAAAAGAAAAAGGCCGGATGCGAAGCATCCGGCCTTTTTCTGTATTGGGTCGAGACTATTTCTTCGCACCCTTCTTCTCTCCGGTAAAGGTAAGCGTCATGCGCTGATCCTTTGGCTCGAAGAGGGTAATGGTGAATGGATACGTCTTACCAAGCTCAAGTGTCTCGCGGAGTTCTGCGGGAGTCGCAAACTCGCTGATGTGAACAAGGCCGGCAACTCCTTCTTCAATAGAAGCGAGGGCGCCGTGCTTGTTGTACTTGATGATAACGCCCGTAACTTCCTGACCCTTCTTGTACTGCTCTGAAGCGAGCTTCCAAGGATTGTCCTTAAGTGCCTTGATTGAGAGGGAAACCTTTCCGTCTTTGATCTCAATAACCTTCACCTGAACGCGGTCACCGACGGCGTACATAGTGCGTGGATCTTCAACAAGTCCCCAGTCGAGCTCACTGATGTGAACGAGACCTTCAAGACCCTGCTCAAGCTTCACGAAGACACCGAAGTCAACAGCACCGGTTACTTCACCGTCAACGGTGTCACCAACCTGGTACTTATCAATAAGGTTTGTCTTTTCTGTCTCTTCCTCGCCACTCTTTTCAGAGAAGATAAGTTTTCCTTCCTTCGCGTCAGCAGTGATGATGCGAACTGAAAGCTGAGTGCCCTGGAGTTTTAGAAGTTCGCCAAAGATCTTATCCTTGTCTCCTTCAGGAACGCGTGGATAGTGATCCTTTGAAAGCTGGGACGCAGGAAGGAATCCCTTGATGCCCTGCCACGAGAGGATAAGTCCACCCTTGTTTGCTTCTTCAACGGTGAGGTTGAACGTGTTTCCGTTAAGGATAGCGGCTTCTGCTTCTCCCCAGATAGCGGCCTGACGAGCTTCCTTGAGAGAAAGTTCGATGTAGCCATCAATACCTGCAGGGTCAACAACCTTCGCGGTGATGGTGTCTCCAGGATTTACCTTGCGGAGAACGTCAGCAGCGTTGAGGTATTCACGTCCGTAAATGATACCGGCACCCCATGGTGGAAGATCCACGTAGAGACGTCCACGTACAAGTTCAATAATAGTTCCTTCAACAACGTCACCTGCTACAGGTGGCGTTGTGATGTTGTCGATGTGCTTTGCCATTGGATGGCTAGCGTCGAGCGTAAATGAGGCAACAACTGGCGCAGGCGCCTTTGTGTCTTCGGGCATTATAAATGTTGGCGGGGCGTGTACGCGGCAGGTACTGGCGGATTCTTTCGAATCCTAAACCAGGGATAGCCTGCTCGCGGCTTATATGCGCCCTCGCGATGAGGAAAAAGTACCATATATAGGCAAAAAGGAAAAGGCGGGTCATGGGACCCGCCGGCTCTCCTGATGTGATATCAATTCAATATTGATGCCTATCGGCTTCGCCAAGGCGAGTCGTCAAACTCGTTGCGGCCATTGTCCATCGGATCGAAGAGATTCGGATGGGGACTGGGTTCCGGTTTGCTTTCGGCAGGTGGCTCGACCTCACCTTGTTTCGAGACCGGGTGCCCAAAAAGATCATTCTCAGTGTCACTCATAACCAAACGCTCCTGTTGTGGTGAGGGGATATGGTACCGCCCAACTAAGAAGGAGAGAAGTGCATAACTCGCATCGAGATATTCATTTATATAAATAGAAAAAGCCCGGTCCGGAAATCGCATTTGCATGCGCTTCCGAACCGGACCCTTTGCTCCACCGACGAGGACGGGGAGTCCAGGTGGAGAACTTGTTGTTACGGCATTCGATCGCCGAGCCGGGCGATCAGGTGTCGGCGCCGCCGCCGGAATTGGTGATCGACATGGTGAAATAATTGCTGCCGGACGCGGTCGCGCCGGTGATCATCGTGCCGCTGCCGCCCGAACCGTCGAGCCGGCCGCCGCTGTTGAGGTCGAATTTCCCATTCATGTTATTGAAGGTGCCCGGGGCATGACATTTCTCCTGCGCTGAGGATCAGCACACGGAATCTATCACATTGCATTGAAAGTTGTCAACCCCTGTGAGAAACGTTGTATATAAAGGGTAAATCGAAAGCCCGACTAGAGGACAGCACATAAGTGCGTCATAGTCGGGCCCCTGTTTGTGGCCATATATTCCCTGGCTGTGGGTTGTGCGAGGCGGATATCTACCTCGTCGATGAAGATCAGGTCGGGTCCGAAATGACGGGAGCGTAGGTGTTAACGTTCGGAATCAGCACCACGATGGCATCTTGCAGGGTGATGCCATCAGCAGGCTGTTCGAACGTGCCGTCGTCGGAATCCATAGCCTCATCATTATTCGGATTCGGCTGACCATTCAGGACCGGCACCAGAATCAAGTCCTGTGCGTCGGCGTCGCTCGTCGACGACTTAGCACTCTTGTGGTGACGGGTGCCGTTCGGACGTGCATGTCGCTTTGCCGGAGCAGCGGGCGACTGGCCCGTGTGCGTCCGATCATGCGACCTTGCCAGTGCCGGCGTTGCAAACGCAGTGCTTGCGAACACGACGGCGATCAATGCGAGATATGTCTTACGCATTCTTCCCTCCTGTTTTTGTTAGAGCAACCTCCAACCCCAGGAAAGTAGCACGCCCTTAAGGAGCTGTCGAAGGAGAAAGGTTGATAACGAAATGGGGCAAAGGGTAGCCTGAAACAGGCACAGACAAAGGAGGATGCGCGAAGCGCATCCTCCTTTGTCTTCTTCATTTCACTAATTAGTGACCTGCGCCTGAAAGTGTCATAGGTAAATTCAAATTGGATGAAAAGTAACTTGTATAGAATAGCACTTGAAATAAGAGGTTCAGGATATGTACCGTGAGCCTGTGTACAACCTAAATAACCACTTCATGAAAGCGACAGGTTTATACGAAAATGGTAGAATAGAGAGAACATGGTTATCACTCATCACGGCGGCCAGTGCTTTAAAGTCACGTTCGGAGACCTTACATTGGTATTCGACCCCATCTCAAAAACTGGAACACTTCCGGCTGTTCGTTTCGGCGCTGACATCGCCCTCATCTCTCGAAACCATCCAGATATGAATGGGGTGGATGAAGTATCGTTTGGTGGAAAGGTACCGTTTGTGGTCAGCGGACCCGGTGAATATGAAAAAGAAGGAATCACCGTGCAGGGATTTCTTACAAAAAGTGAATATGCCCTAGCGAAGGGTCAGGCTGAAGCAATGAACACGATGTATTCAGTAAAACTCGAAGGAATGACGCTCGTTCACTTGGGCGCTATGACGGGAATTAATCTTCCAGCAGATGCTAAGGAAGCAATTGATGAGATCGATGTGCTTTTTGTACCGGTGGGTGGAGACGGCGTTCTTGATGCGGCTGAGGCGAGCAAGCTTGCCACCATGCTTGAACCGAAAATTGTTATTCCAATGCACTGGAGTGGCATGGGCACACCAAAGTCACTAGAGGCATTCCTTAAAGAGGAGGGAGAAGAGTCTGAAAAAGTGGACAAGCTAACACTTAAGAAAAAGGACGTTGCAGATAAAGACGGTGCTATCATAGTGATAACGGCATAACTTCACACAACGCTTATGAAGAAACTCATCGCCAATATGAAAGAAAAGCCCGAACTCGTACGCAAGCGAATTGCGGTGGGTGCTAGCGCTGGGGTGACTGGACTCGTGGGACTTATTTGGATTGCTTCAATGGTAACGAGCAACACATTTGCTCTTGGTAATACGTCCGTTGGCTCAGATCAAACTGCCACTACAAACACTACTGCTGACTCCTCTACTCTTGCGGGGACGGGAGTGAAGTCTAACTTTTCACAATTACTCGGCGCCGTAGGCGCCGCAACGAATGGCACTACCAGTAAGCCTGCGCTCACTATCGTTGACGGCAATACCTCTTCTTCGTTTGCGACGACGAGCAACCCCAATAATCAGTCGGCAACTAACATTGCGTTTTAGGTTTTTAATATGGCAAAGAACGAGGCACCAGAACCAGGAGCACCTAAAGCGATGGAACGCATCATAGATCAGTCCATCACGGCTGAGATGCGCCAGTCATATATTGACTACGCGATGACCGTTATAACGAGTCGTGCGCTTCCTGATGTCCGTGACGGACTGAAGCCTGTGCACCGACGCATTCTTTTTGCTATGCGCCAGACAGGTCTTACGCCAACGGCAAAGTTCCGTAAGTCAGCAACTGTGGTCGGTGAGGTGCTCGGTTCGTACCATCCTCATGGTGACATATCTGTGTACGACGCCATGGTGAAGCTGGCACAACCTTTCTCTACGCGATATCCGCTCGTACAAGGCCAGGGAAACTTCGGTTCCATCGACGGTGACCCGCCTGCTGCATACCGATACACAGAATCGAAGATGTCACGCATGGCCGAAGCTATGTTGGAAGATCTTGAAAAAGAAACGGTTGACTGGGCGCCAAACTTTGATGGATCAAAACAGGAGCCAACGGTGCTGCCTGCGGCAGCACCAAACCTTCTCCTTAACGGAGCCCTCGGCATCGCTGTGGGTATGGCGACGAATATCCCGCCGCATAACCTGCGTGAAATTGCGGACGCCACGATGCATTTGATTGATAACCCAGATGCAACCACGGAAGATCTCCTTCAGTTTGTTAAGGGACCTGACTTTCCAATGGGCGGCATCGCCTTTAATCAGGCTGATATCAAACACGCATACACGGGAGGCCGCGGCGGCGTAGTGGTTCGCGGTGAAGCTGAGATTATCGAGGACAAAAAGGGAACGAACATCGTCATCACCTCAATTCCGTTCCGCGTTAATAAATCAGACCTCATTACGCGTATTGCTGATTTAGTACGAGACAAAAAGATTGAAGGTATTCGTGATCTTCGCGATGAATCAACGTCTGACATTCGCGTAGTAGTGGAACTTAAGGGAACCGCGCATCCACAGACCGTACTGAACTCTTTGTATAAGCACACGGAACTTGAAAGCACCTTTCACTACAACATGTTGGCACTGGTGGATGGAGTCCCACAAACTCTTTCACTCAAAGGCATGCTTGAAGAGTTTATTAAGCATCGCCAGCTCGTAGTACAACGTCGCACCGAATACGAACTCCGCAAGGCTGAAGAGCGTGAACATATTTTGCTCGGACTTTCAAAAGCGCTCGATCACATTGACGAAGTCATTGCCATCATTAAGAAAGCAAAGGATGTGCCAGAAGCATCAAAGAACCTGATTAAAAAGTTCGCATTCTCCGAGCGTCAGACAGCCGCCATTCTTTCTATGCGCCTCCAAACTTTGGCTGGCCTTGAACGTAAGAAGATCGAAGACGAATTATCTGAGCTCCAGACGATCATTGCACGCCTTAAGAAAATTCTTTCATCAGCAAAAAACATTCTTGCTCTTGTACGCAGCGAACTTTCTGAACTTGCCGATAAGTATGCTGATGCACGTCGCACAAAGATTGTTAAAGGTGGGGTAAAGAATATTTCTGTTGAAGACCTTGTTCCTGACGAGGATAGTGTTTTGGTACTTACCGCCGGCGGCTATGTAAAACGAAATAACCCTGACGAATTTAAAGCGCAGAAGCGCGGCGGCGTAGGCGTTATTGATATTTCAACAAAGGAAGAGGATGTGGTGACGCACTTCCTCAAGGCATCTGCGCACAGTGATCTCCTCTTCTTCACTGATAAGGGAAAGGCATATCAAACAAAGATGTACGACATCCCCGAAGGTAAGCGCGCCACGAAGGGTAAGTCCATCATGAACTTCCTTTCACTGACTGCTGACGAAAAAGTCACCAGCGTATTGGCAACGCCGAAGGGAGCTGCACGCGATGCGCTTTCAGTATTTCTCGTCACAGAGCAAGGAACCATTAAGAAGGTTGAAGCAAAGTCCTTTGCCGATGTTCGCCGCTCTGGCATTATCGCTATCAATCTTAAGGGAGATGACCGCCTTGTGGCTGCACACCTTACTGCTGCAGAAGACAGTATTTCTATAGTTACCTCAAAGGGTCAGAGTATTCGTTTTGAAGAAGCGGAAACACGCGCCATGGGCCGCACGGCTGCAGGCGTTCGCGGAATGAGTCTTAAGGGCGACGACCGCATCGTGTCTGCTGAAGTGGTGAATGCCGACCCTAAGAACGCGGCGCTCCTCATCATCATGGCAAACGGATACGGAAAGAAGACGCCGCTCACTGAGTACAAAATCCAAGGCCGTGGTGGTTCAGGCATTAAGACCGCCGACGTTACCCCAAAGACCGGAGAAATTATTGGTGCACGCGTCCTCATTGGCGACGAAGCAAAAGAAGAGGAGATCGTGGTTATCTCAAAGAAGGGTCAGGTTATCCGCGTATCTGCCGGCGAAATCCCAAGTCTTTCACGCGCTACGCAAGGAGTTCGCATTATGAAAATGCGTGAAGGTGATTCCATTGCTTCGATGGTTGCGCTGTAGTTCTGCAAACAAGTTTTTAAGGGTTCGTTGCACGCACGTAATTCCAGTGGTACAACAAATACCTGCTCATTCGTGAATACATGGAAGGAAACAGGTGATGGGCCTGCCCAAGAACCATGAGGTCAGAATTACAGGACCAGGCTCTTTTAAGCGAGGGATGAACGCGTTTCTCGCAGATCGCAAGGGTGTGGAGATTATCGGTTATTATGCCGCTCCCTTGAAGGACGCAGATCAGAAGACACCTGAGAGCAGTCTTTCGCGCTTTTGGGACTTTATTGTGGGCGTGCTGAGAATTTTGATGATGGCACGCTGACAGTTAGCGCATAAAAAAATGTTGAAAGGGGCGGTCCAGCGGACCGCCCCGTGCTATTTTTATACTAATGAACTTTGCCGACCCAAAAGGAAATGTATTGCAGCTCGGATTGCGAGAGGGAATGAAGGTTGCTGATCTTGGTGCAGGTACCGGACATTACTCGCTGGCCGCAGCGGCAGCGGTGGGACATGATGGTCGCGTGTATGCCGTTGATATTCAAGAAGAGGTGCTAAAGCATTTGCTTGATTCAGCACATAAGCTGGCACTAAGGAATGTAGAAATACTCTGGGGAAATATTGAAAATAAAGGGGGAACGAAATTGCGTGACCACGCTATTGATGCGGCGATTATTTCGAACGTGCTTTTTCAGGTAGAGAATAAGGAAACCTTAGTTGCGGAGTGTATGCGTATCCTTAAACCAGGAGGACGTTTGTTGGTGGTGGATTGGGCTGGAGCGTATGGCGGTATGGGTCCTAATCCGGCACACGTGGTTTCAGAACATGCAGCTGAAGAGTTATTTATCACTGGCGGTTTTCATAAGCTGAAAGATTTCCGCGCAGGGGCGCATCATTATGCTATCGTCTTTACATCACCTGACCGGTAATTCTGAACCATTATGAAGACCATGAAACCGTTCCAAATTATTTTGCTCGGCACTTTCGCGTTCCTTATTGTTCTTGGCCTTATCTTATTCTCAAACTTTGGAGGATTCGGAAGCTCGAGTGCGAAAATTGGTAACGTCACCATTTGGGGAACCCTTCCGCAAAATAATATGCAGAACGTGATCAATGCACTTCAGGCGGGAAGTCAGACGTACGCAGGAGTTTCGTATGTACAGAAGTCAGAAAGCACCTTTGATATTGATTTGGCGCAGGCCATTGCCGGAGGCAATGGCCCCGACCTCATACTCGTCTCTCAAGAAGAACTCGCAACGGAGCAGGATAAGCTTTCAGTAATTCCGTTCTCAACCATTTCTGAGCGTACGTACCTTAATACATATCTTCCGATAGATGAACTATTCCTAGCTTCAACAGGTACCTATGGCGTGCCGTTCACCGTGGACCCGCTTGTTCTGTATTACAACCGCACTACGCTTACGTCTGCAGGTATTGTGTCGCCACCTTCGTCCTGGGAAGCGGTCACCAGCTTATCTGAACAGCTAACGAAGTCATCTGCGGGCACGGTCTCTCAAAGCACTATTCCATTTGGAGTGTATGACAATGTTGAGAATGCACGTGCCGTAGTTTCGTTACTGCTCCTTCAGGCTGGCAATCCCATAACCGGCGTGGATTCCACGGGCGCGCACGCGCATCTTGATGATGGGGGAGCGACGAACGGAGCAGTGCCTCCCGCACAGTCTGCACTTAGTTTTTATACTCAGTTCGCTGATCCTATACACACCGTATACACCTGGAACCGAGCCATTCCTTCAGCGCGCCAAGCATTTCTTTCCGGTTCGCTCGTCTTCTATCCTGGCTTTGCGTCAGAACTTCCTGCACTCAAGGCAGCAAATCCAAACCTTGATTTTGATATGACCGCAATACCTCAGCCACAGACCAGTACAAAGAAAGTAACGTTTGGAAAAGCATATGCGTTCTCCGTGCCAAAGGCGTCAAAGAACGCTGCAGGAGCGGTTAGCGTCGCCTTTGCACTTGCGGATCCTACACTGGGGCCTGCCACGTCACAGGCCCTTTTCATGGCACCAGCGACCCGTTCATCGCTCGCTCCTGCAAGTAATGACCGCTACGCGCCGGTCTTTTATCCTCAGGCACTCATTGCCCAAGGATGGCTATCCCCATCACCCGCAACCACAGACCGCATCTTCAGTACTATGATTAGCAGTATAACGAGCGGACGTAGTGCCATTGGTCAGGCACTCGACGCCGCTAACCAAGCAATCAATGCTGCAATCTAATTCAATACGGAAAGTACTCGGAAGCTACGTAACGGTTGCGGTTTTTTCCGCGCTCATTGCATTTGCCTTTGCGATGCCTACAACTTCGTTCGCGCAACCAGCCTCTGCGCCCGTAACAGGCACCCCCATTACTTCATCACCCGCCCCGGTTACTGGTACACCCGTTACGTCTGCAGGCGAGCCTCCCGCATTAAATACAGAAGATAGTGTTGGTTTGGTAAACCCGCTTAAATTCAAGTCACTTCCAGATTTGCTTAATGCCGTTCTTGTAGCGGCTATTAAACTTGGCACCATTCTTTTGACTCTGGCGCTTATATACACTGGCTTCCTCTTTGTATCAGCGCGCGGAAATGAAGAGAAAATCAGCAAAGCTCGCACGACCCTCATGTACACGATCATTGGAGGCCTTATTATCCTGGGAGCGACTGCAATAAGTACGGTTATCCAATCAACCGTTACGGCTCTAACACCGTCATGATCCAGCTGAAGAAATATTCATACCATTTAGGTAGCGCTTGCGGAATACTCCTTCTGCCTTTAGCTACGCATGCAAAAAGTCTTCAAGAGATGGTTGATAATCAAATTGTGCCGTTAGGAAACTTGATCATTAAAGTTCTGTACGCCGTCGCGTTTCTACTTTTTCTTGTTGGTATGGTGCGATTCTTTTTCTCAGATAATGAAGAGACGAGACAAAAGGGAAAGCAATTCGCCATATGGAGCATCGTTGGGCTCGTGGCACTTTTTGCCGTATGGGGGATTGTGCACGTGTTACTCAACGTGCTGACCAGTTTTAATACCTAACCACGTTATACTTTTCATATGACCCAGATCACGAATCTTGCCAATGGGATAATTAACTTTATCAATAACATCGCGGTGCCGGTTATCTTCGCGCTTGCGTTCTTCTTCTTTGTCTTCGGTGTTTTCCGATACCTCATCGCGGGAGCTGATAACGAAGAGAAAAGAAAAAAGGGTAAAGACATCATTATTTATTCTGTTATTGGATTTGCCGTAATGATGTCCGTATGGGGAATTATCAACTTGGTGGTGGGAACGTTCGGATTTAGTAATAACAACCGTCCTTGTTTGCCTACGTTTAACGATACGAGTAATTGTTCAAACTCCACCGGAACAGGTTCAACAGCCACAACACCAAACGGATCAGGTCTAAATGGCCTAAACTTCGTCCCTGATGGCTCAACCCCCGTTATGTGTATCTTGTCATCCGGAAGCCCAGTTCCGACCAGCGCAGACGATTGTAAGAAGGCGGGTGGCACCGTTAAGCCATAGGGAAGAGAAGTGGCCAAAATGGACTGTCCACACATTTTCGCCATTTGCGTTGACTCGTCCCCATTCCGGTTTATGCTTTACTAGTACCACTTATTGAATCCTAATCACCCGTATGAAAAAGTTTGCCCTCGCTGGCCTCTCGTTCTTCCTCCCCGCATTCGCCTTCGCGCAGTCCGCTACGCAGCAGGTTAACAGCGTTCAGGACCTTTCAAAGTTTATTATCGACTTTATTAACAATGTTGCTGTTCCTCTTGTCTTCGCTCTTGCATTCATCACCTTCATCATCGGAGTATTCATTTACTTCATCGCTGGTGCTTCTAACCAAGAGAAGCGTGATAAGGGTAAGGATGTCATGATCTACGGTATTATCGGCTTCTTTGCCATGGTATCTGTTTGGGGTCTCGTCCACATCCTTACCGGATCTGTTTCACTCAACAATAATGTCCCAACACAGGGTAGTGGCCTTCCTCACGCAAACAACGTGAACGTTCAGACGTCGAACTAGGATTCAAATATTCTCCACCAGAAGGCCGCGGCTTTGCCGCGGCCTTCTGCTATTATTACCTCAATGACATTCGATACCTTCATCACCACGGTCCAGACGCAGATTATCAATCCGCTCATTACCGTGCTGGCACTTGCTGCCTTTATTCTCTTTGCCTATGGCGTGGTTGAATTTATCCGTGGAGCTGATAACGATGAGAAGCGTAAGATCGGACAGCGACACATTATATACGGACTCATTGGTCTGGTGATACTTTTTGGTGCTCGGACCATCGTATCGATTTTGCAGAAGGTTATTGATTCAACGCAGTAGTATATAAAAAAACCCCGCGCCGTTGCCAGCGCGGAGTTCGATTCATTCAGTCAACGCCCATTACACGGCCTTCGGCGTAAACCAGATGATGACCTGCTCTTTGCCTTCTTCCTTGGAATAGGCGAGTGGGCGGAACCAGTTTCCCGAGTTCGCTCCCGTCGCCATCTCAGGCGAGCAGAAGTAGCCCAGGTCATCGGCTTTCGCATGGAAATCAGGCTCGTCGTCCGATGCTGAGCATTGGATGAAAAGCCGTTTCCCCACAACCAGCTTGTAGTGCAGAACGTATTCGCCGTATGGATTCTGCGTCCATTTCGGCGGGTGGTCGTAGTCGAAGTCGACCGCGATCTTGAGCTTCAAGATGCGGGTACGCTCGGCCAGTGCTGCAGTTTTCGCCTTAGCCCGAGCCTCGGCCAGGGAAACGCGTGAGCGTCCCCCATGTGTCGAAGCTCTCGCCGATGCGTGAACCTTGACGTGGTGCACGGTGCCCGGGTCTCCAAATAGGGGGATGCTTCCAGCCCCATACAGGAAAAACCAGCCCAGTGCCAGGATGACCAAGCAACTGCCAATGGAAATGGCGATAATGGCAATGATACTGAGACCACTTCCATGAGCGTCCTTTTTGGGGACGACCGTTAGCTTGGGTGGACGACTGGTTTTGTCGTCCGAATCCGTTGTTTCAGTTGCACCTGCAGTCAGGCGTTGCCATGTCAGGTACCCGGCGAAAGCCGCAATCACCAACACGACCAGCCAAAGGCAGTAGGTTGGGTAGGCGTACAACAGCACACCTACCACTGCGAGGAGGATCACCGCAAGGGTGATCCTCCCAACACTTCGAGAATATTTCATGCTGTTTCCTCCGTAGGTTCAGGTGCCGTAGTCTCTTCAGGTTTATTTGTCTCCAGGGCCGCTTCCAGTTCATTGGCGGTTTTAACGCCCAGACTGTTAAGCACCGTAGCTAGTCCAGGAACCGCCTGCACCCAGGGGTTTTGCGCCCACAAGATAGTGCGATCGCCCTTGCCAGCTTCCATTGCCTTCGTCTGAGCAACGAGGGCATTAAGTTGGCCCCCATTGTTCCACTCAGCGAGCTGAGCACGGAGGACTTCAGCGCGAGCCAAGCCCTTCGCCTTGATGGCACCGGCTTTCGCCATACCATCGAGTACGATGACCTTAGCGTCCGCTGTCCCCTTTGCGAGGGTAGCGTCGGCCTGTGCTTCACCCTCAACCCTGGTAGTGTAGGCGACGTTGTCGGCGTTGTACCGAGCAAGCGTATCCTTCAGGAGCTTAGCTTTTTCCTCCGGCGGTGCATCGATGTCCATTTCCTGGATGTTAATCATATCCAGTTCGACACCGTATCGTTCATGAATTCCCGCAGTCCCATCGGTGAGGATGGTGTTGAGAGACAGGATCGTCGTGCACAGCAGATCAGCACCGGTTTTGTCGATCGTACCATCCGGCAGGGTCGACTCAGAGGTGAGATCTGCATAGGACTTCGAACCGGTGAAGTTTCGCCCGCCCGAGGTAATTGCCCCGGTGATAGTCTCCAGCCAGTCCGTGGTGCCAAACCACGCCCGGTAAGGGTTTACGATGCGTAGCGTGACGAGGACCCTGAGTAGGAGGGGGATACCCTCCTTGCTCTTCGCGCCCTTGATCTCGATGACGTACGAAGTAGAAACGACTCGCGTGAAGCGGCTTGTTTCTGCCCGTTTGCAGGGCTCCGTTCCTTTCATTTCCACCCATCTGAAAAAGTACGAATGGACAGTGAAAATGGGCGGCAGACCGACGTAGTAGATATTGAGCCACTTCATAAAGAAGTTGCGGTCATCGTAGTTCACCTCCGGATCGTCCGCGAGAACTTCGCCCTTCGGTTGATCTTCGTCGAACCAGGGTTTGCCCGGTGTGTTCAGGTGATGGCCGTCATAGAGCATGATCAGATGATCAAATCCATTATTGCGCATGACCGCTTCAACCGTCCCCTCCTTAGGGGCGGTTACGAATATCTTGCCCTTTGCCAGCCAGTACAGGAAGCCGGCCGAGAGGCCGCTCACCGCAACTGGTGCGGCTACTAAGGCGATTGCGATAATGTTAGCCACGATGGCTCTCCTTTGGGTTTGTTGACTGAATTGTCAACGATCAAATCACAATCTATAGTATGTAGTAAAATTGCACAAAAGTCAATAGTGTGCTGGAGAGAGGACTCGAACCTCCACGGGTTGCCCCACCTGCTCCTAAGGCAGGCGCGTATACCATTTCGCCACTCCAGCGCTCTGCATAGCATAACGGAAAAAGGGAAACGAGGAAAGCCGCACGTAGTGCGGCTTTCCTCTTGATTTTGTGCACCCACCAGGGCTCGAACCTGGGACCCACTGCTTAAGAGGCAGTTGCTCTACCAGCTGAGCTATAGGTGCTACTGGTTAAAAACAAAGAGGGCGAACCCTCAAGCAAAATAGTATAGGAAATGAGCGAACTTTTCAACGTCGAGACTCGGATAGGACGTTGGGCGAGAATGCTACACTTCTTCAATATGGCTCGAATATACGAACAAGCGTATTTTGATGGAAAGATTGTCCCGCTTTCAGAAGCGAATGTGAGCATCGCCAGTTCTGCTGTTTTATACGGTCTGAGTGTGTACACGGTCTTTCCTGTTTGCAAGGGAGAGAATGGTCTCTATGCTTTTCGATTAAAAGAGCATGCACGACGCCTCACGAACTCTGCGCGCATCATCGGCATTGATGCGGAAGTTACGGATGAGCAGCTTCTGTCTGCCGCAAAGGATTTGATGTCAGCAAATAACGTTAACGAAGATGTCTTTGTGCGCGTAACAATCCATGTCAGTGATCTTGTGCCTGGAGTGCGCTCACGCGGACTCGGTACGGTGCTCAGTATTTTTGTATATGAAGCAGCATGCATTTTACCCAAAGACGGTGCGCGCTTGAAGACGAGCGTATGGCGACGCATTCCCGACTACGCCATCCCATCACGCGCAAAAGTTAACGGTGCGTATGTGAACTCTGTTTTGGCACGTCAGGATGCGCTTGATAGCGGGTATGACGACTGTGTGTTTCTGGATGTGTCCGGTCATGTCTGCGAGCTCTCTGCAGCAAATATCTTTTTAGTACGTGATGGCGTTCTGCACACGCCCGGACAGTCGAGCGACATTTTAGAGGGCATCAGCCGCGCCACTATTCTCAAACTTGCGGAAGACTTAGGTATTAAAACGGTTGAGAGAAGTATCGATCTAACGGAGCTGTATGTTTCTGATGAAGTATTTGCCTGCGGAACTTCAGCATTTTTAACGCCTGTTGTGGAGATTGATAAACGAAGGGTTGGGGATGGAACGATGGGAGAGATGACCAAAAAACTCCAAGCACTGTATTTTTATG
>JAQBQR010000035.1 GCA_028286945.1 Parcubacteria group bacterium | reverse complement strand
ATTGGCAAGCGCTTCTTCAACAGCTGCTTTGGTAATTTCGTGGAAGACCACTCGCTTAGGAGACTTGAGACCTACGGCCTCCTTTATATGCCAGGCAATAGCCTCACCTTCGCGGTCGGGGTCTGTTGCAAGGAAAATCTCAGAAGCGCGTTTACTGGCTTCTTGGATCTTATGAATGACGTCACGTTTATCTGGAGAAATGATGTAACGAGGAACAAAGCCAGCTTCAATATCAACGGCGTCTTTGTTTGTTTTAGGGAGGTCACGGACGTGACCCACGGAAGCAAGCACCTCGTAGCCGGAGCCGAGGTATTGCTGGATCGTACGCGCCTTCGCCGGTGATTCAACGATAAGGAGTTTCTTACCTTTATTAGTAGAGGGAGTAGCCATGTGATTAACACATACCGCGTATACCTCTATATGGTCAAGTTTTAACTCTTGCGCAGCTTCTGCAGAAAGAACATTTTGCATGGTCATGCGCGACGCCAAACGCCGAATTCTTCAACGATGATTCCTTTAAGTTCGAGCATCCCGAACACTGATAGTGCTTCATGTGCCGGAAGTTCCGACACTCTAAGAATTTCATCTCTTGTTTTTGGTTCGTCCAAGAGTGCAAGTATAGATACCTCGTTTTGTGACAGGTCTAGTGGAAGTCTCTTCTGTTCATCTGATGCGCGAGGAAGAATACCGAGCGCCTCCAAAATATGATTTGGCTCGAAGACAGGTGTAGCACCGAGGCGCAGAAAGACCTGAGCGCCAAACCCATGCGCGTCGCCAATGCGATGGGGAATACATAAGAGGTGCCGGTTATATTCTCCTGCCATTCCAGCGGTGATGAGCGTGCCCGAACGTTCGCCCGCTTCAATCATGAGTACCACATCTGCCATACCAACCATAATTCTATTTCGACTGGGGAAATCATATTGTCGAGCTTGGTAGTTAGGTTCGTGCTCAGAAAGAAGTGCGCCTCCTGATGTAACGATGTCTTCCGCGAGTTCTAGATGAGACTTTGGATATAAGACATCTTTAGCGAGTCCTGAACCAGGAATTGCTATGGTATGCAGTCCGGCGCGCATCGCTGCGCGATGCGCGCACGCGTCAGCCCCAAACGCCAGTCCTGAAATGATCGAAACATCATATCCTTCAAGTCCCGCAATCAGGTTTTCACAGGCATGCCTCCCATAACTCGAAAGTGCTCGTGAACCGACCACCGCGAGCGTCTTTGTGGAAGAAATTGGAAGCGCGCCCACGCTCCACAACCGCTCTGGTGGATGAGGAATATGCCGGAGGCGCTCTGGGTACTGAGGAGATTCCTGATCAAAGCTTTCCATCTGGTCAGAATGTCATTTATGCCATCAAAGAATTATAAAAACTCTCTCCTTTTATACTGAGCGTAGGTGCCGTATAGTATGAGGATTATGCTCGATATCCATTTTATCCGCGAGAACGCAGACGTTGTTAAGGCTGGAGCCGCCAAAAAAAATATTGAGATAGATATTGACCGTTTGCTTGCCCTCGACGACGAGCGCAAATCCCTACGTCAGCAAATGGATGCACGAAAAGCGGAACAGAACCGCATGAGCGATTCCATCCGTCTTGCAAAAGATGAAGAGCGAGAAAAACTAATTGAGAGCATGCGTCACGTTAAGGAAGGATTTGCAGAACTCGAAGCAACATTTAACGAGCGCACAGAAGAATGGACTAAGCTAATGCTTGCAGTTCCAAATATTCCGTCACCAGATACTCCTGTCGGTGCAGATGAGTCAGAGAATGTTGTTGCACGCGAATGGGGCGAAAAACCAAAGTTTACCTTTACGCCAAAACCACACTGGGAGATTGGTGAAGCTCTGGGAATTATCGATACTCAGAAGGCTGGCGAAATCTCCGGAGCTCGCTTTTCATATCTCATGGGAGATCTTGTATTGCTACAGTTTGCGATTGTGGATCTTGTAATGAAGACCCTCACTTCGCGAGCGACACTCCAGGCAATTATCGAGAAGAAAGGATTGGATATAGATCCAAAACCGTTCATTCCAGTACTGCCACCCGTAATGATGCGCTCAAACGTTATGGGGCGTATGGCTCGTTTGCATCCGATAGATGATCGTTACTACTTTGAAAAAGATGACCTAGTGTTCATTGGTAGTGCTGAACATACACTTGGCCCATTGCATATGGATGAAATTATTGATGAGTCAAAACTGCCAATCCGATACGTTGGTTATTCAACATCGTTCCGGCGTGAAGCAGGTGCGGCGGGCAAAGATACTCGAGGCATCTTACGCCAACACCAATTCGATAAAATGGAAATGGAAAGTTTTGTGCGTCCTGAAGATGGCTATAGAGAGCAAGATCTTTTTGTGGCGATACAAGAGCATCTTATGCAAACTCTAAACCTTCCCTATCGAGTCATGTCCATCTGTACGGGAGATATGGGCACTCCCGACCACCGTCAATTTGATATTGATACGTGGATGCCGGGTCAAGATACGTATCGCGAGACGCATACCTCCGACTACATGGGCGGCTATCAGTCGCGTCGTTTAAATACTCGCTATCGAACTGAAGCTGGTGAGTTAACCCATGTGCATATGAATGATGCAACGGCATTTGCTATGGGACGCATCCTTATTGCGATACTCGAGAACTACCAGTTGGAAGATGGAACTGTTCGGACGCCTGAAGCACTTGTACCTTATGTCGGAAAGGAAATCTTGGGACGTACAGCGTAAGCCGAGCGCAGCTCCGGCACGAAATACGGGCGCGCCACAGCGCGCCCCTGAACGCGTTGCACCTGCACCCGTTCGCACTCCTGTACGTTCCGCACCAACGCGTGCAGCCGCTCCCGTACGATCGCAGGCACCTGTGCGTTCGGCACCACGCCCTGAACTAGTGCCTGTTGTGCAGCGTTCGCCTCGTCGCGTAGCGCCACAGCCACTCGGTGCACTTTCTAAACGTCGTAAGCAGCGTCGACGCACAATGCGCTATGTCCTCATTGCGTTTCTTCTCATAGCCATCGCTGCTGGCTTTTATGCACTTTGGCGTCCTGCGCTCCGCATTCAAGCTATCGAGACAAGTGGTCCTGGACTAGATTCGATACGACAAATCGTTGGGATGAATATTACGGGAACGTATTTTCATATTCTTCCTAAGAACTCAATACTTTTCTATCCCAAGGAACGAATACGTGCAGCAATAATTGACGCCAATCCTGACGTATCCGCTGTTTCGCTTAAGGCTACGTCATTTTCTTCAATTGCCGTGAAAACGACCTCAAGAGCCAAGGCATTTGTTTGGTGTGGAACTGCCCTTGATGCATCAAGCCCTGACGGCATGTGCTACCAAGCTGATATTGAGGGCTTCATATTTATGCAGGACGAATCACGACCAGTAACCGTTTCTGCGGTTGCCATTGCGACGGCATCAACCACATCAACATCGACGCCTGCCGCGACTCCGAAACCTGCAGCATCTGCATCTCAAACGAGTATTCAAATATACGGTCCTCTCGATAAAGATGTTTCGAATGGAGCATCTCCCATCCGTGCACACGTTGTTCTCCCAGGGCGCATTCCTGAGGCCCTTAAATTTGTTGATGCCTTGCGTGAACTTGGCGCAC
>JAQBQR010000033.1 GCA_028286945.1 Parcubacteria group bacterium | reverse complement strand
GTAACTATGGCGACCTAAATGGTGCTGCATCAGAAATTGTTGAACCGCTACAAGAAAAGGAAATGCACCATAAGCCATTTCCTAACGGTGAAAGCTACGATGATGTAAAAAACCGTGTCGCAGATTTCCTAGAATTCCTAAAGAAAAATTATGACGGTAAGAGCGTAGCGATTGT
Organism: Parcubacteria group bacterium; assembly: GCA_028286945.1. Classification (GTDB taxonomy): domain Bacteria; phylum Patescibacteriota; class Minisyncoccia; order Phycocordibacterales; family Phycocordibacteraceae; genus C7867-001. The sequence continues at coordinate 43,672 of JAQBQR010000033.1, read as the reverse complement.
TGCTCACAAAGCACCGCAGATTGCTCTAGATGTGATACTCAAAGGAATGACGTGGGATGAAGCAATGGCTAATGACTGGCGCAAGACGAAGTCATGGCAGCCAGGATGGGAATATCAGATTGACTAGGTATGGAAATCGAAGAAGAACTAAGAGTCATTCGCGATAGAAATAAGCGCGTTGAAGCAGATAAGGCTTGGGAGACGAGCCTGTTTCGTAAACTTCTAATTGCAGCTATTACATACGTAATAGCGTCAGTAGTTATGTGGGCTATTGGTGTATCAAATTTCTATCTAAGTGCCTTTATACCAACGCTCGGTTTCTTACTCTCCACGCTTTCTCTTCCCGCAATTAAGCGTTGGTGGATTAGAACTCATTTTAAATAAAGCAGAACGTCCGACCTGTGAGGGCCGGACGTTATTACACAAAAACGATAGGGTGGTTCAGGAGTTCCGATTCCTGAGGTAGCGGTCGATCGCGGGAGAGAAGATGATCGCGATGATCATGATGGCGCTGACGAGCAGCAGCCCATTCTTCTGCCCGAGCCAGTGACCGATGGGGTCATACCCGAGGCCGAGGATGACGGCGAGAAGAATGAGTCCCATTGGGATCATCTTCACGCCTTTTTTCTGAGGCATTTGGGACATAATTGCCCTCCCAGGCAAATAGAATCTTGGGAACATTCCCAAAGGAAAAGTACCATAGAGAAAGGATTTGTAAATGTCTGCAGGGTTACGTTTCCTAGTTTTAATCTTTGGTACAATACACACAGTTATATTTTATCTAAATTTCATCTTGACTATGCACGAAGGCCCAGACAAAAGAGACCAGGAACCAGCTGTTGATACTAGCTATTTAGACATGGCTACAAGAGAAACATCCCCGACAGCTGTTGCACCTGAAGTTGCCGAAACTGCAGCAGAAGAAATGACGTTCCCAGAAGCTGAAGCAGAGGCATATTCAACGCAGGCAACTGAACTCGTGGAATCAATACAAAAGGAGATTCAAGCAAATCCAGATATCAAAGAAGGAGAAGGTGCAAAACTCCTTGCAGAAAATCTAGCCAAACTTGATGCAAAGAATACTATCTTTGCATATAGCTACATGGACATAGTCTCAGATACTGGAGATCGAATAAAAGAAAGTATTCCTGACGGTCTTGAAGACGCAAAGAAAGTATTCGAACGAATTTCAGAAGATGGAGAAAATGATCCAACAACTGGCTGGAACAAGGCAAACGCTGCGCAGGAAACACAAAATGCTTTTGCGACTCAGATTCGCTACCTAGAAGGTGTAAAAGCTGCAGTACAGACAACCGCAGCGCAGCTCGAAGTAAAGAAAAGATTAGCGGGAAATTCAGCTGAACAAGGAGAACCAATACCACTCAATAACGAACAGAAATCTGAAGCGCATCCAGAGTTGAGCAACGCTCTTATGGAGGGACTTGTAGAAGGAAAGTGGGACGGCGGTAAGGGATTCGAAATTCGTGATCAAATTCTTAGTCTTGATCCATCAGCACAGGAAGCACTTGCACAGGAGTTTTTCGATAACACTATTGGTTCAGGAACAATAGATACCTCAAGCAAGATGGATGCCGTTCTGTCGGTGTATAGAAGGATTCCCGGAGCATTCCATGAAAAGTTCAAAGCGCTTGAAAGTGCTCGTCTCCAGAGCGAGGGATTTGGCCCTCTTCAATAATCCTTGTAATCTCTGCGCCTGATAGGTCAGCTTTTACAGAAAGACCCGTTCGACGAAAGCCGAGACGGGCTTTCTGTCGAACGGGTCGTGGGCTATCTCTCCGCCGGCTCAAAGGTTTCTCGAGGCGCCGGCAGCCACCGCGCGATGGCGATGACGAGCAGTGAAAACGCTGCGAGGGTAAAGACCCAGATGAGCGAATCGCTGCCATGGGTAGAGGTCAGCCACCAAGCCGTGAAGTAGGACGCGAGCGCGGCGATGATTGTCAGCGCGTTGCGTCCATCGAACTTCATCACATGCATGCTGATCATCAGAATGGACACGGTCCTGATAAGGTGGTCCCAGTCCGCAGGCATTGCCTCGAACCGGACCAGCCAGATGTAGGTCGTGCCTGCGATCAGCAGGTAGGCGAGGACTGTGAGAATGTGCTTGAACATGAGCAGGCCTTTCACTCCTGGAGAAATCAACGATCATCCGTTAGTTCACGAAATTAGCATGCCCCGTGAACTAACTTTTGTCAAGAATGCGTATCTTTCTTGTAAGGCGCGGCTACTAGGCGTACTCTGCAAAGGTTCTGTCATCCTTCTTGAGAGGAACCACACGTGGGCCCAAAACCGCTCATTCATATCCTGCGAGGATCAAGAACAGCGGACAATGGCCTCATAACGCTGTGCGGACTCCTGAGAGAAAATTCAAAAACCTGGCCTAAAGGCCACAGTTCGGGAGGTCGTTTAACCGCCACATGCCCAGACTGTTTGGCTAAGGTGCTGGACAGCATGCGCTGAATTCAGCGGGCTTAAACTCCCGCCACCTGGATCTCCTCCCCCGTGAGGAGATTCGTTTTATTTGTCTGAAGCCTATTTACCCTGACCGTAATACTTCTTCAAAAGTGCCACGTGTTCCGCGTACGTCTTTGAACAATGGAATACGCTATGGGAATCGTGGAAATAGAAGAGACAGTCAGTCTTTTTCGGATTTAGTGCAGCAACCACCGCCGCGATGGATGGATTCGCAATTGGTGCAGGAGGAAGACCGGCATTCTGGTACGTGTTGTATGCGGACTTAATATATTTATCCTTTGGCTCAACAGAAGGCCACCACCCCGTTGTTCCGGAAGCCTTGCTCGCTTCTGCGTATTGAAGCGTTGCATCCACCTGAAGCTTCATCCCAATGAACAAACGATTCCAGATAATACCGGAGATCATGCGCATATCATCCCAGCTGCCTGCTTCGCGCTGGATGAGAGATGCAATGGTCATGGCGTCGCTTAAAGGAACCTGTGCTTCGGTGCTGCTGCTGTATCGCGAAAGAATTTCAGAATCGAAACGGTCATGTACGAGTGTGGCAACATCTTTCGGATCACTAATGCTTGCGAAATAAATACCAGGTACGGTGCTGCCTTGAGGAAGATCAGGCTCAAGCGCTTTTGATTCTGTAATGAACTGTGTGCGTTGTTTTGCACTCCACCCTAGCTGAGTACCAAAAGACTGTGCAACTTGTTCCTGACGAGTGCCTGCAGAAACGGATACGAAAAGACTCGGCGCCCCGGCAGCTGCGGCAAGTTGCTGATATATCGGGAGCGAAGCGACCTTAAGTGCAGCGTATTGGAACAATTTTGTAAGGAAGCCTGCGGCTGCAGGGAGCTGAGTGGGAGGAGTCGCCAGCAATGCCTCTACCTGAGGATCTGTGTGAATGGTCTTAAGTGCTGGATTAACCGTTACGGTAAAGGGAACTCCGGTACCAGATGCTTTGTTTGCCAGCTGAACGTCCACTGCCAGAATTAGAGGCAAAGAAAAGATTGCAGCTCCAAGAATGACTATACATATGATGATCGGTACAAAAGGGAACTTGCGCTTAGGGCGCGCTGACCCTGGCCGAGAGCTGCGAGGCTTCGGCATGAGGCTTGAAGTTAACCGAGGCGAATTCATTCCATATATTGTAGCTATTTTGTAAAGGTATGGGAACCGTGCTTTTTAACAACTAGGACGCATCAATAATCTGCGCAATGAAATAAGTGGACAAGCCTGCGCGAGCGAGCTACGTTCAATACATGAAGAATCGTCCGCAGACCCCCACCGTCACTGAGCGCATTACGAAGGGCATTGGTTCAACCACCTCTTTGATCGTGCACACAATAGTGTTCGTATCTAGTTTCGCTATTGTGCTCGTGGGGCTTTTGGATTTCAGTACGATGCTCCTGGTACTCACCACGGCGCTCTCCCTTGAAGCCATTTACCTGGCTATCTTTATTCAGATGACAGTGAACGAAAACACTCAAAGTCTCCGTGAAGTTGAAGAGGATATTGATGAGATTCAAGAAGACGTTGAAGAGCTTGGTGAAGATCTGGACGAAATCCAGGAAGATATTGAGGAGATTACTGAAGATGTGGGTGAAATGCAGGAAGATCTTGAAGAGCTTGGTGAAGAGATCGAAGAAATGACCGAAGAAGATGAGGAGGAAGAGAAGCGTGATAAGGAGCAGGCGGTAACACTTGAACAGCTCACTTCGCACGTGCGTCAGATCCTAGATGACCTTGAGGGATTGAAGAAAAAGAAATAGCACTTCGCTTTTGCGAAGTGCTATTTCTTACTATCCCGCTATTTTACTGTTAGAACCTAAAGAGGAGGTGAAGTGCCTCAAAGATGCCCCACGCACCTAGTCCCACGAAGGCAATGCTCCCTATAAACGAAATGAGAGGGTTTTTTACTGCCTGAATTGTTTTCTGTGGAGAAATATACAAAAGAATATTGAGGAATGCGTGCGCAATGAAGGCTCCAATACTAAAGCCCAATACATTTACGAGCGAAAAGAGCGGTACATATCCCGCAAAGTCGTCGAGACCTAGCATGAACGGAACGACAACCGCAAAGGCGAATAATGCCCAGAATCCGTTGCGCTTACCGGCGTTCATGGATATTTCTGGCAGGATGTATCGCAATATAGGCGCAGTGAACCAGTTTACGTGGTGCAAGAATATTTCCACAACCTTCACGGCGTACCTAAAAAAGGCAGGATACTGACGGTCAGTATGTTTCGCGTGATCAAGACCTGATTCTGCGAGCTTAAAGAGGACGAGCGCGGCGAGCACAATCATAATGGCCAAAAGCCAGTCGATTTCACGGAAAAACGTCCAAAGAGCCAGCACTGCCATCGTGCCCAAAGCATTTCCTAAGGCGGTACCCAATTCAATACTTATGCGGTTCTTCCACCCACCGTTTGTATGCATCAAGTTTCCAATGAATAGCGCAAAGTCGATGGACGTTTTCAAATACACCGTCATACCAATGAGAATGTCGGCAATGGTGACGCGCAGTGAAATGTCTTCGGTACTGAATCGGTTAAGTAACGAAATCTGAAGATAGACCAGTCCTATGAGCGCAGCGCAGACAACAAGCGTTAAGACAATTGGCAGCACTTGTTGCTGCCATACGGTACCGTTTTCACTTTTCATCTACCCGTTATACCACGGCAACGGCGGTCATTATCCACGCTTTCATTAGTTCTTCCGGTACGCTATAATATGTCTATTACGGCGGTGCGCCGTGCTTTTTTATGGATTCAAACACGGGTATTAGTGTTGTACTTAAGGCTGAACAGGTCGGCTCGCTTTTTGGCCTTACCCTCACGAACAGTCTTCTCATGACCTGGCTCGTGATGATTATCCTTATTGGGTTCACGTTTTACTTCCGTCGTAAGATCGCACTCATTCCTGGAAAGCTCCAGGTGGGAATCGAATGGCTTTTTGAAGGGGTTTTGAACTACATGACAGAAACGCTTGAGAGCGAACATTACGCTCGAAAGTTCTTTCCGCTCATCATGACCATCTTCTTGCTTGTGTTGGTGGGAAATGAGCTGGCATTCATTCCAGGCATCGGATCAGTGGGCTTCCACGCACCAGAAGGATTCATTCCTCTCTTCCGTGCACCAGGTGCTGACCTTAACTTTACGCTTGCGCTTGCCTTTATTTCATTCTTTACGATTGAGATCACCGGCATCGTGGTCTTAGGGTTCTGGAAATATGGAAAAAAGTACGTTAATTTTAGTTCACCAATCAATTTCGTCGTGGGACTCATCGAATTACTTTCGAACCTCGGACGCATCATTTCGTTCTCATTCCGTCTTTTCGGAAATATCTTTGCCGGCGAAGTGATGATTGTGGTGGCGGGATTCTTCGTTTCCTATTTCCTGCCAGTGCCGCTGGAAATGTTCGAAGTGTTCGTTGGATTTATTCAGGCAGTCGTCTTCGCGATGTTGACGCTGTTCTTTATCAAGCTTGGCATCATGGAACCACACGGGGAGGAAGCGCATTAGCGCGTCTTTCCGTGCGGCTCCGGGATGGAGCATTAATAACTCAATTACAATAATTTTATGGATCACGCATCAGCACAGCTCATCGCTATGGCTATCGCCGCAGGACTTGGTGTTCTCGGACCAGCTATTGGTATCGGTATGATCGGTCGCGGAGCTATGGAAGCTATCGGTCGTAACCCAGAAGCCTCTGGAAAGATCGTTTCTAACATGATTCTCGCTATCGTGTTCGCCGAAGCTCTCGGTATTCTCGCACTCGTTGTTTCCTTCATTATTCGCTTCGTCGCTGCTTAGCACGTAATTATTCTTCGCTATGGGAGCACTACTCGACGCCTTCGGCATTCAAACGCACCTTCTGATCGCTCAGTTGGTGAACTTCGCCGTGCTCTTCACCGTTCTTTGGTACTTCTTGTACCGTCCGGTCATGAAGACGCTTGATGAGCGTCGAAAAGTGGTCGCAAAGGGCGTCGAAGACGCGCGCGAAGCAGAAGCTGCGCTTAAGGATGCAGGCGAAACAGCCAGCGTCATTACGCGCGGTGCTGAAACGGAAGCAGAAGGAATCGTCGCTCGCGCTCGTGACGAAGCAGGCACGGAACGTGACCGCCTCGTTAAAGACGCTCAGGCTCGCGCTGAAGGCATTGAAAAGGATGCAGAGGCACGTGCAAAAGAAGAACACGAACGTGTTCTTCGCGAAAGTGAGAAGGAAATTGCTCGCCTTGCAATCATGGCAGCAGAAAAGGCAATGCGTAAAGCATAGTCAGCACTACACTCATGGAAAAAACATACGCAAAAGCACTCTACGAACTAGCTTCTAAAGAAGGAGCTGATTCAAAGAAACTTGTTGATACCTTGATCGCGCATTTGCGTGAGACGGGTCGCATGAAGCTTTTGCCGCGTATTCTCCTTGAACTTAAGCGCATTGATGCACGTGCTGGAACACTTATGGAAAGCCTTGAGGTAGCCAGTGAGTCAGAGATTTCAGAGGCAACGAAAGAAGCAAAAGAACTAGGTATCAACGCGAACGCAACGGTAAACAAAGACCTTGTTTCTGGTTGGCGCGCTCGCACCGGTAGCCGCATCATCGACCGCTCCGGAAAACGAGCTCTGTTAGACCTTTATAAGCGCATCACTGCACACGCGTAACTCGCGCTGTACATTATTAACCGCACACACGTATGGAAAGCATCATTAAACGAATCGAGGAACAAATTGCAGGCTTCACGCCAGCAGGAGTAGACGAAAGCGTTGGTATTGTACGCGAGACCGGTGACGGTATTGCGGAAATCGACGGTCTTGAAGGTGCGGTTATGTCTGAAATGGTGCTCTTCGATCCAACGTTTGATCGAAGTCTTGAGGATGCGCTCAAGGATGCAAAGTCCGTGTACGGCTTGGTGCTTAACCTCGAAGAGGACGGTGTGCGTGCCGTTATCCTCGGAGAGGCAAGTGATGTGTTCGAAGGAATGCAGGTGCGCCGCCTTAATCGCCTCCTATCCATCCCCGTAGGCGAATCATTGGTTGGTCGCGTGCTTAACCCACTCGGCGAGCCCGTTGATGATAAGGGTCCTCTTGCCGGCACCACACTCATGCCTATTGAGCGCGAAGCATACGGTGTTATTGACCGTTCTCCCGTTAACGTTCCTCTTCACACGGGAGTGAAGGCCGTTGACGCCATGATTCCAATTGGTCGCGGTCAGCGCGAGCTCATCATTGGTGACCGCGGTACGGGAAAGACGGCTATCGCTATCGACACCATCCTTAACCAGAAGTCAGAGCCAGCGGAGACTCGTCCTATTTGTATCTATGTGGCCATCGGTCAGAAGGAATCAAAGACCGCGCGTATCGTGGCTGAACTTACGGCAGCTGGAGCAATGGACTACACGATTGTGGTTACTGCTCCGGCTTCTTCACCAGCAGCCTTCCAGTTCCTCGCACCATTTGCTGGAGCAACCATCGGAGAATTCTTCATGGACGCCGGACGTGATGCGCTTGTGGTATATGACGACCTTTCAAAGCAGGCCGTTGCGTATCGCCAGATGTCACTTCTTCTTCGCCGACCACCAGGACGCGAAGCGTATCCGGGAGATATTTTCTACCTTCACTCACGCCTTCTTGAGCGTGCCGCAAAGCTTTCAAAGGAAAAGGGAGGAGGTTCTTTGACCGCACTTCCAATCATTGAAACGCAGGAAGGTGACGTGTCTGCGTACATTCCAACGAACGTGATTTCAATCACGGACGGACAAATTTATCTTCAGGCTGACCTCTTCAACAAGGGACTTCGTCCTGCCATTGATGTGGGTATTTCCGTGTCTCGTGTGGGATCTTCTGCACAGACAAAGGCAATGAAGAAAGTGTCAGGAAAGATCAAGCTTACCCTTGCGCAGTTCCGCGAACTCGAAGCCTTCATGCAGTTTGCGTCAGATCTTGATGCAGATACGAAGGCACAGATTGACTCTGGCCGCCGTATGACAGAGGTTCTTACACAGGTGCAGGGCAAGCCGCTTCCATTTGAAATTGAAGTAGCGGTCATTTTCGCAGCCATCAACGGCTTCTTTGATGCCTTCGCACCTGAGAACACTCGCGCAGCGCAGCAGAAGCTCCAGGAATTCTTGGAGCGTGAAGGAAAGGAAGCTCTTGAGCTCATCCGCTCAACGAAGGATATTGGCGAAGATACAGAGAAAGTTCTTCGCGACGCACTCACTAAGTTCACCGAACGAGCTGCATAATTTGCACTGGCACCTAAAACGACATGGCACTTAAAGACATCAAAGCAAAGATTCTCGCGACACAGCGCATGAACACGGTTACCCGTGCCATGGAGGCTGTGTCTGCAGCAAAGATGCGTAAGACGCAGCAGGCTGCCTTCCAAGGGCGTGCGTATGCTCGTGCTGCTCTTTCTATCCTTGCTCGTCTTTCAGGAAGTAACGAAGCAAAGTCACATCCTCTTACGCAGAAGCGCGAGGTAAAGAAGACCGCCATCGTGGTCATCACGAGTGACCGCGGACTCGCCGGTGCACTTAACTCAAGCGTTACTCGCGCCGCACAGAAAGCACTTGAAGGACGTCCTCTAGATTCTATTCAGATCTTTGCGTTCGGAAAGAAAGGCCAGGACTTCTTCAGCAATCGTGGGTATAACGTAGTTATGTCGAAAGAGAATCGTGAGGACAACATCCCGCTCAATACGATGGATGAGCTTTCACAGCAGCTTTCAAATGGCTTCTTGAGTAGTGAGTATGACGAAGTGCTTGCTGCATACAGTGACTTCCGATCAACCTTCGAACAAGTGCCAACCGTTCGCACCCTTCTTCCACTTTCTGTTGAGACCGTAAGTGAAATCGTAGAGCATATTCGTCCTGCCCGTGGAAAGTGGAGTAATGAGATTTCGCTTGAAGCGCCTGATGCCTACAGCATCGAGCCTTCAGCGGAAGAAGTTCTTACGCTTCTTATTCCTCGCCTTGTGGCTGTTTCGCTCTACTTTATGCTTCTTGAAGCAAAGGCCTCAGAGCATTCAGCTCGCATGGTGGCCATGAAGAACGCCTCTGACAAATCAAAGGAGCGCACTCGTGAATTCACCCGTCTGTACAACAAACTTCGTCAGGCGGCCATCACCCGCGAAGTGTCGGAGATTATTAGCGGACGCGAAGCATTGGCAACGTAATATTTATTTATGAAATCAAACAAGCAGGTAGCACTCGCTATTATTACTCTCGCACTTGGTATTGAAATTGGGAGCGTATACCATGCCTCGTTCGCGAGCCAGACCGGTCAGATCGAACTTGCTGGGCTCTTTATTATTGGAGTGGTACTGGTGCTGGTTAGCAACCGTAAAAAGTAGTTAAATAACTTATTCTTATGAACACCGGAAAAATTACAGAGATTATCGGCCCAATCGTAGACGTGCACTTTCCTGATACCCGCCCAGCTATTCGCGAAGCGCTTTCAGTAGAGGGAAACGGCGAACACAAGCGCATTGTGCTTGAGGTGGCGTCACACCTTGGCCTTGATCGTGTTCGTACCATCGCCATGTCTGACACGGCAGGACTTTCACGCGGCGAAGTCGTTACGGCAACAGGCGCGCCAATCTCCGTTCCGGTGGGAGAGGCGTCTCTTGGACGTATCTTCAACGTGCTCGGCGAGACCATCGACGGAAAAGGGCCGGTTGCGGAAGGTACACCGACGCTTCCAATCCACCGCCAGCCGCCAACGTTCGCAGAGCAGACTACGAAGGCTGAAATCTTTGAAACGGGTATCAAAGCTATCGACCTCATCATTCCCTTTATTAAGGGAGGAAAAGTTGGTCTCTTCGGAGGTGCCGGTGTGGGAAAGACCGTGACCATTCAGGAGCTCATCCATAACGTGGCATCAAACCACGGAGGGTACTCAGTGTTTGCCGGTGTGGGAGAACGTGTGCGTGAAGGTAACGACCTGTACCACGAAATGGCAGAGTCAGGGGTGCTTCCTCAGACAGCCATGGTCTTTGGACAGATGAACGAGACTCCAGGAGCTCGTGCTCGCGTTGCGCTTACCGGTCTTACTCAGGCTGAATACTTCCGTGACCAGTCAGGAAAGGACGTGCTCTTCTTCATGGATAACGTGTTCCGATTCATTCAGGCCGGTGCTGAAGTATCTTCACTCCTAGGACGCGTTCCTTCTGCTGTGGGATACCAGCCAACCCTGGCAGAGGAAATGGGTGTTCTTCAGGAGCGTATTACGTCCACTAAGAACGGTTCAATCACCTCTGTGCAGGCCGTATACGTACCAGCCGACGACTTCACCGACCCAGCGCCAGCTACGACCTTCGCCCATTTGGACGGTACGGTGTCACTTTCACGTCAGCTCGCATCTCTCGGTATTTATCCTGCTATTGATCCTCTTGCCTCATCATCTTCTGCGCTTACGCCAGAAATCGTGGGTGAAGAGCACTACAATGTTGCGAACCAGGTTAAACAGGTTCTTCAGCGCTACAAAGATCTTCAGGACATCATTGCCATCCTTGGTATGGATGAACTTTCTGACGAGGATAAGACGGTGGTTAACCGCGCTCGCAAGATCCAGCGTTTCCTTTCACAGCCATTCTTCGTGGGTGAAGTATTCACCGGAACTCCTGGTGCATACGTAACACGTGAAGAGACGGTTCGTGGCTTCAAGGAAATTGTAGAAGGAAAGCACGACGACAAGCCAGAAAGCGCCTTCTATATGAAGGGTTCAATCGATCAGGTAACTGGTTAGTCAGTCGGCAATACATCTTATCCATGGCAAAAACCTTTCATCTCACCATTGCAAAAGTAGGAGAGAATCTCTTCGACGGAGAAGCGGTGTCAGTTATTGTTCCTGGAGCTGAAGGAGTTTTGACGGTCATGGCAAATCACGAAGCGTTTGTTTCTCCGCTTAAGGAAGGAAAGATTCGTGTTGAGGCTGAAGATGGAACTAAGACTGAGTTCGAACTTCACACCACAGGCATCCTGGAGGTTTCCAATAACCAAGCGACGGTTATTCTATAGGCATCGTGTCAGTAATTGATGAAGGGTCATCGCGCTGATGCGCGATGACCCTTTGCCATATCAGCCGTTACCTGGCTTGGTGAAGAAAAACCGATGCCACTCGGAAGTCGGGCGTTTAATGTAGTCCCATCGCCACGAAAGACGTTCAGTCAATCGTTCGAGCTCATCCCAGCGTTTACGCTCGTTTACCCCTTCTGTTCCTCCTTCATGGATAAACGAAAATTGGCACCGATGTAAGACCATACCATTGGCCTTCTCTTCAAAAGCATGCCGCAAACCCACCAAGGCGAATGCGCGATCACGCAGTAACGAAGAAAGCGATGCTGTTGAGGTGCGCTTAGAACCCCGTTCGCCGACAAGTGGTATTTGCTGCACGGGCGTAGGTTCTTTCTCATTTTTTTTCGCGCCTGCGATTCTATTCCGTAGCATTATCGCAGAAAGAGGTGAACCTTTACTGGCAGCAAATGTCTCTGGCGGCCCAACGATATCTGGACGGTCTCCGCCAGTAAGGAACGTAAAGGTCAAATTCAGTTTTTCTACGTCTTTCGGTATTTCGAACATTTCACGTCTCCGGTTTTAGGAGAACTGCAGTATGAAGCACTTCGTTTTTTTGTCAAAACCACCTGGATTGAAAAGGGTAATTTGATATACTATTCACATATGGGTATACAAAACTTTCTGTTAGCACAGGCAATGAAGTGGAAGATGAAGGATGTGCCAGAGGCGCAGCGCGAGCAGATAATGGCGCTTGTGCAGAAGGATCCTGAACTCTTTAAAAAGATTGGGGAAGAGGTAGAAAAGCGCACGAAAGGCGGCGAGCCTCAGATGAAAGCCACTATGGAGGTGATGAAAAAATATCGCTCGGAGCTTTCGGGATTAATGGGGAAATAGGGTTAACCAACCTGGTACACTACTCTCATGTCAAAAATCTACATCCTAATGGGAAACCCTGACTCTGAGGGCACGCTTGGTAATGACATCGCTACGTCATACGCTGCAGAAGCCGTAGCTGCAGGACATGAGGTGCGCCGCGCGAACCTCGGTGATCTTCAGTTCGATCCAATACTCCACAAAGGATACAAAGTCATTCAAGCTCTCGAGCCGGACTTGTTAAAGGTGCAGGAAGATATGAAGTGGGCAGATCATTTTGTTCTTATCTATCCGCTTTGGTGGGCCGGTATGCCGGCACTTCTTAAAGGTATGTGGGACCGTATGTTCATTCCCGGTTTTGCCTTTCATTTTCATAAAGACGGTATGGGTTGGGACAGACTCCTTGCAGGAAAGACTGCTCGCGTAATCATCACTTCAAAGAATTGGCCAATGATTGAGCGAGTTCTCTTCGGTGATTTTAAGAATGAGATTGGACGTGCGCTCCTTGGATTTGCTGGATACAAAGTACGCATTACGGAAATTGGTCATGCAGAAAACATGCCAGAGGCGAAGAAGACAGCTTGGATGCACACTATTTCAAAGCTCGCGCGGAAGGGGGCTTGACAGAATTTTGGTAGTGGGGTAGATTACAAACGCGCGAAAGTGGTTGCCCTCCAATACGCGTCCACGGTTCCCGTGGGTGATAGGGTACGGTCAGATATCCGGTTTCGGTTAATTCCTTAGTTCGGATATCCCTTTGTGTGGAGCTCTGTTTCGTCCCCGAAAAATAACGGGACGAATTCACCTCTTGATACTGCCAGCGATTTCTCGCATTTGCCTCAGGGCTTTGTGGTAATCCTGCAGTTGGAGCAAACCCGCTTTTGGGTTATGCTCAGGGCTCGTCATTTGCGCAAGCAACATGACGAGCCCTTTCCTTTTTATACTTTCCCCAAATCCAATTTGACGCCCGCAAATAGGTGCTAGGCTATAGATATACAGCTAACAGCACAATAATTTCATGAACATTCTTAGGACAGCAACCTTATCCCTTGGTGCGGCATTTGCACTTACCGGTATCGCTCAAAGCGCATTAGCGCAAGGATACAACGTAGATGTGAACGTGCCTGGCGTTTCAGTGCACGCTGGAGACAACTCAACAAATGTAAGCGTTGAAGGGGTTGGTACCGTAACGGACACAGGCGTTGATATTCATACAGGAGGTGTGAATGTAACGACAGGCGTAACCAGTAAAGGTGGAAATGCGTCTGGAAATACGAACGTGATGGTACACGCTCCAGGCGTCATAATCAAAAGCACCACAGGTAATACGGTAACGCTTGGTTCTAACGGGCAAACACTGCATACCGTTGTTTCAAGTGGAATTGATTCTGGCAGTGCAAAAACTATTGTTTCGCTTTCAGGAGATCCCTCACTATACATAAAAGATCAAAGCGACGTAGACGCATACAACACTCTTCTTGTAAGTACGAGTCCAAGCATTGTGAGTGCTTCAACAAATTCGCAAAAGGTTGAAGTGGCGTATGTTCAGCAAGCAAAGCTTTTTGGCTTTATTCCAATGCACCTAAACGCACGCGTGAGCGTTGATGCTAACGGAAATGTATCGGTGATGCTTCCGTGGTACAGCTTCCTCGCAACGAAGGATACGGCAAGTCTTAAAGCTTCTGTGGCTCAGCAATTCACCTCAGCGAAAGCAGGTAATCAGATTGTAGTATCGAACGGAGCGTTCTCTTCAACAGATCAGGTACGCGTATCTCACTCGGTGGCAGAAGTGCTTTCAAATGATGCAAGTGTAGTTGTTCGCGATGGCTATGTTTCTGTTCAGACGGGAGATACCTCAGTTAAGGTAAATGGTGCTTATTAATATTGACTATCTAAAGCAATAAAATATGGAAGGCTTCAATAATGACAAACCGAAAGTACGCGTTGATTCAATGGGAACTCCATTGCGTGAGAGAACTGAAGCGGAGGAAAAGAAGCTTAAAGGAGAAATAAATGAAGTTATGCATCTTGATGCATACCGTAGTCTCACTCCACGAACAGGAGGTCCTACACTAGATGAACTTGATAAGATTCCGCCTGGTGTGAACGCTGAGGCGAACTGGGGGAAGTACGACGAAGCAGCGTAAGTTTGAAGTCTGGAAAGAGTCTTGCCACAGCAAGGCTCTTTTCCTTTTCTGTACGTATTAAGGTAAAGTCTATATATGCTAAAGATAGGAATTGTCGGACTCCCAAACGTCGGTAAATCGACGCTTTTTAATGCCCTTACGCGTGCAGACGTGCTGGTTGCTAATTATCCATTTGCGACCATTGATCCATCGGTGGGTATTGTGACGGTGCCTGATGAGCGCCTGGATCAGCTTGCAGCACTTTCAAAGTCTGAGAAGACCATTCCCGCGGTCATTGAGTTCGTGGACATTGCTGGCCTCGTGAAAGGAGCCTCTGAAGGTGAAGGCCTCGGAAATCAATTCCTCACCAACATTCGTGAGACCGACGCCATTCTTCATATGGTTCGTTTCTTCGAAGATGCTGATATTACGCACGTGCACGGCGATGTTGATCCTGTACGAGACATCGAAGTAATTAACCTCGAGCTTATTTTGGCGGATGCACAGTCCGTACAGAAGCGTCGTGAGAAGTTGGTTCGCGATGTGAAGCAGAATCTTAAGGAGGCTGTAGCTGAAGACGCTGCACTTGCGAAGATTGAGACCGTATTTGCTGAAGGGAAGTTGGCACGAACGGCTGGACTTAGTCCGGAGGAGCTTTTGCTTATCAAGTCACTTAACCTTCTTACCCTTAAACCGATCCTCTATTCCTTAAACGGAAAGTCAGGTTCAACGGTTGATGATGAGCGTCGTGAGAAAGCCCATGCGCTCATTGAATCAATGGGTTCAAAGTATGTGCACGTGGATGCTGGAACTGAACGCGAGCTTAACGACGTGTCAGACGAGGATCAGGCGATGTTCCGCGAGGAGCTTGGCGTGGAAATAAATGGCCTAACAGAGCTCATCCGCGGCGCATACGAAACTCTGGGACTTATTACCTTCTTTACGACAGGACCAAAAGAGACGCGTGCGTGGACAATCCCTGAAGGAGCCACCGCGCCGGAAGCCGGCGCGGCCATTCATAACGATTTCAAAGATAAATTCATCCGGGCTGAAGTGGTGGGTTGCGACAAGCTCATTGCTGACGGCTCATGGAGCGCTGCACGTGATAAAGGGGACATTCGTACAGAAGGAAAGACATACGTATTCCAGGACGGAGATGTGGCAGTCTTTTTGCATAGTTAATAACAGTTTGTATTAAGCCGGAGCCTGTATACTAGTTCATATGCCCAACAAAAAGACAGGATTGATATGGATCGGAGTAATTGTGGTTATTCTTGCGTTGACTATATATTTCGCAAATCGCACAAAGACCGCTCCTCTTACTATTACCGACTCAAGCACACTTCCCGGTATGCAGAGCAACGATGCTCCTTGGCAGCCGGAGATCGGTAATCTTCGCAACCGTCTAGCTGCCATTAAGCTTCCTGCGCTTTCTCAAGAAGGTCAGGCACTCCACATCCATCAGCATCTTGATATCTATATTCATGGGAAAAGCGAAGTAATTCCTTCTCATATTGGTATTAACGAGATTGAGGGATTCATATCACCAATTCACGTGCACGATACGACGGGAATTATTCACGTTGAGTCGCCAGTCATCCAAGACTTCACCTTTGGGCAATTCTTTGATATTTGGGGACTGCGTTTCAGCGCAAGCTGTATTGGAAGTTATTGCAATGATGACAAAAACAGCCTAAAGGTATTTGTGAACGGAAAGCCGTATGTAGGGGATCCTCGTGACCTTGTATTGGCCGCACATCAGGAAATAGTTATCACGTACGGTACTGATGCTGAAATCCCAACTTCGATTCCAAGCACCTACACGTTCCCAGCAGGATATTAAATCCATCGTTCATGAAGGAATTGCCAGAAGCTGAAACGTACGAAGAAGGCCTTGAATACTGGCCCTACAAAACTTCGCTGCTAACAGTCATTGAATATATTTGCGAACACGCACCGCAGAATGGAAAGCTGCTCGATGTTATGTGTGGACCAGGATACTTGTTTGGAAAAATAAAGGAGAAACGTCCTGATCTTTCTTTATACGGTGTTGATATAGACGAACGATATATTGAGCATGGCAACAAAACATATTCTGGAGTTCACTTTGAACAAGGTGATGTGTTAACTTGGCGACCAGAAGAGAAATTTGATGTAGTGGTATGCACGGGCTCGGTGCATCATATTCCATACGAACTTCAGGAGCAGGCAATAGCAAATATTGCTTCAATGGCATCACCTGCAGGATTAGTGATTATTTCTGATTGTTATGTGGACGACTATTCGGATGAGACTGAGCGAAAGCAAGCTGCAGCAAAACTTGGGTATGAATATATCCGCGAAACCATTGCAAACGGCGGCTCAGAGCGTGTTATTTCATGGACGATTGATATTCTTTCAAATGACGTATTGATGCATGAGTTCAAACCATCGTATGAAAAGCGACTTCCATTGCTTGAAAAGTGCTTTGGAAAAGTTACAACGATAAAAACGTGGCCAAATGCGAACCCGCCTGGATATGGAGACTATATTCATATTTGCGAAGTAAGATAGATATTAGAGATCCGAATTAACATGAAAATGGTATAATCCAGCCTATATGGAACACCACACAGAAGTGCATCACCCACGCGTTTCTAAGACCACACCGAAGGACTTCTTTCTGTGGACGGGCGCAGTGATCACCCTTTATGGCGGAATCATCGCATTCTTTACCCTTATTTTTCAGTACATTGATCTGGCCTTTCCAGATCCGCTTTCATATCCCTCTGACCCGTACAGTGGAGGCATTCGTGTTGCCATGGCAGCCATCGTAGTACTCATTCCAACCATGCTTGCGGTTCTCCTCACTATTCGCCGAGACATTGTCCGCGAACCCGGTAAGGCACTCATTTGGGTACGTCGTTGGGCACTCGTGTTTACCATCTTCCTTGCGTCAGCCACTGCGGTGATTGACCTCATCACGCTTCTCTCTGCGTTCTTTGGGGGAGACATCACCACGCGTTTCGTTCTTAAGGCTCTGGTGGTACTTCTCATTTCTGTTCTTGTAGTATTGCACTTCCTTGCTGACCTTAAAGGGTACTGGACACTTCATCGTCGCAAGGTGAACCTTGTGGGTGCTGCCACGGGAGCGCTCGCTATTATGACGGTCATTGGAGGTTTTCTCATTATTGGAACCCCTTCGCATGCGCGTGCAGAGCGCTTTGATCAGCAACGCATCCAGGATCTTCAGAATATCCAGTCTCAGGTGCTTTCATACTGGCAGCTTAAGCAGGCGCTCCCGGAGTCACTTGCGGTATTGAATGACGAACTCATTGGGTATCAAATTCCTGTTGATCCAGAGAATGGTGCAGAATATCCGTATACGGCACTTGGAAAAGTGAAGGATGGTCGTATTAGTTTCGAGATTTGCGCCAGCTTTGATTTGCAGGGTAGCGCAATTTCATATGTGCACGCACCATCTAATGGATTCGGCGACGAGGCTTGGGCACACGAAAAAGGTCAACAGTGCTACACAAAATTCATTGACCCGGTTAAATATCCTCAGATAAATGCTCCTTCAACGGTTAAGTCACAGGCACTCTAAGAATTAGACGTTCGCACCATATGGCACGAGAATCATACAATCATTCAGAGATAGAGCCGTGGGCCCAGAAGAAATGGGACGACGGCAAGATATACGAAGTTGATCTAACTGATCAGTCCAAGGAGCCGTATTATCTCCTTAACGAATTCCCGTATCCATCCGGTGACCTTCATGTGGGCCATTGGTATGCCTTTGCTATTACGGACATCTTTGCTCGCTTTAAGCGCATGCAAGGGAAGAATCTTTTGTTCCCCATTGGTTTTGATGCTTTTGGTTTACCTGCCGAGAACGCGGCGATAAAGCGCGGACTCGATCCGAAGAAATGGACGTATGAAAACATGGATGTTATGCGCACGCAGATGCGTACTATGGGCGGATCGTTTGATTGGAGTAAAGAGGTGGTGACCTGTTCGCCTGAATACTACAAATGGACACAGTGGCTCTTCTCACGTTTGTATGAGCATGAATTAGCTGAGCGAAAGGAAGCGCCCGTGAAGTGGTGTCCGCATGACCAGACCGTGCTCGCGAATGAGCAGGTAGTGGACGGGAAGTGCGAACGCTGTGGTCATGAGGTGGAAGAACGTATTCTTACGCAGTGGTTTTTCTCCATAACCAAGTATGCAGACCGACTTCTCACGGATCTCGAAGGACTTCCTTGGAAGGAAGAAATCAAGAGCGCGCAACGTGAATGGATAGGAAAGTCAGAAGGTGCAAAGCTCGCGTTTACGCTTTCGTTTAAAAAGAATCCAAGTGATAACGACTGGCGTGATGAGGATGGAAAACCCGCACAACTTGCAGTATTTACTACTCGTCCTGATACGCTCTTTGGCGTTACGTATTTAGTACTTGCTCCTGAGCATCCTTGGGTAACCGCTGCGCTTGATGGGGAACATGACGTGCTAACAAATGAGTCGGCCGTTCGTGCATATGTCGAAGAGACAAAGAAGAAGACCGAACTTGAGCGCATGGAGAATAAGGAAAAGACCGGCGTAGCGCTTGAAGGCATCATGGCTATCCACCCCCTAACGAAAGAGGAAATACCTGTTTACGTGGCTGATTATGTACTTGGTTCATATGGAACTGGCGCAGTTATGGCCGTTCCTGCACATGACGAGCGTGACTTTGAGTTTGCAAAGAAATTCGACCTCCCTATCAAGCCCGTTGTTTCAATGACGGTTATAAATGAGCATAATCCTCCGGTAGAAGGAAAGCCAAATACAAAGCGTAATGTGATTCATGCGATACTACGCAATCCAGCAGATGACACGTATCTCGTTGGGTTCTTAAAGGACGAATCGTGGGGTGACCGTAAGCCAGTGAACTTTGTTATTGGAGGCGTTGACCAAGGGGAAGATTGGGCAGAGGCCGCAGCCCGTGAGATTCGAGAAGAAACTGGCTACACGGATATTGTACTTGAGCAGGAAGTTGGTTTGCCCATAAATGCATATTTCTATCAGGCGCAAAAGGAAGTGAACAGGGATTCTGACGTTCGTACGTTTGTGTTTACTCTTAAAAGTGATGAAAAGGAAGAGACTGACGCAGAAGAGAAATCAAAGCACGATTTTAAATGGCTAACAGCCGATGAGGTTACCGCCCAGCTGAACGTTCCTTCAGATCAAATAATCTGGCGCTTTTATCAGAGCGGAGGATTTGCAACAGGAGAGCACGGCCGACTCGTTAACTCAGGTGACTTTACCGGAAGAGATTCAAATGAAGCGATGTGGGACATCGTTGCTGCAGCGGGTGGTGAGCGAACCATAAACTTCCGTCTCCGTGATTGGCTTGTATCCCGTCAGCGTTACTGGGGATGTCCTATTCCTGTTGTGTATGACCCGGAAGGAAATGCGCACTTAATTCCAAGCGAACATTTGCCATGGCTTCTTCCTGAAGACGTGGACTTCACTCCGTCGGGAGTTTCACCCCTCGCTACCAGTGAGGAACTCAAAGATCGCGTTACGGGTATCTTTGGAGAAGGATGGACACCTGAATATGACACACTTGATACTTTTGTGGACTCATCGTGGTATTTCATGCGCTACCTCGCGCCGAATGATGATACGCAGTTCTCAAACGCTGATCTGATGAAGAAGTGGCTTCCGGTGAACCGATACTCCGGTGGAAGTGAACACACCACGATGCATCTTTTGTACTCACGCTTCTTCTATAAGGCAATGTATGACCTTGCCTTGGTTCCCACAGCAGAGCCGTTCTATGAACGCTTCAACCGAGGACTCATCATGGGACCTGATGGACAGAAGATGTCCAAATCAAAAGGGAATGTTATTAACCCCGATGAAGTGGTGGCTAAGTTTGGTGCAGATGCCGTTCGTACGTACCTCTCATTCATTGGTCCCTATAACGAACCTGGAAACTATCCTTGGAAACCGGAAGGCATTGAGGCAATGCGCAGATTCCTCGACCGATGTTATGCGCTTCGTACAAAAGTATCTGACACTCCAGCCACCGAAGAAGAGCAGAAGGCACTCGCAAAGGCAGCTCTTAAGATTGGTACGGACATCGAGCGCTTTAAATTGAATACCGCAGTATCTGCGCTCATGATCTTGGTGAACGCACTCGAAGACGCTGCAGAGATATCAAAAGACGGCTTTGGAACATTCCTCCGCCTTCTTGCTCCGTTCGCTCCACACCTTGCTGATCACCTGTACTCAGAGATACTTAAGAGCGAAGACAGCATCCATACTCAGGACTGGCCAACCTTTGATGAAAGGCTCCTATCCGAAGATATGGTGATCATTGGAGTCCAGGTTGCGGGTAAGAGACGAGGAGAAGTGTCTATTTCACCCTCCGCCAGCGAAGAGGAAGCGGTCCTGGCGGCTCTGTCTGATGCCAATGTTCAGAAGGCTATGCCGAACGGACAACCAAGCCGTGTTATTTACATCCCTGGCAAGATATTGAACCTGATCCCTTAGTGAAGGCCTAGACAAGTGATAAATATGTGTTGTTTTGTATTGACATAATACGGCCTATGTAGGCCATATTATTATCCCCAGACCCATGAAAAAGGGGTGAATAGGCTTGACAGCGAACCCCTTGCCATGCTAGTCTATCCAAGTAAAGACGGCGAGCCTCGGTAAGCCGTTTTTGCATTTATGCCTTTCCTAATACCTGTTCTGGTGGGTCTTATGGTTTGGCCGGTTAGCGTGTTTACTCCCGTCGCCACCGCGCAAGCAACGACGCCAGTAGTAATCGCGAGCACGACTCCGGTCGCGCAACTTCCGGCCTCGAAAGTTACTCTTGCTTCGGCAGCAGTACCTCTCACGACCAAGCTCACCGCCTATAATGCTGTTCCTGCCCAGACGGATAACAACCCGTTTTGGACTGCGAGCGGTGCGTTCTCGAACCCTGAGGTTGTGGCAGCTCGCTCCGGCGACCTAGCCTCAAAGCTTCCGTTCGGTACGATCATCGAAATTGATCGAGTGTATGCTGACACCCCTTCTTGTGGATACTCGAAGGTGGAGTCACAGATTGGATACCGCGTTATTGCGGACGCCATGAACCCTCGCATCACTAACACGGTGGACGTGCTTCTTGACCAAGACAACACGGTCTCGTACAACGGTCGCCAGATCAACCCAGGGCGTGCACTCGGACTCTGTGGTTCTGTCAGCATCCGTGTGGTCGGCAAAATGAGCGTGAAGGATATTCCTTCCACTCAGGCCGAACTCGCTCAGATGGTAGAAGGATCAACACAGCTCGCAGTGCGTTAAATTCGTACTATGACAAAAGAACCCGGCTCCTAGAGAGCATGGGTTCTTTTGCGTTTCTCTCTCACCGCGTGTTCATGAAGCATTGTGTAGAAAGAAAAGCTGACGTGCTGCGTCTTAACAGGTATACTTTCCTTATATGAAACGAACTGTACTTTCACTTTCCAAACTGAGCGCCGCAGTAATGCTCGCTCTTATAACATTTACTACGTTTGCACCAGCTGCTAACGCAGCATCAGGCCAGCTTGAGATAACCGGCTGGATACCGTACTGGGCTACCGCTAAAGGCACTGCGGATGCACAGGCACACATCTCTCAGCTAACGGAGATAAATCCTTTTGGCTACAGTGTTAAGACAGACGGAACTCTTGCCGATACAGCGAACATCGGTAACAGCGCATGGCAGTCCCTCTTCCAGGCAGCACGCGCCAAAGGCGTAAAAGTGGTGCCTACCATCATGTGGTCAGACACAGGAAATATTTATGCCGTTCTAAGCAACCCCGTCCAGCGTGCTGCACACATTCAGTCCATCGTTCAGGCTGTTCAGCAGTATGGTTTTGATGGTGTCGACATTGACTACGAAGGTAAGACCGCAGAGACGCGTGACGCATACTCAGCGTTCCTTACTGAGCTTTCTGCTGCGCTCTATGCCGTAAACACACACGCAACGCTCGACTGTACCGTCGAGGCCCGCATGCCGCTCTCTGCCCGCTACTCAGGAACACCTCCGGCAAACATTGAGTACGCAAACGATCTCCCAACCGTTAATAAAGTATGTGACCGCGTACGCATCATGACGTATGACCAGCAGACGGCTGATATTCAGCTCAATAACTCACACGGTGGCGAACTCTACGCGCCTGTGGCTGATACCGCCTGGGTAGAGAAGGTGGTGAACTATATGAAGCAGGACATTTCACCAAGCAAGATGCTCCTTGGAGTAGCAACGTACGGAGGTGAATACCAGGCTATGTCTAATATTGATGGCAGTGGATTCACGTACACAAAGACTTCGTCATTCAATCCGCAGTACGCTATTGATCTTGCAAAGCAGCTGAACATAACGCCAAGCCGCAACTCAGCCGGAGAAATGTACTTCAGCTACGTTGATCCAAATCAAACGTCAGCACTTCCAAGTAACTCCATCCTCTCAGCCCTTGCCCCAAATGGTACGGCCTCAGGATCCCTTGCAGCGGCAGGAGCTCTTGCATTCTCAAAGCAACAAACCAAGCAGGCGCCCGTAACGTATGTTACATGGAGCGATGCACAGGCTATTCAGGCTAAGGCAGTGTTAGCAAAGAGACTAGGCGTAGCCGGAATCGCGCTCTTTAAGATTGATGGGGGAGAAGATCCAAACACTTGGAGCGCCCTTGCTTCTGAAGCGAGTCCAGTTATCAATCCAGTAACGTCGCGTTCAGTAACGCTTACAGGTACTGTTCAAACACCACCAACAACTAGCACCACGACGGTTACCACGGTCCCTACGCCACCGGTGACCGGAGTAACACAGACGACAACCACGATCACCACCGGAGGCAGCTCATTCACGAAAGACCTCAAGTATGGCGCTTCAGGAGCAGACGTAACCAAGCTTCAGAATATTCTAGCTAAGAAAGGATATCTTAAAGTAAAGGCTAATGGACAGTTTGGTCCTGCAACGCTCGCCGCGGTTAAGGCGTGGCAGAAGGCTGCAAAGCTTCCCGCAACTGGATTCTTTGGTCCTATGAGTCGTGCTCAAATTGGAAGCTAAATAAAGAAATAGATTTACATTGGTATGGCACGACGCATCTACACGCCGGGAGATTTCACGTTGCTCGTTAAGCGTTCGAGCGCAGGACTGGGAATGTTCGCAGGCAGTTCAATTCCAAAGGATTCCTGCATCATTGAATACGTGGGACGTGAGATTTCAGAAGAGGAGGCATACTCAAGCAAGAGTAAGTATCTGTTTGAGATAACGAAGAAGAAAACACTTGATGGAAAGCCCGCAATAAACAAAGCGGGATATATAAATCACTCATGCAAGCCTAATGCAGAGGCCGTCATACATAAGGCCCGTGTTTTTATCTTCGCCACTAAGAACATTAAAGAGGGAGATGAGATCACGTATGACTACGGAAAAGAATATACAAAAGAGCACTGTACGCCTTGCCGCTGTGCCTCCTGCGCACCGGAACTCCATACGGGTAAGAAAGTAGGAGTATAATCGTCAATACATATAGTAATCTCATGAAGCAACGCCCAAAGCACTACCGTCAACGTATATATGACTACATTGAAGAGCTTTTGGAGAGGCCGTTAACTTTTGACGAGCACGACATTTTACGCGACATGATTGGAGAATATGTTTTCAGCGTGGGTAATATCCGCGCCGTACTCTCACGCGCCGTTTGTTCTCATGACTGGAAAGTAGATAAGAAGATTGAGGGAGGTGAAAAACTCCGTCTTTTTGTTAAATGTGTTAAGTGTGACAAACGCACTTCAAAGAAGATGCCAGTGCACTCCATTAGAGTTGGCTCCTAGCTCACTCATCTACAGTTCACCTTCGTCTGGTACCATACAGATACGTGAGAAGCTGGATTGCTCAATACAAGACCGTGATACTCGTCGTGCTCGCCCTCGGGTGCTGGAGCGCGCTTTTTTATCTTATACCCGCTGACACCATCGTTGAGAGCGTTGGAATAAGTAATTCCTATATTGTTTCCTTCGGCATCTCGCTCGTTGCGGGATTTTCTGTGTTTACGGGGACGGCCGCGTACGCGGCCGTCATTGAATTCTCTCGCGGGGGAGCGAACGCTCTTTATTTGGGTCTGGCCAGTGGGATTGGACTTTTCCTCTCTGACTCTATTTTCTATGTACTAGTAATGCGGGGTCGTGAATCTATCGAATCTAAATTTGGTCCACGACTTGAAAAACTAAATCGTTTGTTGATTCGCGTTCCTGACCCCGTGGTGTATCTTGGTATTTTTATATTCTGCGCATTCGGTCCCATTCCAAATGACATTATCTTAGCTGCGCTGATGGTCACCGGGTATGAGTATCGAAAGTTTTGGCCAGTGCTCCTAGCTGCTGATGTCACATTCATGCTGTTCTTGAGCTTTCTGTTTCAACAATAAGAACACGGGAGACTGTGATTGCTTCACCTGCGCTTCATGAGTAATGGGTTGTACTAGTACGTATTAGCTAATTACCTAACCGAATATCACATGGATCCTTACGTAGCATCAAGTACAAAGCCGCTTTATCGTGGCACGCAGATCGTTTGGTACATTCTTGGCATTCTTGAGGCTCTACTAGCATTCCGCTTTATCCTTAAATTGCTTGGCGCGAATACCGGTGCTGGATTTACTCATTTCATCTACGCCGTAACCTATCCATTTGCTGAACCATTCATCGCTGTCTTCCGCACCTCACGCGTCGCAGGAAGCGTATTTGAATGGACAACGCTCCTTGCCATGATCGTATACTGGCTTGTCGCGCTTGCTATCATCCGCCTTCTTACCATGAGCAAGTCTGTTACTACACCAGAAGCTGCCCAAAAGCTGGAGGGGCAACAATAATTACTTAAATTACACTTCGTAGCGGTCGTCTGCACGTTCGTCACTAAACACTCGATACAAATAAATATTGTAGGCAAAGATTATAGGGATGAGCGGCCCTATGCCGTACAGCATGAAAACCAGCGTCTTATGAGACGCTGCTGCTGTATATATGGTGATGCTCGGAGGTACGATGTTCGGCAAAAGAATGATGGTAACCGTGCCAAAGGCCACAGCGAGCACCGCAAGTGCAGAAGGGTATATAAGGCGTGTCAGTGCCCCTGAAGTGGTCATGCGTCGCAGAAGGTAGGCACGTCCTGTAATAAGGTACGCAATGACGATGCTGACAGTAATGCCGCAGGCGATGGGCGTAGCCCAATCAAACGAACCTCCTGCGAACATATCGTTAGAGATGACGATGCCTGACACCAAGCCTCCCGCCAGGAATCCCTGACCCACCGCAGCCATGAGGCTTCCAATTCCAAAGAGGCGTCCCCAGATATGCTTACGCTTAGCAAAATGATAGAACTCAAAGGAAACAGCTCGCAGGATAAGCCCAAAGATCAATATCATCACCGGAATATAGAGTGCGCTTAGAATAATTCCGTACGCGAGTGGAAATGCTCCAAAAAGCGTTCCTGCGGCCACAACAAGCCAGGTCTCGTTTGCGTCCCAGATGGGCCCAATGACCTGCATCATAATCCCTCGATTATTTTCTGTACGAGTGAAGAGTGAAAGAATTCCAATGCCTAAGTCAGCGCCATCGAGCATAAGGTATAGACCAATCTCAAGGGCAACCGTGAAGAACCAAAGTGCAGGGAGCCAGTCCTGTTGGAAGTACGTATGAATAAGTGAAATTAGATCGAGTATCATAGCGTTGTTTCCAATTTCTCTTTCTTGGCGCGTGGCACATATCTGAGCACCGGACTCGTCAGATCAGGACCTTTCCGCACAATGCGATGGGTGAAGTAAATAAAGCCAGCGATAGCTACGAAGTAGAACAGTCCAAAGAGAATAGTGGTGGTAAACACGGGAGCTACAGAAAGGTTTGGAGAAATTCCCTGGCTCGTACGCAGCAGGTGATACACCACCCATGGCTGACGTCCTATTTCGCGTACCATCCATCCTGCTTCCGTTGCGACAAATCCTGTAGGTATAGCGATGACCCAGAGCCACCAGAATGCACGATGGTTTTGCACTGACTCTGAAGAGAGCCATCCCTTCTTCCAATACAACATACCCGCGAGCATGAGAAGGAACATAGTGATGCCGCAAAGCACCATGAGGCGGAATGAATAGAAGGTAAGGATGCTGTTTATAGGAGTTGGGCGGTCTTCAGGACGATATTCGTTTAATCCCTTCACCTGACCGGTCATTGAGTGCGTAGTGATGAGCGAGAGTCCGTTAGGAATCTGTACATCAAAGGTGTTGTGACCACCTTCCATAGAAGGCCACGCTAGCAATGAATATCCTGCACCTGTCCCTGCAGGATTTGTATCCCAATGCATTTCAAGCGCTGCTAGTTTTTCTGGTTGATACTTTGCCACTTCCTGTCCAGAGACATCGCCTAAGAAAAGCTGGAGAGGGGTGACGATGACTGCAATAGCGAGTGCAATGCGAAATGACTGCAAAAAGAATTTCTTTCTCACTTCATCCTTTGCAAACAAAATGGCTGCAGCGGAGATACCCATGATAAAAAAGAGTGTCGTTTCAATACTTGCCACCTCCATGTGCGCAAAGCTAATGAGCGAGCCCGGATTAAATATGGCAACCATATAATCCGTAACAATGATCTTAGTTCCTTCTACCGTAATACCCGTGGGAATTTGCATCCATGAGTTAGCGACCATGATCCAAAACGCAGAGAGCGTAGCGCCGAAAGCCACCATCGCATTTGCAAATAAATGAACTCCTGGGCGTACGCGCTTCCACCCAAAGGCGAAGATTCCTAAGAAGGCTGCCTCAAGCGCAAAGGCAACGGTGGATTCAAAACCAAGGATATTTCCAAAGAAATCGCCAGCGGCATTTGAAAATGCCGCCCAGTTCGTACCAAATTCAAACTCAAGCGGAATACCAGAAGCGGTGCCCATAACGAACGTCAGCACGAAGATCTTCACCCAGAAACGAAGCTGACGATAATACGCATCATTTTTTGTCTTGAGCCACATGGCTTCAAGCACGAATAAATACAAGCCGAGTCCAATGGACAAAAGTGGCCACAAAATATGAAAGGCAGCGGTGCCGCCGAATTGTATGCGTGAAAGGGTAAGGATATCCATGAGTGCGGCAAATCTGCGTTCTCCCTAGTATACCGGGTGCCAGCTCTGTTTGATTAACACAATGCCCGTGACAACCATGCCGAGAAATGCGAAATAGGCGATGGGTACGACCCACACAAGCACCCACGGGAGTAAATGAAGGGTGCTAAGTAGGATAAGTGAAGCGATAAGAGCTGCGTTACAGGCCATATGCATAGCAAAGGCGGTCTTACGAGGTCCTCGATATCCCATTCGAACGCGTGTTTCCATACACAAAACGATTCCCAGAAGAGAAATCAGGGAATATCCGTATGCGTGCGTCAGGAGAAAATATCCGGAAAGAAGGATGAATACCGGCACCAAAGAAATACATATAAGGTGAATTCGATTCTTTGTTCGCCCTTTTGCTCCGTTTATTATTTGCATGCTTCTAGTGTATAGTCTGGCAGGGTCAATATAAAGGGTTAGCAAGATGAACCTGTTCTTGAAGTTTTGTATCATCCTGGACGCTTTGTTCATTTTGTCGCTCCTGGCTGTTCATATTCGTGTCGGCATTTTCAGTCGGAAATACGACAGCGAATATGATCGTGTGATGCACCGGAAGTTTCGAGTGTGGATATACGGGAGCTTTCTCGTGTTACTGGCATTCGTGCTTTGTCTGCGCAGCGATGACTTGACTGAGCAGGGTCGAATTTCGACACTGCTTATCGTGCACTGGATTGCTGTGGCGATTCTGATTGTAGTAACCGTGCTCATTGAGTGGCGGTACAACGGCAAGAAACGCCCGAAAGTCCATTATCGGTTCGCCTATTTCGGATTCATACCGGCACTGATAACCGTTGTCATAACGGGTACCATTTTAACGGTTCAGGCATAGCGGTAAGGAATTCCGAGGCAAAAAATAGATGGCCAGGAGGGGCGCTCATGTGATCATGGGCGCCTTTAACGTTAGAGGGGAGCCACATTGCGGATATTTATAATTAATGGCACAGTCTCTTCAGATTTGACCTCCATTACTTACTGTTCGAAAACTACGCATATATATGAAAAAATACTCGAATGTCGCAATCGGGCTTGTCGTGCTGCTTATTCTTATTGTGCCTATTGCTCACGCAGCTACCTTTTCCGCTAACACGTCGTTTACTGTAGGAGGAGTAAGCTCAAGCACGCCGGCATTTACGGTGGCAGACACAGGACTCGTGGGCATTGGTTCTGGTACGCCAACGAGCAGTCTTTTCGTTCAGGGCAGCATGCCAGCTATCGCTATCAAGAAGTCACTCATTAATCAGGAGTGGCAGCTTCGCACGGGTGGCGCCAGCCAATTCGCAGCAAGCTTTGATCTCTATAATGCGAGTGCAAAAAAGACGGCACTCTACGTAAGCACTGACGGAAACCTTACGGTTGGTTCGAGCACATCGAATATAAATAGCCGACTCTACGTCTGGGGAGGTCCAACGGGCGCCAACGTTGATGTGCGAGGCGATTCAACAATTTATGGTGGCGACCAGGCTACTATTGAGCTTGAAGGCTCGAACTATGATGATATGCCGAACTCAGCGCTCCTTCAGTATTACGGAGAGCATGCTGTGGGCTCGACTATGGGCTTTCCAAACAATCGCCTAGGACACATCCAGTTTGGTCAGGCAACAGTCGGTATTATCCATACCGATAATTCAGCGCCGCTTGTCCTCGGTACTAACAGCCTTGAGCGCATGCGCATCACCGGAAATGGACTTGTAGGAATTGGAATTACTAATCCAGTTTCTCCATTTCAGGTGGTAGCTGCGACAAGTACCGCTACCACAACCATTACCGTGGGTGATCTTACCAATACCGCTTCAAAGTCATGTGTAAACATGAAATCTGCCTCAGGAAATCCAGTAAGTTTCTACTTCGATGCAGGTGGAAAGATGGTAGTTGAAAATAACGCGTGTAAGTAACTCTTGATCAGAGCGAGAAAAAGACCCCGTGCGGGGTCTTTTCCTTATATTTTGAAAACGTTGCCCGATATCTACTATCCGCCTACAATAAACAACGGCAGCACATACGGGAGGCGTAGGTGATTACACAACGCAAGCTTCCGACCCGGGAGCGAGTATATGTTCATTCATTGATGTACCACGGATATCGATTCGTGCGTCGTCGGCGTAACCTAAAGAAAAAGAAAGGGTATGTCGTTCCTGCAACTAATCGTGAAGATTCAAGCGGTATTGATTTTTGGGTAAAAATGCCCGGATCGATGGTCTTGATTCCCGTGCAAATTACTCAGAGAGGAGTAAAGCTATTTCGCAAACACGATCACCCAACACCAGTTCGGCTCGAAGAGTTCATACAACAATCCGAACGCAGAATAGACAGGAAGCGCAGAGCCTGTATTCGCCACAAGATTGCATTCATTCTCGTTCGAGACCATGACGGGCAACATACAAATAAAACACTCGCCTGGTCTGATATCCACGCATTGCGATATGCTATCCGTCGATATGTAAACTGACACCCGTCTGCGCGGGTGTCGATTTTTATATAGGCGCATAAAATCCTACGCTATACTTTAAATATGAAAAATACTGAGTACAACCCACTTGCAGATGCAGAACATGCCATACGTGAAATGCATGACTCAACGTATAAACATCTTCACCCTGTCTATCGTAAATATCCGCTCTTGTTCCTATTGGTGCTAACGTTCAGCGTTGCCGCTACATTCCAGGGAGTTAATGGTGTCTTAGAGGAAATTACCTATTTCAAAGAATATCCTTTGGTTTTGATGATGCTTGGAATACTGGGACTCTTTGTTACCGGGTCATTGTATAAGCGCTTGGGTGGAGAAAAGCAAGACGAGGGATAGCGATGTTTGAACGATTTCGAGACACATGAACGAAGCAAAGATGCTGGGAGAAGGGGAAATCGGAATTCTGCCCACAGACACGATTTACGGTCTCGTGGCTTCTGCACACCTGCCAGAAGCTGTTGAACGAGTGTATCTGGCCAAAGGAAGGGCGCCTGAAAAGCCTTGTATTATTCTCATATCCTCGGTTGAAGATCTGCATTCTTTTGGTATTTCGAACGAGTTAATTTCTTCCAAGGCACTCGGCGAATATTGGCCAGGTCCTGTAAGTATTATTTTTCCGTGCACCGATGAAGCGTTGCGCTATTTGCATAGAGGAACGAACACCCTTGCATTCCGTCTCCCTAAAGATGAGTGGCTCGTATTCTTTCTGGAAGTCTCAGGTCCAGTGATTGCTCCCAGCGCAAATCCACAAGGACTGCCGCCTGCTGTGAATGTAGAGGAAGCAAGAAACTATTTTGGAAATCAGGTCAATTTCTATATTGATAAAGGTGAACGAAAAGGAAATCCTTCTAAGGTAATTTCTATGGGGAAGGATGGCTCTGTGGAGGTGTTGCGGGCGTAACCCACTACGCCAAGAACAATGCCGCTATAACCATCCAATAAAACAGTATCAAGATAAATATACTATTGGAGTAGCCAATCTTATTTTGTTGCCGAATAAGTTGGTTTGTAAAAAAACCCACGACAAAGTAGCAAGGAATAACTTCAAGGCAAGACAGGTGAGATAAGGGCCCAAGATCTCCAGGCAAGTAATAAAATATATAACTTCCAAAAAGCAGAAAGAAGAAACCGTTATATAATATTTCTAAGACAATGGCCTCGGCACCCATTACAAAGCCAGGCGTCAGGTGCTGACCAGAATCAAATCGGTGAATAACCGAATCATTGAGATATTTGTAATACCCCAGTGCTCCCCAAATTAATATGAAAAAGTAACTTACGCTTCCTCCGTGCGTAGGAAAAAGATGGTACTGCCAAAGCGGTACAGAAAAGAGTACTTTCCAGACCGTGTTAACCAACAGTTCTCCGCTAACTCCAAAAAGACAGAAAAGCGTTATGTAATATAAAAGCTTCTTAAGTTCAAAACCAACTATTCTTTTTGCATATATACAGATAAAGACATAGTAAACCGTTTAAAAGGCGAAGGCATACAGGACCGTGTTCAAGATAGTGATTTTAAACATGCGGTAACTATAGCAAAGCTCTTAATGGATGGAGGGTCTTCGATTAGCCATATTAGAAAGAAAGACAGTATGAAAGTAGAAACGCCCCGGGGATATTGGGTCCCGGGGCGTCTCGCGTTGATCTGCGCGAGTCAGTTAGTCGTAGTCACGTTCTTCTTCTCGAGCCCAGAAGATCTCCTCCTGGCGCTCCCGATAGTCATCGGAATCATCGTAGTACATGTCATCGTCGCGCTCATCTTCATCATCTTCGGAGTCGAGGTAGCGAGCCACCTCTTCCCACGACGTATCGAGGAAGATCAAGACATGGGTCCTGTTGTAGTCCAGCGCCCATGAAAGCGAGGAGCCGTCAGCATCGTCATGAGTCCACTCGGCGCGAGCCAAGGGAACCTGGATCTCGAACGGATTGATCCGCGACTCTGCATTATAAATGGACCCACCCCTTGCCAAGCGCGTCGACGTACCCGTCGCAGCATCAGCAAAGACTAAAGTGAGCACATCGTCCTCAACCCGAGCCTCCGCCAAAAGGCCAAGACTCTTTAGCTCGCCTCCGCCAAAAGACGATGAGTGGCGAAAGCGATCCTTGAGCGCAACCGCGCACTTGTCGAAAACATGCTTCTCAGCCTGCTCGACTGCCGGGTGCTTACCCGACGCGGTCTTGATCTGCTTCCAGAGCTCGCAAAAGACAACGTGCCCGTTAGGGCTGTTGTCCAGGCGAACCTCCCATGTCTCTCCGGTCTTGCAGGTGGTTGCGTTCCCGCGCGGGGAACGGATCACCACCCTGTAGGTCTTGTTACCATAGAGAAAAGGGGCCCAGAACTGGCGCTGCCCCTGATGAGGGCTGCACTGAAGGACGACGTTGAAGAAGCGAGGAAAGTCGATCGGAAGATTCTTAGGCATGGTTGCCTCCTTCTGTTGAGATGCGTTGCCGCACCTCTCAGAAAGGGAAACCAATGTAGATGAAAGGTGCGTGTGTGGGTGGGCTTACGCCCCTAAACATATTCGCATAGCGAGTCTCCCTTACCCAAAGCGGGCCGAATATATAAATAGCACACTAATACTGATTAGTCAAGATCCGAACGTGTGATGAAGTTCGGCTGGCTATAATGGAGAAATAGTTCTCCCCATGCCTACATAAAGTCATTAACCGACTGATATACTTGCCGGTATGTATTCTTTCATGGGCATTGGCACAACGCTGTATGGGAAAAGGCACATAGAATCTGACGGCTCTTACGTTGCGACGAAATGGTTTATTCTTCTTCTCCTTCCCATTATTCCACTTGGCTCTTACCGAGTCATACGCGGAGAAACTAAGAGCACGTTTATACCAGGTGTAATTATAGGTGCTTCAACTCAATATCATCTTGCAAAGATACCTACTGCATGGAGTCAGGTTATGGCGACGTATGCTTTTGTTTGGGGTTTAATAATTCTTACTGTTCTTGAGTTTATATATCTTCAAAATGTTTACGTTCTTTTGATTCCTGCAATGTACTTGCTATACCTGCTATTCAAGCAGGATCAAAAAATGTGGAAAATACTATTCTTTGTTTGTGTTTTAGTAGTTGCCGTTGCGTATTTAATTGGGAGATAAAGGTCTCTGATACACTTTGAGCATGTCTGAAGAAAGCACTTCTCAACAATTTATTAATCCGCTATTAGTTTCCGCATACGACGCCATGAACTCCTTTGGGGCTGATGGTGTTTTCTGGGTACGCGAAATAGAAAGACTTGCACCAAAGACAATTATTGATCTTGGTTGTGGCACTGGTCTTTTGACCTGTGAACTTGCGAGAAAGGGATATCAGATGATTGGTATAGAGCCAGCAGGTGCGATGTCGGATATTGCCCGCACCAAACCGGACGCTGAGAAAGTTCAATGGATAGAAGGAGGATATGAGAAGTTCGATGGACTACAGGCAGACATGGTCCTGTTGACTAGTCATGTAGCGCAGTTCTTTCTAGAAGATAGCGAGTGGGAGAAAATGCTAGATGCTGCAGCTAATGCTCTAACACCAGGCGGTAATATAGTCTTCGATAGCCGTACTCCAATCTTTCCGCCATACCAAACATGGCCAACGGAAAAGTCTCCTCGAAGAGTTGAGGATTCCACGCACGGCCCGATTGATTGGTACTACAAGCTACTAGGGATTGAGAACAATCGAGTACGATACCAACTGCATTTTCATTTTATAAACTCTGGGGAACGAATTATTTCTACGGATGAATTGATATTCCGATCACAAGAGGAATTCACAAAGTCACTCGAGGGCGCAGGCTTCGATGTCGAGTCTGTGTATGGTGATTGGGATGGAAGTCCAGCTACGCCACAGAGTGAGGAGATGATATTTGTTGCAAGCAAGAAACAAGCATCAAGCGATACGTTAAAATAGCTCTATGAATCCTGATCCTCGCCTACATCACACAGCAAAGCGCATACGACCAGGAAGTCTCGAGAAGGTAATCGAGATGTTTGGATTATTGGGATGTAAGTTATCGTACCAGCCAGAAGGAATGAGGTGGGCGATGATCGACCAAGAGGGACTTAATTTTGATATTCAGCTTATCGAGGTGGAAGGAGAGCAGCTAGAAGATGAGACCAGGCGAGATTCACAGATTTCTTTCGTTTCTGAAAACCCGGCTGAGCATATAGAGAAAGTGCGTGTGTGGGCTGAAGAAAAAGGACTTACGTTTATGCAAAAGTCGTGGAATGAACGAGAGCATTATTTTGATCTGCCTGATCTTTTTGTTGATTGGGTTGTAGAGATAATGCATGTGTCGGTAGTTGGCGAATAGAGATCTCTCCTTACAGGAGCAGTACACCTTGTGGATTTTCTTCAATGACTCAGAAAATGCTCACAAGGTTTTCGATCCCTGCAAAGAAGCCTCCCAGGCTTCTTTGCAGGGAGCCAAATAAAAACACCCATTGCTGGGCGTTTTTATTTGGCTCCCGCAACAGGCTAACTTCAGAACTTTGAATTGGGCAATAATTCAAAAGGAAATGGACTTTTTAACGTTCTCACTTCCAGCTATGGTTTATTAAAGGCTGAGTTGCTTTAGTTCTAAGCCAGCGTCAGCGTCAGGCTCCGAAGGGAAGACGTAGAGGCTACTGGCCCTCTTGTTAGGAAACGAATCTGCCCTTTTTGCAAGGATTTTGTCTGGATACATTCGTATAACAATCATCTCTCCACTCTTAGTATCGAAGCTATAGAAAAGACGTTGCGATTTAGCAAGGTAAAAACCGAACAGATAGCTTAAAACCACAATAACTAAAGCATAGATAATGAAAATGGTTGTCAACTTCATACTCGATTTAACAGGTACTGCTCGTGTTGGAAGCTTCAATTTAAGGAGTCCAAGAACTAGCCTCATGGCCTTATCGGATAACTTACCAATCCAATCAAACAAAAGCAGCATTGACGGGGCAATAATACCTAGCGCGATACCCGCGTAAATATCGCTTCTTGGAAACTCAACTAATCCATACGGAACATGGTAATAGGACAAGTAGCCGTAATTAATCAGGAACACTATTAAATAACCGACCAACGCTGAGGCTGCCAATATAGCTGTTTGAAACGGAAGATATTTTTTGTACTGCTCCATAACCATATGAGTTTCTATGCTGTACGCCAGATAACGTACGCTTGAAGTAGTCCAACCACAAGGGTCGTGGCAATAAGGGCTATCGTGAGCCACCTTGCCCAGTTTGCGTAGCGTGTATTAACCGTCTCAGCACGGTCGTTCGATGCAATCATTTTTCCACTTTGTACAGTGATAGTTTCGCTTACACCGACAAGCTGTCGCTTGAGGTTATCCAACGCTGTTGCAATTTCGTCTGCTGACTGTGCATTAAGTAAGCCAAGCGAGATGTTTATTTTGTCGCTATTTCCAGGATTACTCCAGTTTGTCAGCTCTTCTCCAAGACCATCGTATGTAGCTTGCAAGACATCTCTAGGCGGGCTTTTAGGCATGTTTGTATGATATGGGATTGTAAACTAAAGTAAAGCAATGGCTACACATGATGATAGCGCGGAGCTTGGTTTTTCCGAGCAAACTACACCAGAGGAGGAGAAGCGTTGGGAAAAGGCCTTCGAGAGAGGGGCGAGTACGCAAGGCCGTGCCAAGCTCGAGCGGTATTTTATAGAATTGTTAAAGACAGAGGATTTTCAGGAAACAATCCGCGACTTGCGGAAACGCTACGGCTACCCTGAAGGTGGGTATAAGGAAGGCATTACTTACAATCTCGGAAACTGGGGAGAAAGAAAAGAACTGCTGCGGAAGCTGGATAGAGAGCTGGAAACTGTATGCAAAAAGTACGGTCTGCACTTCGTGTACTGGGGTGATGTGATACGGAGCGTCATGTCCCACGATGAGCCATTTATCCCAATCGAGGCTGGGGCAGACCTTTGCATGCTAGTCGACTTACAAAACGAGGCTGAAGAACCGTTCTCGAAAGAAATACAGGACGCAGATAATCTACATTTCCCGCTAGCCATACGTATAAGCCCATTCGCAACACAGCGAGACATTCTTGATTTCATCAAAAAACATGAGGTGTTTATCGCGCAGATGCAGGAACAGTACCGTAAAGGTTTCAAAGGCATTCGTATAGGTAAGACGAAGAAGCGTAGTGCGGAAGTGCAGGAACGAAATGATTTCATATACGGGAACCGCAACCTACCGAGACGGGAAATAATGGAACTTCTTACAGAGAAATATGGAGCGAATAAGACGCTCGATATGGGGCATATCTCGAAGGTAATCTCGCTGGAAAAGCAGAAGCGAAAAAAACTGTAGCGCACATCATTTCATCTGTATCCCGCTTCTTTCTTGGGCATCGTATGACATTTTAGATAGCTTGGTTAAGTGCCAAGCGATACAAAGCTACAACCGAAGACAGGGGCCAAAGAACTGCTACTACAGTCTTTTGACGATTACGAAGCAAAGACAAACTTCGTAGGGTTCTTTGATTTGCTCTACAAAATCGACCGTCGTCTTCAACCCGAACGCTATGAGGAAAGCGCTGACCTGCCATGATAGACACCGTCATTCTCATGCTTCCACGCGACAAGGCAATGATGCTCGATTTGACGGGTCGAGGTGTGGACCGCTGGAACCTGCAAGCACGCACGAAGACCTACGAAAAATTCGTGAAGAACCCTTCAACGAGAGATGAGGAAAGTGGGATGTATTTCCCCCGCCTCACAGGGTTCCGGCGCGCCCAAGGCAAACTCGCTTGGCAACAGGGCATTAAAATCGAGTTCTCTGCACCGAAGCTCCTCTACAGGAACAACCTCGACGAATTGAAGGATAGCGATTTTGAGAATGTTTTGGAAACGCTCGACGACCGCTTGAAGCAGATGGGCGTCGCCTTTCCCATCGATGTTCTACGGAACGCGCCAGTCAGTGCGGTCCACTACTCGAAGAATGTAGAACTTACGGACGGTTATACGTCCCAGTACGTAATTGGAGAACTTGCTAAGGTAGATGCGAACAAGCGGTTCGACCTTACCCGCGCTCGCTACATGAACGATGGACAGAGCTTGTATCTATATACAATCGCGCACTCCTTCGTGCTCTACGACAAAATAGCCGACCTCGCGAAGGGAAAGAAGCGAGCCATTGATAAAGACCAGACCCGCTACCAGATGAGTTTATTCAAAGAGTTGAAGAAGGAAAAGGAAATCCTGCGGCTCGAAGTGCGCTTGAGCCAGAAACGAAAGATGAACTCACTCTTCAAGCAGCTCGGCTTCGCGGAAAATCCTACCTTCCGAGACGTCTTCTCGAAGGCCAAAAGCAAGAAAGTCGTAAACAACTACTGGGACACAATGGTAGCAGGGCACAGTATTCCACTCTTCTCGCACGCATACACGCCAAAGGACCTCTTGAAGCGCATACTTGTTGCCCGTAAAGGTGCGAAGGGCAAGACAGCGGTATATCTCACAGGCCTTCTCTTTCTCGCTCGCGACGAAAATGGTTTACGAGAACTACGGTCCATTCTCGGTAAACACAATGACGACCGTACATGGTATCGGCTCGCAGCAGACCTTCGTGGCATAGCGGCCGACCTACATAAGATGCAACCGCGTGAGTGGTACGGACAGGTCAAAAAAGCACTTGCGACTTATCAACTCGGGCGTATTGCCTGTAAATAATAGTAAACTATGATAAAAGAGAATAATATGGCAAAGAATACGAAAGAGTACTACACGGCACAAGAACTTGCAGACAAGCTTTCATTCAATGTGATGACGATTTACCGTTATATCGGCGCGGGTAAGTTGAAGGCACATAAAATAGGAAAAGTGTTTCGCATCGAGCATGTAGAGTTCGAGCGATTTATGAATAAAGCTAAAGCAAAATAGATATGCAAACCATCTCAGAGCTAAACAAAAAATGGTGGTATCGGCTTACAAAAGTCATTTACTTCATTACGTTGTTTATTGTAATTGTAATCCCTGTATGGATTATGTGGGTACAGTCGGCACCTACTTTCGACATTTCAAAGTCATATGTTGAATGTAATAACGGATTGAAACTAGATTCGAATACACTGTCCACCAAAGGCGTTTTCTTATATGACAATTTTATTCCATATGAGTCAGAGAATAAGGTACGTTTCTTGTGTGCATCAGACAGCGATATTGCAGAAATTGCACGTAAAGCATATCCGAATGGATACTCTTCCCTTAGCGATGAAGTTATTGCAAGTATCATGCGAGCAAATCAAGATGCATTCTTGGAACATGCAACCATTAGTAGTGTTAATTACAGGATTGTAAGCATTTATACCTCTCGTGATTGGCAAAGCATGTTGGGATATTCAGCTGTAATTATTGTTAGTGTTGCTCTACTTTTTGAGGCTATTCGCAGAATCTTTTATTATGTATTTCTCGGTAAAATCCGTCCTTCCAAATCATGAAGGCAGTTATAGTTGCGAGAGTATCTACAGAAGAACAGAGGGACGCCGGGAACTCACTTCCCGCACAGGCTGAGCGTCTTAAATCGTACTGCTCCCGTAAGAGCTTGGAGATAGACAAAGAGTTTAGTTTCGATGAAAGCGCATATAAGACCAAGCGTGATACGTTCGATGAAGTTGTACGCTATATACAGGAAAGCAAGATAAAACTCGCAGTCTGCTTCGATAAGGTAGACCGTCTTTCGCGAAACGTTTTCGATAAGCGCGTCTCGCTTCTGTACGAAATGGCAGTCAACGACCAGATTGAACTGCACTTCACGTCAGAGGGCCAGATAATCGGTCCATCCATGTCAGCCGTCGAGAAGTTCCAGTTCGGCATGAGCTTGGGTCTCGCGAAGTACTACTCGGATGCTATTAGCGACAACGTGAAGCGTGCCTTCGAGCAGAAGCGCCGAAATGGGGACTGGAACGGAAAACCACGCATCGGATACATCAACTCGCTCGACGTGAACGGCAAGAAAGACATCGTGCTCGACCCAGAACGCGCCCATCTTATAGAGCGTATTTTCATACTCTACGCATCAGGCAACTACTCGTTGACGACATTACATACGGAAATAACAAAGCTGGGACTTCGAAGCGTAGATGGGAACGTACTTTCTCGAAGCAACATCGACCTAGTCCTAAAAGACCCGTTTTATTACGGTGTCGCTCGTTCAAAGAAATACGGGACGTACCCGCATCATTACCCGTGCATCATCACATTGGAGCTTTATGAGCGCTGTCAGGCTGTGGCTCGTAAGCGTTCCAATGCTACATGGAAGCCGCTATCCGAGGAGTTTATTTTCAAAGGCCTACTACATTGCAAAAACTGTGGCTGCGTAATGACCCCGGAGAAGAAGAAGGGCCGCTTTATCTATTACTCGTGCACGAACGCCAAGCGTATTTGTAAGCGCATCTATGTGCCCGAAAAGGACCTCCTGAAGCCTCTCATGGACGTATTCGAGGCCTTTGCAGCAATCCCAACCAACGTAGAGGAACGCCTTACGGACGAGCTTCGAACAAACAATGAGAGCGAAGTCGTTTACCACAAAAAAGAGCTTGCACGTATTCGTGCAGAATACGACCGCGTTCAGAATCGCATTGATGCGCTCATGGACCTTCTGCTCGACAAGAGTATTACTAAGGACGAGTACGACAAAAAGCTGCAACAGTTTAAAGACCAGCAGTACCGCCTCGACCTTGAAGCTGAAGAGCATACAAAAGCCGACCATGACTACAAACTCACTGTATCCCGTGTGTTTTCTATCAGTCGTCGAGTGGGCAGTATCTTTGAAAGTTCTGAACCCTACGAAAAACGAATGCTTTTGAACTATCTACTTCAGAACCCGACTGTAGACGGAAAAACGCTAGGGTTTACCTTGCGTTCTCCATTCAATACTGTCTTGGAATTGGCTAACTGTCCTTCTGGGCTCCCCGGGCAGGGATCGAACCTGCGACCAATCGATTAACAGTCGATTGCTCTACCGCTGAGCTACCGGGGAATGTGTGAACTTGAGTATTTTAGGGCTAAATAGCTAAAACAGCAACATCGGGCTACTAACCAAGCACCTGCTACACTTAGAGAGTTATAGGCGCTAATCTTTCTGCCATGATCACGTTGTACATTCGAAGAGGCTGTCCATACTGTGCAAAAACCGTAGCTACCGCAGAAATGCTCGATATTCCATTTGAGGAGAAAGATATTGATGAAGAAGGCGTGTCTGAAGAACTTGAAGCTCGCGGCGGAAAACTTCAAGCGCCGTATATGGCTGACAGTGAGACCGGAACAGAAATGTATGAATCAGATGCCATTGTGACCTATCTTCACGAACACTTTGGAAAGGATACGTAAGATAATGGGGAAGCAGTTACTAGGATAATACGTACTTTATGCACATCACCATCCG
The DNA here is from genome assembly GCA_028286945.1 of Parcubacteria group bacterium. Taxonomy (GTDB): domain Bacteria; phylum Patescibacteriota; class Minisyncoccia; order Phycocordibacterales; family Phycocordibacteraceae; genus C7867-001. Next base: position 3,165 of record JAQBQR010000033.1, on the reverse strand, counting down.
ACACGGATCAGAAATTATCCTCGACAAGACCCTTGAGCGCGCCCGAGCAAAGCTTTTAAAATTAGTTCGCCTTCTGGACGAACGAAAGTTTCAGTCCATTGCGAATGTGGACATCATACGAGAAAGCGCATCACAGCACTCTCAGCAACTATGGCGTGCATCGGTGAGCATTGATATGGCAGGAGAAAGTTTCATTGCATCTGAACGAGCTGATACTCCGGACAAAGCTATCGACCGATCAGTAAGTGAAGTAAAACGCAGCATTATTAGTTCTCGCTCAAAGCACCTCACGATGGTTAAGAAAGGGGGTGGAATATTCAAACGTTTTACCCAGCGGTTCTATTAAGAAACACTCCAGCCTGTCTGTGCGAGCCATGTGAAGTCTTGCTCTGATTTTCCTTCGGGAATAATACGGAGAATCTGGAATGAACCGTTTTTAAAGGTGGCGTCAGTTATCTTTACTCTGATGCGTTTTCCTTCTTTCTCTGCGAAGAAGTAGGTGCCGGGCGATTCGCGTAGAGCACGATAGGTATTCCAGTTTTGCAGGTTAATACGAGAATCGTCAGAAAGAAACAGTTCTCCTTCTTCCTTCTTAATCTTCTTTGCGCGGGTTGCTTGAGATGCGTCCTGCGGAGTAGGTGCAACAGAACCATCAATGAACGATGGCAATGTCTGTATAAGTAAATCAGCACCAAGCGTAATGAGCTTTGGGCGAAGGGTGAGCGTAGTGTCAGCAGGATCAATGGCCATTTCTTTTTGCGACAAAATATCTCCCGCATCGAGTTCAAAGACCATCTGCTGAATAGTGACGCCCGTTACGGTGTCTCCATTCCAAATCGCCATCTCCACAGGTGAGGCTCCACGATACTTTGGAAGGAGGGAATAATGAACGTTAAGGATTCCTTTTGGAAAAGCGTCGATAAGCGCCTGCGGAATAATTTTTCCATAGGCCACAGCTATGCCATACGCACAACCGTACGCTGCAATCTCTTTTATGGTTTCCTCATCGAGTGCAGCTGGTGAAAGTACGGGAATACCATGTTCAATCGCCCACGACTTTGTTTCGCAGGGAGTAAGGGTAAGTCCGCGACCTTTTAGAGAGTCGGGTGAAGTAATAACTAAAGACGGTGTGTAACCGGCACCAACAAGTTTTTCAAGCGTATCGCGCGCCACGTACGGCGTTCCAAAATAAACAAACTTACTCATGGTCGGTGGTAGAGGATCGAATATCGCGACCTTCTTTTGATATCTGATATGTCTCAATGGCGTGGTCAATGAATAGAATGCCATCAAGGTGATCTGTTTCGTGTTGGTATACCTGCGCTAGGATACCGCCGCCGCCGCGTTCAAAACGTGCGCCATTAACATCTCGTGCACGCACGGTTGCGCGCTCATGACGATACGTCTTTCCGTATGTGCCGCGCACCGAAAGGCATCCTTCATCCATTTCTTCACGTCTTCGGGATACGCGCACGAATTCAGGGTTTATGAATACTCCTACGTCAGGTGGAAGGGGACTTCCTTCGGGGGGAGGCTGGAGACGATCAAAACGAACCACAAAGATACGCTTAGATACTCCAATTTGTGGCGCTGCAATGGCCACACCATCTTGTTCTGCATCAAGCGCGTCAATCAGGTCCTGCACGATGCCCGTGAGCGCTGGAGTACCGAATTCTTCTTCAGCTACAGGTGGTGCAACCTCGTGAAGTACGGGATTTTCTTGCTGAACGATTGCTTTCATAATCGCACCATACCACATTTTTATATAAATAAAGCCCCGCGTGTTGCGGAGCTTGTTCTCAAGGTTGGACGGATGCTGCTGACCCAAGGGTCAAGCACGTGACGACAGCGGAGTGAGAGGATGCTAAAGCTCCACCCTCGTAGCCTCAGCGCGAAAATTCACAGCATCCGTCCTTCCCCAACGACTCACCGAATCTAACCCTGAAAAATGGTCAGTGGTGGCGAGCCACACCACATTTGTCTTTGCAGTGACAAAACGCGGGCCTTAAAGTTATATCACCATAGTGACTCGGGGTCAATACGTACGCGTACCTGCGGAGGCAGTTCACGGAGATAGGAACTGAGCTCCATATTTGGCCATACATTCTCAGGAAGCGAGAAGACGACCGTACCTTGGCCTGGAAGAATGCTTGGTGAATATTGGTTCAAATCACTTTTTATCTGAGCGTGGAACTTCTCCAATGCCGCGGATGGCCCTTCGTATGAAAGAGTTATAAGAGTCCCGTAGGGAGGATATGAAAGCGCTTTACGAAGTGCTGTTTCTTCGCTCCAGAAGCTGACTTCAGGTGTGCCTGTGGCAGAGCTGCTGAGACTCTGTACAGCTGAATCTTCAGGTCTGCGGGTAAGAAGGAGAAGTTCATGGCAGAGCCCGCTCATAAAGTACGAAAGACGGATGAAGCGTTCACGGGCACGCCAGAATGGGAGTGAAAGAAGACTATCGGCTGAAGCAATGACTCCGAGCGGACGCAATCCAGGTGGACCTTCGTACGTAAGCATCCACGGGAGCAGAGCCTCAGTTCCGACCAAAATACTCCCTGGACGTTGTGCGTCCTCTACTGAGTTCTTAGCTGCCTTTCTTGAGGTAAGTGCTTCTGCAGTTAGAACCGTGATGTCGCGGTCCGGAAATGCTTTTCGTAACTCTTCCTCAACACGTTCGACGCCAATACCTAGTGGCAGAAGGTTCCAACTTTCACATCTGGTGCAGGTGCGCTTTGCATTAAGTACCGACACTCCATCGCGAGATATGAATACTCGCTCTTCATGCGCGGTGGAAAAAAGCAGTGGAACTCCGCGCTCATCAGTTTGTGCCTGGCCACAGTCTCTACACACTACTGCAGGTGCATACCCCTTTCGTGTGGCTAGCACCACAACGCGGCCACCTTCCTCAAGTTCCGTTTTAATTCGTTCAAGGGCCTTTTCAGAAAGTGCACTAAACGGTTTCGGTTCTTCTTGGGTCATTACCGGATTGTTTCGCACATCAAGTACCGAAAGATTTTTAGGTGGGTGAGCAATGCCTGCAGTTGGGTTGGGTCGGTACTCAAGCGGTATGGGGAAATCTCCGAGTATAAAAGACACCTGGCGTGCTTGAGCTAATGCTTCTAGCGCGTACGGTACGGAAAGGTAGGGGCGTTTTGGAAGGATATA
>JAQBQR010000022.1 GCA_028286945.1 Parcubacteria group bacterium | reverse complement strand
ATGGGTGTGGAGTTAACGGGAAGATCGATAACATCTCCTTCAGGAGTGAATACGAATAGACGATGTGAAAAGAAGTCCTGGCGGAGTCCTTCCACAAAGTCGTCGCTTCCAACGATAGGGGCATGGGCGTCAGCAAGTTCAGCGAGCCAAAGAGGTGCTATCTTCGCCGGCTTCTTTCGTGGAGTATCAGAAACCGGTGACGTAGTGGTATCACGCTTTCGAAGCTGCAGAAGGGTCGGCACTAAGCCGCGCATCCATGAAAAGGAAAGTCGCTCATAGTCTTGTTTCCTTGCGGTACCGTCTGGATTCTTTTCATCTTTCTTCTCAAGCTGCTTATATGACATATGCGAAGCAATTCCATACTGGGCTACGTGATGCATTTCTGAAGTACGTACCTGCATTTCAACGATACCCGCTTCCGCAGTGATAACGGTGGTGTGCAAAGATTTGTACCCATTCGGTTTTGGAAACGAAATGTAGTCCTTGAATTCGCCTGGTAGAGGCTTCCAGAGTGAATGTATAACACCCAGAGCGGTGTAGCAGTCATCAATGGTCGGAACCACGACGCGAAGCGCTGCAATGTCATGTATGCGAGTAATGTCATCATCCTTGCGCTTTAGCTTTTGATGCAGACTCCACAGTCCCTTCATACGGATGTCCGTTTTGAAATCAGTAATACCGCGCCGCGCAAGAGCGTGCTGCAAATCCTTTTGTACGCGCGCAAGTCCTGCGTCTGTCTCTTTGGTCTTTAGTTTGCGCACCTCTATGGCGTGATGGTATGCATCGGCATCAACCGCAGGAAATGCCAAATCTTCAAGTTCCTTTTTAAGCGCACCCATTCCAAGGCGGTCAGCAAGAGGCGCGTAAATCTCAAGTGTTTCAACGGCGATGCGCTTACGCTTATGCTCCGGCACATGTTCTAGCGTCGTCATGTTGTGATACCGGTCGCAGAGCTTGATGATGAGCACACGTACGTCAGCGGAGGTGGCGACCAAAAGACGGCGAAGACTTTCTGCATGTCTCTCTGCCCCTTGATACTTATGCTTTCCGAGTTTTGTAACGCCTTCCACTAAGAAACGCACGTCAGCTCCAAATTCTTCCTCGATGGTTTCTTCAGATACTCCGGTATCTTCGACTGCGTCATGTAAAAGGCCTGCAGCGATGGTGTCGGCATCCATACCAAGAACGGCAAGGTGTTTCGCGACGGCTGCGGGGTGAAGAAAGTATGGCTCGCCAGAATAACGCTTATGGTCTTTGTGGGCATTCTCAGAAAAAGCATATGCCTTCTCGATGAGGGTAATGTCCTCAGGAGTAGGTGCATGCATTGCGGCTATAATCTCTTTTGCCGTAGTCATGTATATACCTTACCGCTAAGGGGCGGAATGCTCAATGAAGGTGCGCAGATACCTTTTCTCCGCGTACTCAGAACGAGGCCTGCAATCTTCCGTGCGCTTCGAAAAGTATCTGCTCCACTTGGAAGCAACTCACCTCTTCCGGATTACTTGAGATAGTCAGCTGCAACGAGCGGGGTGAGCTCCTCAGCACTTTCGTTTTCTGGAAGATAAATGCGTCGAAGACCCTTCTTTAGGAAGTTACCCTGTTTTGATTTGTAGAGAGTGATCATTTTGCCGGTCTTTGGATGTTTACCAACTTCACGAACAATTTCAACACCTCGTGGTGGAAGTTTTGGTGCGGCAAGAATGGCGAGCGCCTCTTCGAGAGTGATCGTGTATGGATCGAGCTTCTTTATAGAGCGAAACTCTCCGTTATGCGCTACGTACGGTCCAAAACGTCCGGTGTTAGCAGCTATAGGAAGGTTTGTGTCAGGATGCATGCCAAGTTCACGCGGAAGAGAAAGGAACTTGATGGCGTCTGCGAGGGTAAGTGAACTGAGGTCAGTACCGGGAGGAACACTTGCGCGCTTAGCAGCAATTTTTGGCTTCTTTGCTTTCTTCGCCACTTTCTTCTTAGCAACTTTCTTTACCGCTTTCTTTGCGCCCTTCTTAGCTTTAGCTGGAGCAGTCTCTGCATCAGCCTCAGGCGCAATCTCTACTGGCTCTGCAACTTCAGCGGGTGCTTCTTCAAGTGGCATTTCCACGTATGGGCCAAAACGTCCGGTACGAATGAAAATAGGCATGCCTGTATCTGGGTGGATACCAAGTGGTTCGTCTGCTGAAATGATTGAGCCATCTTCCTGGCGCGCGCCTTCGCACTCTGGATAACGGGTACAGCTCATGAAAATACCTCCACGTCCCAGTTTGAATTCCATAGGGGCGCCACAGATTGGACAAGGGAATTCCTCAGGTACTTTGCCGAGGGATGTGGCCTTTGGAAGTCCTTCTTTGCTTTCCACGGCGGTATGGAATGGTCCATAGAAATCTTCAAGGGTTGCTCGATATCCACGTTCTCCACGTGCGATCTCATCGAGCTCGTCCTCCATCTCTGCGGTGAACGCGTCTGAAATGTATTCTGCAAAATGCTCTTCAAGCCAGCCTGAAACCACCATGCCGGTGGCGGTAGGTGTAAGGGTACGCCCCGTCTTTTCTGCGTACCCACGATCCTGAATAGTTTTAATAGTTGAAGAGTAGGTAGACGGGCGTCCAATGCCGCGCTTCTCAAGTTCCTTGATGAGTCCTGCCTCGGTGTAACGGTTCGGTGGTTCGGTCTGCTTCTCGAGGCTTCCAAGAGAAAGCACGGTAAGTGGCTCATCAACGATGAGTTTTGGGAGTTCAGTGTCTTCTCCGCGCGCCTTCGTGTCGCACGCAAGCCATCCTGGAAATAGAACACGGGAACCATTGGTACTAAAAGCGGGGATCTCAGCATCTGCTTCTGAACGGACCGTGGTACGTTCAACGCGTGCGGGCGCCATCTGACTGGAAAGAGTACGTGAACGAATGAGCTGATAGAGTTCTGCCTCGTCACCATTTGATCCTGCTTTCTTAATTCCGGGGTTCGTTGGGCGGACCGCTTCGTGTGCCTCCTGCGCGTTTTTACTCTTTGTGGCGTATGCACGAGTCATCACATATTCTTTTCCGAACTCTGATTCAACCGTCTTACCCAGTGCGGCTATCGCTTCCTTTGAAAGATTTACCGAGTCCGTACGCATGTAGGTGATGTGTCCTGCCTCATATAATTTCTGCGCAGCACGCATGGTACGTGAGGGAGAAAAGCCCAGACGCGTTGAACCTGCCTGCTGAAGTGTTGAGGTCGTGAAAGGAGGTCGTGGGTTACGATCTTCTTCGCGTGTATTGATGTCTGCAACTTTCCATTTCGCAGCACGGCCAAGCGTTACGATTCGTTCTGCTTCCTGAGCGTTATCAGGTTCAACCGTACAGGTTGCAGGGAACTCACCTCCTTTTGCTTTGAAGAGTGCATCAAGAACGTAATACGTAACTGGAATGAATGCCTTGATTTCACGTTCACGCTCGGCAAGAATACGGAGCGCAGGTGACTGTACGCGTCCGGCAGAAAGGCCGTAGCGAACTTTCTTCCAAATAAGACCGGAGAGATCATATCCCACGATGCGGTCTAGCACGCGGCGAGCCTCTTGGGCTTCGCGCAGGTTCTCATCAATGAGGCGAGGATTGGCAAGCGCTTCTTCAACAGCTGCTTTGGTGATTTCGTGGAAGACCACTCGTTTAGGAGACTTGAGACCAACGGCCTCCTTTATATGCCACGCAATAGCCTCGCCTTCGCGGTCGGGGTCTGTTGCAAGGAAAATCTCAGAAGCACGCTTACTGGCTTCTTGGATCTTATGAATGACGTCACGTTTATCTGGAGAAATGATGTA
>JAQBQR010000004.1 GCA_028286945.1 Parcubacteria group bacterium | reverse complement strand
TGGTTACACGATTCTTTTTCTGAAGTTCAGGCTCGCCATGGTCGTTAATAAGCATTGAACGGAGCTTAACGATGTAAAATGGCTTATTTCCTCGCCCAATTCGCTTATGCCAAATAAAAGGGTTCCCGCCTTCCGTTATATAGATGAGCAGTACTGCGGCAATGACAAAAGGAGCGGCAATGACGATACCTGCGAGCGCGCCGATGATATCGATGGTGCGCTTGGCGAGTGCATACGGTAGGTTGCGATGTGGAAGATTTTCAAGAATCCATGCGTGGTCGATGTGTGCGCTAGGAACCCGATCAAACAGACTTTCATAAAAGACAGAGAATTCAGTGAAGTAACTTCCTGCAAGCATTGCGTCATACAAAGACGGGAGCTCATTTCGCACACGCGGGTCACGGGTATCAATGATGACCTGACGGGCGCCTCTCGAAATACAGGCAGATAGTTTTTCTGCAAGCTCGCCATCGGCGAGCTTGCTTGGTTCTAAGTGCTCGGTAAACTCTAGATAATATTTAGAATTACCTTGTACAAGGCTGTATACCTCGTGCACGGCGTCTCCCTCCCCCACCAAAATCGCTTTTTCACGTTCACCCACAGAGAGCACGGGCACCACAAAGAAACGCCACGCACTGATGAGTATGACGGAGATTAAAAGATAGAGAGCCAGGACCGTTTTCGGTGCAACGACAAGCGGCAGAATGAAGAACAGAATGGCGGCCACCGAGGTATTCGCAATCTGCGCCCCGAGGATACGAATACCGAGGATACGTTTTACGAGGCGCGTTCTTCGCTCATACAAGCCGGCAATGTAGAACACGAGAAGTGAGACCGCATATACAAAAACGAATCCCTGAAGGAGAAGGGCAAAAATGTGTACTGAGGGAATTGCAAATGAGCGCACTAAAAGCGCCAGCCAGAGAGAAGCAAGCATGAGGAGCACATCTCCTAGTAGGAGGATAGTAGTCTCGCGACGGGAGGGCATAATATGACTTTACCGTAGTATAGTACAGTCATTAGAACCATGGAAACGACCCCAACGTCTCTTTCGACAGCTGCTCGCTCCCTAGCCGGGAAAAAGGTCTTATTTGGTGTGACCAAATCAAACTGGGGTGGCGCACAGGTATACGTGGCAATGATGGCCAAGGGTGTCCGCGACGCGGGCGCTGAGGCCGTGGTGATGGCGGGCGCAGCCTCCGGCCGCGCCCATGACTCATCAGGCCGCCTCTTCGAAGTCCTCGCCGAATCCTCAATTCCTACCATTCCCCTCTCCATTGAACGAGACTTGGGAATTAGTTCTGAGTGGCGTGCTTTCAAAGAACTCCTAGCGGTAATTCGCAAAGAAAATCCTGACGTTCTCCATTTAAATAGTTCAAAGATGGGTTTTCTCGGCGCACTCGCCGGGCGTGTTGCCGGAACGAAGCGCATCATCTGCACCATTCATGGATGGCCCCATAAGGAGCAGCGTCCCCTTCTCTGGAAAATAATGGCCTGGTTTGGTTCGTGGGGAACAATATTCTTGTGCCATACCATAATCGTTGTTTCTGAAGTTGATATGCGAGACGCACCAACTCTCTTTTTCCGTGACAGCCTCAAACTGGTATATAACGGCATCTCTGACTTTTCTCGTAAATCACGTGAAGATGCGCGCGCCGCGTTCATCGCCCGATCTCCTGATCTGGCCACATTCCCCCACTGGCTTCTCATGAATGCTGAGCTTCATCCTAATAAAGGTGTTAGCACTGCCATTCGCTCGCTCGCTGAACTTATGCCGCGCCATAAAGATATTGCGCTGGTGGTGTGTGGCGAAGGTGAGGATCGTGAGAACTTAGTGGAGCTTGCTCGCGAGCTCAATGTCTCATCTCATGTATTCTTGCTGGGCTTTGTATCAAACGCCCGCGAATACCTTGAAGCAGCAGACATCTATCTACTCCCTTCACGAAAAGAAGGTCTGCCCATCGCACTCCTTGAGGCGGGCCTTGCTTCCCTCCCGGTGATCGCCTCTAAAGTCGGCGGTATCCCTGAAGTGATAACAGACGACGAAAATGGCCTATATATGCCGCGTAGCAACACTCACATCCTGGCACAAGCCATTCGATATCTTTTGAATAATCCCGAGCAAGCCGCACACTTCGGTTCAAATCTTCGTGAAAGAGTTCTCAAAGATTTCTCGGAAGAAGATATGGTTCGAAATACAATCGCCGAGTATTAGTTCGAGAGCTTCGACTAAACTATCCTTCGTATTCCTGCATAGCGCGCTCACGCGGAACACTTCGTCCTTGTTGAGCGAGACTGGCAATGATTCCAAGCGCGGCGAATTCTATGACTACGTGCGAACCTCCCGAACTCATAAATGGAATAGTGGTGCCGGTCACCGGAAGTAGCCCTAAACTAATGCCTGCATGAAATCCCATATGTGCCAGGAACAGGATGAGTACGCCGAGCGTAAAGAGCGCATCAAAGTTCGTAGCAGAGCGGCGCGCAATAGATAAGAGTTGGAATAGAAGAAAGCCATACAGGAGGAAGAGCAACATAATTCCTGCAAAGCCCCACTCTTCTGCATATGCCGCAAAGATAAAGTCGGTCTGATATTCAGGAAGGAATCGCAGCTTACTCTGAGTACCGTATCCGATACCCTTTCCCCAGAGCTGACCAGAGCCGGTGGCGATGGTTGCCTGATATGCGTTATATCCCGTGCCGCGGATATCAGCAGCTGGATTTACGAACGTCATAATACGCTGGCGCTGATGTTCCTTAAGACCAAATGACCAAAGACCCGCCGCGAGCACCAATGCCGCCAATCCCACGAAGGCCAAGTGACGAAGTGGGATTCCCGATACCAGCACCAAACCGAGCCACACAGACATAAAAATAACTGCCGTACCGAGGTCAGGCTGCAGAAGAATAAGGAGAATGATTGCCGACGCATATAAGCCCGAAACAATAATATTTGTGAAATTACCCATCTCCATGTGGCGCCGAGAGAAGTACTTCGCCAAGAGTGCAATGATTACGAGCTTCGCAAAGTCCGCCGGCTGAAAAGCAAAGAATCCGAAGCTAAACCAGGACTTTGCACCCATGGTGGTATGGCCCAATATCATAACTCCCGCGAGCAAAACTACCGCGAGCACATACCCCGCAACGATTATTTGAGGACGGCGAATGAACCGCATATCTACCAGAGAGCACGCGATATAGACAATGACGCTGATACCGAGCCAGATAAGCTGACGAGGTGCTAATGAGGACGTGCCATCAAAATGACTCATCGTCAGAATTCCCAAAAGAGAAAGCGTTACAGCGGTGGCAAGGAGAGGCCAGGTTGAAAGAAGTGCTCTAAAGGGATTTGATCGTGCAGTCTCGGTCATGGAACAAGCGTTGGGAGCGCTATGAGAGGAACAATATCAACACGAGCATACGGGGCACTAAAAGGCTCGTTCCAGGTAAATACCGCCTGTGTATTCGATTGGGGTGAAAGCAATGGAAGAACGGTTTGCGAAGCAGCAATGACAGTGCCGTTCGCATCGAACACCGTGGCGATGAGCGGAACGTTCGTTGCGGGATACGCGGTCTGGTTTGTAATGATCGCCGTAATGACTGGTCGTGAGTCAGTGTTCACGACGGAAATATTTGATGCCTTTGGTGCAGTCTTTGCGTCCGCCGACGAACGAACCCAAACAGGATATCCTGGATCAAACGTGACGAATACTTGCTGCACGGGTGCTGACGAAATACCCGGAATATACAGCGGGGTGGAACTATTTGACGGAATGCTAAGTACCGCGTGGCGCACGAGGGTATGCCCGTCCTGGCGATAGATGGTTATGGTGAAATGTGTGTTTAGCGCGTATGCTTTTGTATTTGGATTATCAATATACGCAATCAAATCAGAACGGCCAGACTGCATGAGTGAACGTGCGAAGCGGATTTGTGCAGGCTGTGCTTCAGCACTGCAAATCGTCGAACACGAGGTGCCGCCGCAATCAATACCCGTCTCGTCGCCATTCATCTTTCCGTCCGTACACGTGGGGGTTTTATAAAAAATCGCAAAGCCAAGAATAATGATCGCAGCAAGAACTACGGCACCCAGTACCGTAATGACCATCCACTCGCGATGCTTTGCCCAATCCATTACTTGTAGTATAGCCGACCTGGCGCACCAACGCGAAAAGCCGCTTTGCATCTAATGCAAAGCGGCTTTTCGTCGTGTAGCAAAACACGCCCAGGACGCTGGCGACAACCTACTCTCCCCCTTACGGAGTACCATTGGCTCAAGAGGGCTTGACTGCCGTGTTCGGAATGGGAACGGGTATGACCCCTCCGATAAATCACCAGCGTTCTGGGCGCGTTTACGCTCCATGAACAAAAATAGGTAAGGTATTACAATTGAAATTACACGCTGAGATTTTCTTAGCGGTAATCCGCTTTAGAAAATCCAAGTGCGGTCGCTTTAGCGAGCCGCCAAACACAAACTAAAAAGTAAGTGCCATACAGAATTCCGCAAAGGAAACTGGACATATTAGTACTTCTCGACTCAACGCATTACTGCGCTTCCATCTAAAGCCTATCAACCTGGTCATCTTCCAGGTGTCTCATAAGGATTCCTTATCTTTGTGTGGGCTTCCCGCTTATATGCTTTCAGCAGTTATCCCATCCCGACATAGCTACCCTGCGGTGCCGTTGGCACGACAGCAGGCAGACCAGAGGTCAGTTCACCCCGGTCCTCTCGTACTAGGGGCAACACTCATCAAGAATCAACGCCCGTAGTAGATAGGAGACCAACCTGTCTCACGCATTTCGTTTTAG
>JAQBQR010000003.1 GCA_028286945.1 Parcubacteria group bacterium | reverse complement strand
CAAGCCTCGAGCCTCGCTGGTACACCATCCACACGTACGCAGGATATGAAAACGCTGTTGAGCGTAACCTCAAGCAGCGTATTGAAAGCCTTGGCATGGAAAACAAAATCTTCGAAGTGGTCGTTCCTACCGAAAAGAAGATTCGCGTAAAGGGAGGGAAGCGTATCGTTGAAGAAGAAAAGATTTATCCGGGTTACATTCTTGTTCGCATGATCGTGGACGAAGATTCGTGGTTCGTTGTTCGCAACACGCCTCGCGTAACCGGCTTCGTGGGTTCTGGAGTTACTCCCGTTCCTATGGAGGATTCAGAAGTGACGAACCTTATGAATCGCATGGGTGCTGATGTGCCGAAGCATCGCATCGACCTCATGAAAGATGATCCAATCGTTATCATGGACGGCCCCTTTAAGGACCTCGAAGGTAAGATTGGTGAAATCGATGAGGAGCGCGGAAAGGTCAAAGTCATGGTCGCCATGTTCGGTCGCGAGACCCCGGTGGAGCTCGACTTTTTGCAAATCCGCAAACTCTAAGGTACAGTCTCCTAACACATATATATGGCTAAAGTAGTAAAGAAAATCAAACTCCAGATCCCCGGCGGCAAGGCTAATCCCGCGCCTCCTATCGGAACCGTGCTCGGTCCTGCCGGCGTTAACATTGGTGACTTCGTTAGTAAGTTCAACGAAGCGACCAAAGACCAGCCAGGCGTGATCATCCCTGTGGACATGCTCGTGTACGACGACCGTTCGTTCACGTTCACCCTCAAGGTGTCCCCAATGCCCCGTCTTATCCTTAAGGCACTCGGAATTGATAAGGGATCAGGCAAGGCTCCGTCAAAGAAGGCAGGTACCCTTACAAAAGCTCAGGTTCGCGAGATCGCTGAGAAGAAGATGCCCGACCTCACCGCGTCTTCAATTGAAGCTGCAGAGCGTATGGTAGAAGGCACCGCACGTTCGATGGGTGTTGACGTTAAATAAGGTTTCAACGAATAGAAAAAGCCCCGGGATGCTCCCGGGGCTTTTTCGTATATACTTCCAGAAACCATGTCTCCTGCACCCCATGCGATTTCTGATACTGCGCCAGGGCGCGCCAATACCCGCTGCATTCGCGCAGCGTGTGAACGGCTCGGTCTTACATATCAAATACATGATACGTACGGGAACTTCCTTTCGGTAGAACTTGAAAAGCCCTATTTTTTCGTAAACTTTTCAACGCCTTTTAATAACGGCAGTGTGGATCGTATATGCCAGGATAAAGAATTTTCGTGGCTGCTCTCTCATGACATTATTCGTACGCCGCGCACAAAAGGTTATTTTAATCCACAACCGGCGGACGTCGCTTATTCGGCATATATCGATCACCTAGATTGTGAGTCAATTACACGGGAAATCGTGCAGAATTTTAGTCTTCCGGTAATCGTAAAAATGAATAGCGGCCGTGAAGGAAAGAACGTGTTTCTGTGTAGTGGAGCAGAGGAAATTCAGAGCGCACTTGAGAAAATATATGACCACAATTCCTCAACGTATGATTACGTTGCTATCGCGCAAGAGTATATTCTGAAAGAGAAAGAATACCGCGTCATTGTATTTCGAGGGGAGGTGCTGTTGGTGTATGAGAAGGACTGCTCTGCAGGAACCTTTGTGGGTAATTTAAGTCCGCTCCACTATGAAAACGCAGTAGCTCGGCACATAGATGAACCTCAACTTATTCTGCGAATGCAGGAGTTTATTGCTCCTCTGATTGTTAAGGTCGATCTTGAATTCGCCGGCCTCGACGTGATTCTTGATAAGGAAAATAGATTACATCTGCTTGAAATGAATTCGCGTCCAGGATTCTCATATTTTGTTAGGGACAACGGGGAAGAGAAATTGATACAGATGTACGAACGAATTTTGAAATCAATGATATGAATATCTTGCTAATTGATAACGGCACAACTCTCTTAGAGAAACTCCGCGCTCTAATACCGGGAGATGAGATCGTACATACCTGGCGTGATTTTTCGCCGGAAGACGTAGCAAGGGCGGATCTGATCGTATTGTCGGGAGGAAGCCGTATGCAGCTAGCGGGTAATGAACATGAATTTGTACAAGAAGTTGAAATGATTTTAAGTATACAGAAGCCCCTTATTGGAATTTGTTTCGGTACTGAACTGATAGCGCATGCCTTTGGTGGAACCCTGCGCGAACTCGCGGTCAATCACAAAGGAATAAAAGAGGTCCGTTTTATCCTGCCACGTTTCTCAGGGGGTCGCGAGAGTATTCGTGTGTTTGAGAATCATCGATGGATCATAGATGAAATGCCCAAGGGATTCGAAATTATTGCAGAATCAGACGATGGGCCTGAAATGATTGGTCACCTAACGCTTCCAATATACGGAATGCAATTTCATCCAGAAAATTATGTCGACGAAGCAGAAGGGAATTCGGTATTTCTGCAGCTATTCTCAATGCTATCTCCCAAGAGTTAAGCCGAACCTCCAAGCGTAGCGATGACGGTTACCCTTTTTTCTTCGTGTGCCACGGTTGTATTTTCTTAATGTCGGGGTCATCCCACAATTTTGGAATCATCATTTGTGGCTTCCACGCTTTCTTGAGCTCTGAAAGATTTGTCGAACTAGAATATTTACCTGCTTTCGTGTAGTCGCGCTCGCGAATAGGACCTGTTTCAAAGAAGATAATTTGTGCGATGCGGCGGCCCACAACGAGAGGGATAAGATAATTCTTCGAGTTGTTGGTGATTTCCATCGTCCAACGATTCACATAACCAACGTCACCCCAACCAGCACACTTGCAGACTTCTATGAAATTGCGCCCCATGGATGAGCGTGCCTTCATCATGGTTGTGATGTGATTCTTTCCGCCGATGAATTCGTTCGTATGCGCAAGAATAGTCTCCCCGGGGCGAAGCATGATTACTTTGTCGTCAGGACTAATACCGTCCCAGGCAAAGTTGTATTTTTTAAACGCCTCTTTAGCAGGAAGGGCTTTTTCTGGATTCTTGGCACCCCAAACATGTTCGGTATGTTCCTGGCTCCAGATGTTGTACAGGCTGTGATTATATTTGCTGGGCTGTTCTCGAAAAAACCATTCGCCAAGAGTAACGTCATAACTCGACGTTGCGAGATGAGAATCGGTGAATGGAGAGATAACAATATCCCCGCCCTTCATTTCTTCAAGAATTCGTTTATCAGAAAGTGCCATGATACGGATATTGTAGCTGATTTGGGTAAAACACAAAATCGGCGGCCCGGAGGCCGCCGAAAAGGCTAAGTTTGTTGGACGATGTCGTGTTCGCCACGCTTCACGTCAAAACGATCGGGTTCGGGGTCGAGATGAAGTACAAGTCCAGAATCTCCGAAGCGTTCTTGAAGCGACTTGGCCATAGTTACCGCGCGCATCCGAAGCGTAGGGTGTACGAACCGGGTGGCGCGAAGTTCAACGAGGTATACGAGCGAGCGCAGGTCGCCGGTCAGGCGAATCGTTGTGCGGTAACCCATGGGCAGGAAGTACTGCTGTTCCGCAGCTGAGAGCCCAAGTTTCTCAATGGCGGCCAAGTTTTCTACGAGAACGTGTTTTGCTTCTTCTCGCAAATCTTCCGGCAATTCATCGAGGTACCAGGGCTCGAACCCATGCTTACTTGTTAACAACGGCATCGGAAGAACAATCGGGCGATGCCGCTGCAAATCCCTGTATGAACCGAAGTCCAATAAGAACTTGTATTGGAGCTGCCCGCACTCCCTGACGTTATAGGGAAGCTCATTCTTTGCCGGGCGCGATTCAAACGCCGTTCGATACTCCGCTAATATATCGCGGTCAACCGTGTCTCGCGTCAGCGCAAAATCAACTGGCTCTTTGTCGTCGAAATAAGCGTACAAGTCTTCGCAGAGTCGGTGATAGTCTTCGGTTTCTTCGTACTGCTTGTCCGAAAATGAATTCGGGAAAGCGACGAGGAGAGCTTTCAGGGAAGCCTCTGCAATTTCACGCACCTCCGCGAGTGGGTGATTGCGTAAAATAGGAAGCCGATCTGCAAATTGACGAAGCGGACCGACCCAGACGAGATTGGTGGATGCACCAGCAGGCAGGAAGGCACGCATAGTATCGAATGCGCGTGCCTTGATCGCCTTTTCGTACACCGCATCTTTTTCACCCGCACCCTGGGGGTATCGCTTTTTTAGAACCGGAATGAATCGATCCAGCCCATCAAGATAGAAGGAGCGAAGCGATTCAAGCACCGCTAAACCTTCTTGCGATTTGGCCGGATTAACGAAATTCTGTTGAGAAAAATCGATATAGCGTGTCGAGGCCTCCTGTCCGTTGTAGAGCGGGAAATCCTGGATAGCCTTTGCAGCAAGCATCGAGACTCCCTCAATGAATACCGCAGTGTTCCCGAGATCTCCAATTGATTTGTGTCCGTAGCCGACGTAAAAAGTCCCCATGAACTTCTCGGAACCCTTTTCACTCAGTACCTTTAAATGGCTTCTGATGCCACCTATGGAGCGACTGTGGAGAGCTCCAAGCATGGCCTGGGACTCAGCACCGATGAGCGCGCCTGTCTCCAGGACGAGCACTTCACCGCCATCGCCGAGCGGCACAGAGTGATGAAGCAAGTCTGCTAGAGTTTTCATGATACGTCCTTTCGTACAAGTCTATCATCAAGATACACGATCAGTGGACGAAGGCTATAATTTGACAGAATAGCCAAGGTTAGCATTACTAGATACAGATGGAGGAACAACTCATGAAAAAAAGAGCGCTATTTATCGCAATCGAAGGAATTGACGGAGTGGGCAAGGCCACGCAAACGGGTTTGTTGGTGGAGGCCCTAACCGCACAAGGAAAGGAGTGCCTACGACTTGAATTCCCCGACTACCACCGCAATATATACGGCAAGCTCCTGGGTGAATGTTTGGCCGGCAAGCGCGGAGATTTTTCGCACATGGATCCGAAAGTCGCATCGACTCTCTACATGGTCGATCGCTTCGAATCTTCTCCAGCAATCCGACAAGCACTTGCAGCAGGCAAGGTGGTCGTAAGCGATCGTTTCTCAGGATCAAATCAAATTCACCAGGGAGGGAAGGTTAAGGTCGAGGCTGATCGAATCGAACTCCTGAATTGGTTTGATGCCGCCGAGCATGGTTTGCTCGGAAACCCTCGACCAAGCGCAGTCATCTATCTAAACGCGCCCGTGGACGTCAGCTTGCAGTTGCTGCAAAAGAAGCGTGCCGCAAAGAGCGGTAACGTGGCCGACGGCGAATCAGATCAGGTAGAAAAGGATCGTGAGTATCTCGACAATAGTCATGCGATGGCAGAATGGCTTGCAGGATATTACGATCACTGGCACCTTATCGACTGCACCGACGGTGCGGGAACTATGCGATCTCGTGAAGACATTCATGCGGATGTTATGCGTGTCGTTGTAGGCTTGCTTGCCGCCCCCTAATCCCCGCGATGCTATGCATCGCGGGGATTGTTGTTTTGATATAGGATATTTATATGGATTACGCCCACATTCACCAAGAAGACGCAGAAGTGTACGCAGCAATCACTGGCGAAGACAAACGCCAGGCTGAAGGCTTGGAACTTATTCCATCAGAGAACTATGTGTCTCTAGCGGTACGAGAAGCGATGGCCAGCACGCTCACGAATAAATATTCAGAGGGATATCCCGGCAAGCGATATTACGGTGGCCAGGAATTTACAGACAATGTAGAGCGACTCGCTATTGCGCGCGCGAAAGAACTCTTCGGTGCAGGATTTGCGAACGTGCAGCCGCTCGGGGGAGCGAACGCGAACATCGCTGCATACATGGCACTCATGCAGCCAGGCGACACGATCCTCGGAATGGATCTTTCACACGGTGGACACCTTACGCACGGACACCCGGTGACCTACATTTCAAAAGTCTTTAACTTCGTTCGTTACGGCATGAAGGATGTAGAGACAGGAGAGATAGATTACGACGCACTTGAAGCGACAGCAAAAGAAACACGACCAAAGGTAATCCTCGCCGGATTCTCTGCGTACCCGCGCACGCTGGATTGGAAACGCATTGCTGACATTGCGCATGGTGTAGACGCGCTGGCGGTGGCTGACGTGGCGCATATTGCGGGACTCATCGCGGGGGAGGCACTTGAAAACCCCTTTATGCATGGCTTTGATGTCCTCACCACCACTACTCACAAAACACTGCGCGGTCCTCGTGGCGGGATGATCCTTACGCGTGACGATGCGGAGATCGCAAAGAAGATTGATAAGGCAGTGTTCCCAGGTCTTCAAGGCGGTCCGCACATGCACCAGATTGCGGCGAAAGCTATTTCGTTCCGTGAGGCACTCCAGCCTTCGTTCAAAACGTATGCGCGCGATGTTATTACCAATGCGCAGGCAATGGCAGAAGTGTTTAAAGCGCATGGAACACGGCTCCTTACCGGCGGCACGGATAACCACCTCATCCTTGCGGATGTATGGTCGTCATTCAATATTTCAGGAAAAGATGCCGAGCATCGTTTGGATGAAGCGGGGATCACACTTAATAAGAACTCGATTG
This sequence comes from Parcubacteria group bacterium, assembly GCA_028286945.1. Lineage (GTDB taxonomy): Bacteria > Patescibacteriota > Minisyncoccia > Phycocordibacterales > Phycocordibacteraceae > C7867-001. The sequence goes on along the minus strand of JAQBQR010000003.1, from coordinate 3,732 downwards.
CAGACGACACCCGTGGTCCGATGGATCCTTCCGGTATTCGTTTTGGAACACCTGCACTTACGACGCGCGGCTTTAACGCAGAGGAGTGTAAGGAAGTCGCGGAGCTTATGATCAGCGTACTCACGAACGGTGACGAGAAAACAATTACTGACGCACGTACGCGCGTGAAAGAGATGGCTGACGCGCATCCTGTTCCTGAATCATTCGTTTAGTTTCAAACTCGGGCACTTATTTATATGGCAAAACCAAAAGACGCTGCATATGATCAGATGGACGAGCGCATTAAAAATGTGCTCACTACGCTGAATCGATATCGTGCAAAAGATCTTGAGAACAAACGCATTGATTCAATAATGACGCAGCTTGAAGATGTGGCGCACGCGCTTGAGGAACGTGCGGGCTTTAATCATGCGCAGCTTCGTGATTTTGATTTCTCAATGATTGAAGGAATGCCGTTTGAAGAAGATGAGAATTTGGTGCGTGAGCTCTACAGCATTCGTAATTTCATTGAGCATTTGCCGACGAATCTCTAAGCAGAAGGCTGTGAATCTGCTATAGTCGCCGTATGGAAGATAGAATCCGTCAGGCCGTAAATGACTCGCTTTCGCAGATGGGTGCAAAGGAGCATGTTTCCTTTGTGGTGGAGTGGCCAGCGGATATGGCGAATGGCGATTTTGCAGTGAACGCAGCGCTTGCTGCGAGCAAACAATTAGGAAAGACTCCACGTGAAATTGCCGAGGTACTTCAGACGGCCCTTAGCAGCGCGCTCGGCGAAGACGCCTCGCGTGTGGAAGTGGCAGGTCCTGGTTTCGTAAATATCACGCTTTCTGCGAATGCGCTCGTAGAGATTCTTCGTGACGCCTCTGAGGAAGATTGGGGGAAGAACACGCAACAGAACGGTAAGCGTATTCTTATCGAGTACTCATGCCCAAACCCATTTAAGGAAATGCACATTGGGCATTTGCTCAGTACTATCATTGGCGAGTCCGTAGCGCGCATCACCGAATATTCTGGCGCGCATGTGTTGCGCGATAGTTATGGAGGAGACGTTGGTCCGCATGTGGCAAAAGCATTGTGGGCACTGAAGGAGAAGGGGATTACGGAACCAGAAAGTTCACGTGAAATCGGCGACGCGTATATTCACGGCGCGCATGCGTATGAGGAATCAGAAAAGGCGAAAGCTGAAATTGATGCATTGAATGTCGCATTGTATGTGGCAGTTGGAAAAGATCAGGTTGGCGTTTCGGAAGATGAGCGTGGACTGCTCGAGCTTTGGAGGAAGGGTCGCGACTTAGCGCTTGAATCATTCCGCGAGATTTACAAAATACTTGGCACGAGTTTTGACTACTTCTTTTTTGAAAGCGAGGTGACCCCTATTGGAGTGGAAGTGGTGAGGGACGGTGTGGCGAAGGGAGTGTTTGAAGAAAGTGAAGGTGCGGTAATTTATCCTGGAGAGAAGAAAGGATTGCATACATTGGTATTCATCACGTCACGTGGCACTCCCACGTATGAAGCGAAGGATATTGGATTGGCCTTTTATAAGGAAGAGCGTATTGAAACCGACGCAGTGATTATTGAGACGGGAGCCGAGCAGATTGGTCACTTTAAAGTATTTTTGGCAGCGCTGAGTGAGATTGCGCCGCTTGTGGCCGCAAAGATGAGTCATATTTCTCACGGATTGCTCACCCTCACGACAGGGAAGATGGCATCACGCAAAGGAAACGTCATCATGGCACGCGAACTTATTACCGAAATCATCGAACGCGCGAGTGAACGAAATCCCGATCCGGTTATCGCGCAGCAGGTGGGCATTGGAGCACTTACGTACATGATTCTCCGAAGCGCGCCTGGCGGAAGTATTGTTTTTGATCCTGAGAAATCTTTAGCGCTTGATGGAGACTCGGGGCCGTATCTTCAGTATTCGTTAGCGCGTGCAAAAACGATTCTTGAAAAGGCTGAACAAACGCCTGAGCTTTCCTCCGCGCTCCCGCCGTCGACACTCGCTCGCCTCATTACTCGTTTCCCCGGCATCGTGAAAAAAGCACAGGAGCTTTCTGGACCGCATATCATTGCAACGTATCTCATCCAGCTCGCCAGCGAGTGGAACTCTTTCTATGCAAATGAGCGCATCATTGGATCAGAAGACGAGGCAGCAAAGTTAGCGCTCGTGCAAACATTTATACAAACGATGCAAAACGGTTTGTGGCTCTTGGGAATTCCAGCGCCGGAGAGGATGTAGTGCAGGTTGTGTGGGCGCGCGCCAGATGTTTATATCGAGCCTTGCGCTTATCCAAAAGTCGGGGTATGGTTGCCTTTGTTGCTATCCGCGACACCACTCAATGGGAGGGTACCTTGGCTAATAAAAAGGGATTTCAACAGCAGATCAACGATGCCTGCACCAGTCTCCGTTGTGGGCTGGACCGCCTGTTCGCCCAGGCTTTCCAGTTCGCCTTCGGAAATCGGCGCGGGATCTCGCGTGAAGCGCGCAGCGCACACACGCGGTTCAAGAACAACGGGACGTTGACCGCCCGCGCCCGCAAAGCGTTCGTGGCGTTCTTCAAGAGCTTCGGCGAGTCGCCCGTTCCTTCGACCAGCTGATCTGCTCAGCAACCCAGCCGAATATGGCCCGACGCGCATAGCTTGCGCGTCGGGTTTTTCTTTTGTACGTAGAAACGGTAGGATACCTATACATATGAGTGAATCTGACAAGTCCCCGAAGAAGTCTGATGCTGCGATGCGCGAAGAGCGTATTTTGGAGTTTTGGAAGGACAGTGGCATTTTCGAGAAAAGCCTTAAGAAAGAGTCACCAGCTGGAGAGTTTGTATTTTACGAGGGTCCTCCTGGTTCGAATGGCCGTCCTCACATGGGTCACTTTGAAACGCGCGCTTTCAAGGATGTCTTTCCACGATACAAAACAATGCGTGGATTTCATGTGCCTCGAAGGGCGGGATGGGATACACACGGCTTGCCGGTGGAACTTGAGGTGGAGAAACAGCTCGGCTTTTCTGGAAAGAAAGATATTGAAGCGTACGGCATTGCTGAATTTAATGCGAAGTGTCGTGAGAGTGCATATACCTACATCAACGAATGGGAAGAGCTTACGACGCGCATGGGGTACTGGGTTGATCAGGACAAGGCGTATTTCACCTTTGATCCGAAGTTCATGGAGTCGGTGTGGAATATCGTAAAGAATATTTCTGATGGCGATCGTCTCTACAAAGACTACAAAGTTCTTCCGTGGTGTCCCGTTTGTGGCACGGCGCTTTCAAGCCATGAGCTTGCGCAGGGATACGAAGATGTAAAAGATCTTACGATAACGGCGAAGTTCGAACTCGTTGACGAGCCAGGAACCTATTTCCTTGCATGGACCACTACACCTTGGACGCTTCCCGGAAACATCGCATTGGCGGTCGGCCCTGAGATTGAATACGCAAAAGTTAAAACAGAGGACGGTATTTATATTCTTGCAAAGGCACTTGTTGAAAAAGTTCTTAAGGATATCCCGTACGAAGAGTTGGGGGTGATGAAAGGAAAGGAGTTTGTGGGTGGGGCATACACACCTTTGTATCCTTTCGCTGAAGGACTAGCCTCAGATACTGAGAAGTTAAAATTTGAAAACGCATACAAAGTACATGCGGCAGACTTCGTAACCACGGAAGACGGAACGGGCATTGTGCATACCGCCGTTATGTACGGACAAGACGACTTTGATCTTGGTCAGAAAGTTGGACT
>JAQBQR010000028.1 GCA_028286945.1 Parcubacteria group bacterium | reverse complement strand
TCGATTCGTCCTAGTGAGAACTCAAGTCAGTAAGGGGCCGCATCATGCCCGCGTTTATTCTCAAGCAGACGAATTTCACCGATGATGGGGCGCCGCCGGGGAAACCTAAGCGGCTGAAGCCACCCGCACCTTCATGAACGCGCGTGCGTTTAGTCACCTCGGAAACGAGGGAACGCATGCACATTCACGGATGTTGGGCTAAGACATCTGTACATACCTCGTAGCGCTTCGGTGCTACACCATACGGGTCGGCGGGGATTCATTCCCGCCGACTATTTTTATACAAAGTGAATAAATGTCTTGCGGTGCATGTCGGAAAGTCCATGGACGCGTAGTGCATCCATATGTGACTTCGTTCCGTACCCTTTATGCTTGGCGAATCCGTACTGCGGATACTGTGCGTCGACGCCGCACATGAGTCGGTCACGAGTTACCTTCGCTGCAATGGATGCGAGCATGATTGAAGGAATAAGCGAGTCACCTTTTATGACTGTTTCTTGGGTGTAGTGAACAGGCGCACTGAGAGAACCATCGAGCCAAATTTTCGTTTCCTTATCTTCCTCATCGCAAAGTGCCTCAAGACCACTTTTAATGGAGTCGCGAATCACAACGGCAATTCCCTTCGTATCAATATCTTCTGCCGAGCGCAGTTCAACGGAGTATGAGATGTCGCCAGCATTCACCCGCTCTTCAAGTAGTACGAAAAGACGTTCCCGAGCTTTTTCCGTGAGCTTCTTCGAATCATTGAGGCCGGGAAATGCTGCAAGAATGTCGAAGGATTCGGGTGCACGAATGAGCCCCACCGCCACGGGGCCCGCAAGCGGGCCCCGCCCTGCTTCGTCAATTCCAACTACCCAACTCATATAGCATCTTCGAAATGAAGTCCCGGCCATTGCGTTAACCAATTCTTTTTTGCCGTACGTTCTAAGGTGACTTCGGTTAGTTCCTTCTTTCGCGGTCTAATAATTCCATTCACTAAATCTAAAATACCATTAGGAGCAGTGAATATTAATTCTCCACCCTCATTTAAACGCACGCCGACAGTCGTAGCCGTCTCAACCCAGTCGGCGATTCCCTCTGCTGCCGTTAGGTATGGCTCACGTTCAATTAACTTCCCCGACCACAAATGCATGCGCGCTTGATTCTTTACTTCAAATTCATATCCAGGAACGAATGAGGAGAGTTTTTCTTGATAAAAACGCTCTTCGTCCCATACAGGATTAGCTTCATCTTTTTTCAGTACAGAAATCAGTGTTTCTTCAGGAATTCCATATGAGTCGAGTGATTTCCAATACACCACGTCCACGTCATTCAGCTTTGTATGGTTTCCTTTTGCGAACAGATGATCCCATACAGCACTTCGCACGAATCCCGCTCCAATCCACCAGTCAGATAGTTTAAGCTCTGAAACAGCTTTTAAAATGGACATTCTCTCTGAATCGGAACGAATAGTATCCAAGATTTCTTTCTCCGTCATATCCAAATTTTAGCACTTACGACAATGCAGGTATAATCATCATTAATGGGTCGTTTCATTCATCTCCACACACATAGCCACTACAGCTTCCTTCAGGCGCTTCCTAAGGTGCCGGCACTCGTGGGAGCTGCTAAGGACGCAGGGATGGACGCCATTGCACTTACGGACACGGGAAACCTCCACGGTGCCATTGAGTTCTATAAGACGGCACATAAGAAAGATATAAAGCCGATCATTGGCGTCGACATATATATGGCGCCACGAACACGCTTTGATAAGGACCCGGTCCAAGACGCGAAGCGAAGCCGCATCGTGCTGCTCGCAGAAAATAATGAAGGATATAAGAATTTGCTGAAATTAGTTTCGGCAGCGCAGGTAGAAGGTTTTTTTGAAAAGCCGCGCATTGACCGTGATATTCTTCGTGAACTCAAAGGCGGACTCATTGCTATTCTTCCTTCCTTCGCCGGCGACCCTGCGCGCTTGCTGGCTGCGGGAGATAAAAATGCTGCAGCTGCAGCGCTCGCTGAGTACCAAAGTATTTTTGGTACTGATCATTTATATTTGGAAATTTCTCACCATCCGCGCGTGGCCGGGCACGAAGCTCGTATGCAGGAGTTGAAGGCGCTTTCAAAAACATCGGGCGTTCCCCTTCTGGCACAGCACGATGTCTACTACCTGAAGCCTGAAGACCGTGAAGCCACGGAAGTGATGCGACGCATTGGTCTTGGAGGCGGAGGCGGTAGTGAAGACGAAGATTTCTCATTCGTGAATGAGAATCAGATGCGCGAATGGTTTGAGGATGTACCTGAGGCGGTGGATGCATCTGGTGAAATTGCGGATCGCTGTGACGTGACGCTCGAGCTTGGTTCTTGGAACTTCCCGAAGGTGGATACGGTAGACGGAAAGACGCATGAGGAAATGTTGCGTGAAGATACGTACGCAGGTTTGGTGCGTCGAGGTATGGAGGAAACTTCCGAAGTGCTTGAACGCATTGAATACGAACTCGGGGTCATCAACGGAAAAGGATTCGCACCGTACTTCCTTGCTGTGTCTGATCTTCTTCATTACGCAAAGAAAGTGGGTATTCTGTCTACGACCCGCGGCTCCGCCGCGGGCTCCATCGTCTCCTACCTTACCGGTATCACCACGGTGGACCCTATTTCGTACAAACTTCCCTTCGAGCGCTTCCTTAACCCTGAGCGCCCAAAGGCGCCGGATATTGATATGGACTTTGCTGATAACCGCCGTGACGAAATGATTGCGTATGCAAAGGAAAAGTATGGCGCAAATAATGTGGCGCAGATTGGAACGTTCGGCACCATGATGGCGCGCGCTGCCGTGCGTGACGTGGCGCGCGCACTGGGTCACTCATACGGCACGGGTGACCGCATTGCGAAGCTCATTCCTCTTGGAGCGCAGGGATTTCCTATGACCATTACGCGAGCTATTGGAATAGAGCCTGAACTCAAACAGCTGTATGAAGAAGATGACGACACGCGTGAGATCATTGATTTGGCAAAACAGATTGAGGGCTGCGCGCGTCAGACGGGTGTGCACGCCGCCGGTGTGGTTATTGCGCCGACTCCCCTCACGGATTGGACGCCGCTCCAGGTTGATCCTAAGACGGGAAAGCTCATCACCCAGTTCGACATGCACGCGGTGGAAGAAGCAGGTCTTTTGAAATTCGACTTCCTCGGTATTAAGAACTTGGCGATTATTTCAGACGCGGTGGAATGTGTTCGCCGCACGCGCGGCATTGATATTGATATTGAAAATATTCCGCTTGATGACGCGAAGACATTCGAGATGCTTGCTCGCGGCGACACAGAAGGACTCTTCCAGCTCAACGGTTCAGGTATGACGCGCTATCTCAAGGAACTTAAACCCACGACCATTCACGACATCAACGCCATGGTGGCGTTGTACCGTCCGGGTCCGATGGAATCAATTCCTGAATACATTGATCGAAAAATGCATGCTGAAAAAGTTACCTACCTTGATCCGCGCATGAAGGATTATCTGGATGCGTCATATGGTCTCCTCGTGTACCAGGACGACGTGCTTCTCACCTCCATTACGCTCGGAGGATATTCCTGGCTTGAGGCTGACACACTCCGTAAAGCTATGGGTAAGAAGATTCCTGCAGAGATGGCCGCGCAGAAAGAGAAGCTTCTAAAGGGCTTTGCTGAATATGGAAAACTCTCTCCTGCTAAAGGCGAACGACTTTGGAAACTTATTGAACCATTCGCAGCGTACGGATTCGGAAAAGCACACGCCGCCTGCTACGGAAAAGTTGCCTATCAAACGGCCTATCTAAAGGCTAATTATACGGTTGAGTATATGGCGGCGGTACTTACGGCAGACGCTGGTGACACTGAATCAATTTCTATATTCGTCGCAGAAAGCACGCGTCTTGGAATTCCAGTGCTTCCTCCTGATGTGAACGAAAGTGGTACGGACTTCACTGTGGTGAAGGGTGGCGGTCCTAACGGCGAAGATGCCATTCGTTTTGGTCTCACTTCTATTAAAAACTTTGGTGAAGGAATTTCGCACGCCATCCTTGATGAACGAAATGCTAAAGGGCCGTACACCTCGCTCGCAGATTTTCTTGCGCGCGTTGCGAATAAGTCTCTAAACCGCAAATCACTCGAGTCACTTATTAAAGGTGGTGCGCTTGATCGTTTTGCAGAAGGATCGGGAGGTCGCGGCCATTTGATTACGCATATTGAAACGCTGCTTGCCTTCCATCGCGACGCCACCGCAGAGAAACCACAAGACTCTCTCTTCGGCGCATTTGCTTTGGCACCCACACTCACTCTTCCTGCACCACTTGCAGAAACACCTGCTTCAGAAAAACTTGCCTGGGAAAAAGAACTCCTTGGTATTTATGTTTCGGGACACCCGCTCGAAGCACACGAGGCATACCGCACAAAAGCCGGTACAGATCTAAAGCGCACGAAAGAAGATCCATTGCCAGGACGCACCATCATCCTTCCGGTGCTCATCATGGAAACAAAGATTCATCTCACCAAGGGCGGCGACCGTATGGCCTTCGTTACGTTTGAAGATATGACCGATTCCATTGAGGGTGTTATCTTCCCGAAACTTTTCAAAGAACATATGGCGCTGATTGTACCGGGCACCTGCGTACTCATTAAAGGCAACGTTTCTCTGCGAAATGGCGAAACTACCATAGCTATTGAAAACCTCAAGGCACTCTGATACAGTGCGGGAAGCACCGTACATACGATTTCGCGCAGGGCCCCGCTCGGCCCCCCACCCTGCGCGGATACTCGCCCCTAGTTGAGTATCGGGAGCGAGAAATGGTCGGCTGCAGCTTTTCCCCCCAGCTGCAGCCGATTTTCTTTTTACTTAGCGAAATTTTACATACGGGGTTTACGTGATATAATGTGCGTTGAGCGGCCTTTCTCAACACGAATACGTATAACAGATTTCCCTTCCCTAGTAGAAAACGAGGAGACGAACGATGGCAACAGCTGCCGAACTGCACAAAGACGCCGTATGGCGTGGTGATCCGAAAGCGGTCGCCTATGCGCGCGCCAAATATCAGGAAGATCCCAAGCGCTATCTCATCCTGCTATGCGTAGCGCTATACAGCGCGCGAATGCGCCCAAGCTGCAGCTTTGAGCTTGTCGCCAAGCGCGACGAACTCTTGCAGCAGAAGGACGTGCTCGCGTCAGCTGACTTCGACGACTATTTCGAGTCGAACCATTTCGACCGCGTCGACATGATCACGACCTATTTCGCGTACATCGCGGAACGGCCGGAACTCGATTTCAGCGAACGCGAGAAGCTCAAAACTTTAGCAAGCAAGATGTGCCAAGCGGCCCTCGACACATCTGAACTGCGGGCGCTCAAGGACACCGACAGGGCGCATACCTACTATTTGATTGCGACGACCTACGCAGGTCTGCATATCAAGACAAAAGAGGCGATGCGCTGGCTCGATCTCGTTGCTGAAGATGCGTCAACCTATGTGACGAACCAGAAGCAGCTGGCACGTCTCTATTGCCGGCTCGGGTTCTTGTACCCGAAGACGGGGCACTATGCTCGCGAATTCTTCCTCGGATTCAAATTTGCTTTCAAGGCATGCTTTGTTCCCGGGCTGACGCTCCTGGGGCGTGGAAAATGCGTCGCCGTGCTTCTGGGCTTCGAGCTCTGACGTGCATCCGCGCAAACTGGTCGACCGGTAACCCGGTCGACCTTTTTCTTATCTACTATTGACATTGGCCATTCCTTGAATTACAGTGCTGCCAGCACCGTACCCCTTTCGTGTCAGTGCCATCCCCACCTTTCTGGGCTGACGCGGAGACGCCACGTGCTTGCACGTCGGTAAGAGCCGGGTGATTCTCGCAAGAGCGTCACCCGGTTTTTCCTTATATATGCTATCCTTTTGGTCATATGGTATCGAATATTCCCACTTCAACTTCACTGTCCGAAAAGCGCCACACCCTGGCACACCTCTTAGCTGCAGCCGTTCTTGAGCTCTACCCAACAGCTAAGCGCACCATTGGTCCCGCTATTGATGACGGTTTTTATTTCGACTTTGAATTCCCTGATGAAAAACCTTCCGAGGAAGATTTCAAGCGCATCGAAGAAACCATGCGTGACATCCTCCCCACCTGGACTGAATTTACCCGCAGCGAAAAGACCGCTGATGAAGCAAAAGCAGAATATGTCGATAATCCGTATAAGCAGGAACTTATCGATGAGTTTACTAAGGACGGTCAAAAAGTTTCCTTCTACACCTCCGGCACATATTCAGACCTCTGCCGTGGAGGCCACGTTGAAAATCCTTCCCAGGAGATAGCACCAGATTCCTTCGAACTTTCCCGTATTGCTGGCGCCTACTGGCGCGGAGACGAAAAGAACGCGATGCTCACCCGCATTTACGGATTAGCATTTGATACGAAAGAAGAACTTGATGCACATAAGGCACAGCTTGAGGAAGCAAAGAAGCGCGACCACCGCATCATTGGAGAACACATGGATCTCTTCCATTTCGATGAGTCTATCGGAAAAGGACTTCCCATATGGCTACCTAAGGGAAATATCATCAAAGAGGAGCTTGAGAACTGGGCAAAGGAAACGGAACGAATGTGGGGGTACCAGCGTGTAACCACACCTATCATTACGAAAGAAGACCTGTTCTATACCTCTGGCCACTTGCCTCTCTATAAGGACAGTATGTATGCGCCGATTGAAATTGAAGGCGGTAACTACTACATCAAGCCGATGAACTGTCCGTTCCATCATAAAACATTTGCTGCACGACCAAAAAGTTATCGTGATCTCCCTGTGCGCTATGCAGAATATGGATGGTGCCATCGCTACGAAGATTCTGGCAGCCTTTTCGGACTTATGCGCGTACGCGGCATGCAGATGAATGATGCGCATATCTATATTCAGAAGGAGGATGCTGTTGAAGAGTTTGTTCGCGTAATCCAACTTCACGAGTATTACTACAAAGCTCTTGGTATTGAAAACTATGAAATGGAGCTTGCGCTGCGCGACCCTAACAAGATGGATAAATACCACGGGGACGAGCAGGATTGGCTTGATGCAGAACGTATGACCATTGAGGCCATGGAGAAGTCCGGCGTGCCGTATAAGGTAGTACATGAAGGTGCTGCATTCTATGGCCCGAAGATGGACTTCCAAATCTTCTCCTCTATTGGACGTGCGTTCACCGCATCGACTAATCAGCTTGATTTGTTTATGGGAAAGCGGTTTGGACTTGAGTATACGGACAACGACGGTAAGAAGAAAACGCCAGCAATCATTCACCGCGCGCCACTCGGGACGCATGAGCGATTTATTGGCTTCCTCATTGAACACTTTGCTGGAGCATTCCCTACCTGGTTAGCACCAGTACAGACATTGGTACTTCCTGTCTCTGGCAAACACGCTGAATACGCTGCCAAGGTGGCTAAGACATTATTTGACGCAGGTATTAGAGCAGAAGCTGAAGATGGAAATGAATCATTGGGTAAGCGTATCCGTGCAGCAAAGATGCAAAAGATCCCCTACCTACTCATAGTGGGTGACGCTGAGATGGAAGCTGGCACCGTAACACCTGAAAGCCGTGATGCAGGTAAGCTCGAGCCCATGAGCGTTGCTGACTTCGCTGCTAAGGTGCAGGAAGAAATTAAAACCCGTGCATAGCGCATAGACATAAGAAAAGCCCCGCCGGCATGCCGGCGGGGCTTTTCTTATTGAGATGAATTATCCCTGAGCCACAGCAAGTGCGCGCGTAAGCGCAAGCTTGATGCCCGTAACTCCCATTGAGTAGCTACCGTCAACGGCCGTTGTAAGGCTCGTGACGAGGCGCTCGAGGAATGACGTTGCACAGTGATCCGTTACACGCTTCACATCTTCGTGAACAGGTGTTCCGTCGATGCGGGCCTTGTAGGCATCATCAAGTGCGAGGATAGCGTGTGAGACGAACTCTTCAACGTCGTGTCCTGCCTGATTAATGTGACGGATCGTTGAGAAGACCACATCACGTTCACCTTCAAGGATAGCGGCGATGAAGTTTGTTACTTCAGGGTGTACTTCCTCTACCTTTGCTGCAGGTGCAGCTGGACGAGGAGCTGGTGCTTCATACACCGGTGCCTCAACGTGTGCAGGAGCTGCAGGTGCAGACTGCTGTACGGGTGCTTCTGCGTGTGTAGGTTCTGCAGTGAACTGCATACCTGACTCACGTGAAAGTCCCTTAACGATGTCATCGATGGTGAGGCTGTCAGATGTAGCGAACTTCTTGAAGCCGTCACCTGACATTTCCATACGAGGTGCTGGTGCGGTACGCGGCATGAGTGCAGGCATTGCGGCCGTTACGGCTGCAGCGTGAACTGTTTCATGTACGTTTGGCGTGTGAGCCGGCGCAACAGGTGCATACGCAGGTGCCGTGTAGACAGGAGCTGGTGCTGAGTAAGCGGCAACACTTGCTGCTGGCATAGCGTGTGCCCCCGTGTGTGATGGCTGGTTGTTAAGTGCTTCGCTCACGTTTGAGCCAAAGGCTACAGCGCGGCGACGCATGAATGGAATGAATCCAAAGAGAACGAGGTATGCAGCTGCAAGACTCCAGATCACAAGCATTGTCCAGTAGAGAACGGTTCCAACGGGACCGAGGTCAAGACCGGTGTACGGGATCTGTGAGAGGTACACGCTACCAAGTGGGGGTGCAAGACGTGAGCTTGAGCTGAGAACGATGTTGGGGCTTCCGCCTCCACCACCTCCTCCGCCCCCGCCGCCTCCACCACCGCCCCCTCCTCCACCTCCTCCGCATGAGTTGGTTTCAGCACAGGTTGGAACATGGGTCGTCGTGATCGTAACCGGAACCTGACACGCTGAGTTCGCAGGTGCGCCAGGAACCGTTGCGGTATAGGTGGTGTTTGACGTTGGGTGAACAACGACGTTTCCGGAATCAACAGGCGTTACGGGTCCTACTCCGTTATCAATGCTGATTGAACTTGCGTTCGAGGTGCTCCACGTGAGCGTTACGGCGTCACCAGAATTGATGGTCGACGCGCTTGCGTGAAGGAAGTTACAGGTAGGAGTAGTAGTCGTCTTTGGGATGATGTGAACCGGTGCCGAACAACTTGCCGAGTTTGAAGCTCCTGCAGCTGTACCGGTATAGGTGGTGTCCGCTGTTGGATGAACAACGACGTTTCCGGAATCAACAGGTGTTACGGAACCAACACCATTATCAATCGTAAAGGCAGTTGCGTTCGTAGTGTGCCAGGTCAGAGTCACCGCATCTCCAGGATTAATGCTCGCAGCGCTTGCGGTGAGTGAGTCACAGGTTGCTGAAGGAGGTGGAGGTGTAGTTGGAGGAGTTGGTGGCGTCTCTGGTGGTGGTGGTGGAAGTTCAGGAGGAGTAACCGGTGGGATCGGTGGAACAACCGGAGGTGGCGGTGGTGGGGGCGGTGGGGGGGGCGGAGGAGGGGGGGGTGGCGGTGGTGGAGTACAACATGGAGGACCAACAACCTGCGCCTTAACCAGTGTAGGAGAAGTCATGCCAGTCGCAAAAGCGATGGCAATACCCACACCCAAAACTGCAAGCACGACGAATATACCCATTGCAATGGGACGATCCTGTACTTTTGTAACTGTATCTTTCATAGATTTCATAGTCATTTCGATAATTTTCTAACCGTTAATAAAGATAAATAAATTGTTCTCCTGCCCTTACGGGCGTACAAAAAAGTTAGGAGGGTGTTGCAAGCAACAGAGCCCCCTAACAGGCGAGGGAGTGACGACGTGTCACTCAGGGCAATCTTCACCCCAGTGCCAGAAGCTGTCGACGATGTCGACGTGATGGCGGTTGTTCCAACCACTCGCGACGCCGTTCGGCGGCACGTAGACACCGCAGGTTCCGACCCCATTCTCATCCTCGAGGCAGATATAAGCCAACTTGGCCCAGACTGCGCGCGAGAATCGAATAGTCTGTCGAGTCTGCGTGACGTCATACATGTACCGATGCGGCACCGTTGCGTTCTCGCCCATCACGCGGCGAATGTAGCCGTATGCGGGGATGCACACGTCGCATTCGCCGTACCAGGCCGACCAGGCGTCCGAACCCTGATGTTGCGCGTTGCAAACGTCAGGAGGCATGGGTCCATTGGTCGAGCCGATGCCCCACCGGACCTTGCCGTGGACTTTCGCATTGAAGGTGAGTTCAACGCAACCGTCCACAATCCGCACCCTCATGTAGAGGTTGTCGCAGATGTCCGGAATGCCCGACGTGAGCGTCTCGCCGTCGACGACGACGGTCCACTCCTCGGCAGGCGCGGCGAATTCCATGTTGACAACCGGCTGGCGGAAAGCCACCAGCACGTTGCGCATGATCCCCGAAGGTCCCGTGCGCATGAATGCCAGGATGTCGCCATTCACCAGACGAACGCGGCGGCCGGGCTTGGCCATCGCGGCCTTGAAAGCGTTGATGACCTTTTCGGAATATCCGGCTTGCCGAAACACACGGGGTGCATCGGCGATCGCGGCGGCCCTGCTGTGATATGCGGGGTCGGCCCCGAAATTGTGCCAGCAGGAAACGCCAGGACGTTTGCACGGATCCACGGACTGCGCGGACGCAGGTTGCCCAAGCGCGACCCCGAAGAGCAGCGCAAGGGCGGCAATGATCGATTTCATTGACGTTCTTCCCTCTATTTGCGCCCCTTGAAGGGACGGCTGTTAAGACCAACTCATGCCGAATTGCAATGAGCTATCTATCTCGGACGAATGTCCGGGGCAGATAGCCTACCACAATACTTATTGCACTGTATTTACAAGTACATCTGTCTCAACCAGCGTAGCGGTCACTACGAAACGATCCGAATGAGTTCCGAATGAGTTACAGGTCGCAAGGGTAAGCTTGCTTCCTTCAACACTAAGCGGAATCGAATCGTCCGTAGCGGCGCTCTTCTTTTCAACGGTCTCCACGCTGTATACGAATACATGTGTAGCACCGGTGACCGTGATGCGATCTCCCTGCTTAAGCTTCTGAATTCCGTCGAAGGCTTTGAAGGCCTGGTTATTTACAATCGGAAGGTAGCTTGAGTGTCCGAAAATGATCACGTTACCGTTCACGCCGAGTTCGGCGGAAGTTGGGTAACGTACCGGGCCAGCAAGAAGTGCGTTGTCGAGAAGCTGCACATCAGTCGTGTTGGGGTTTGCGATCTTCTGCGAAAGGCTGATGGCTGGGATCTCGATCTTCGTTGGAAGCTCGGGAGTAGCTACCGCTGTTACTGGTGCGAGGACAAGCGGTGCGCTTGTTTCGTCAGCCACTGTTTTCGCAGGATCAGGAAGCACATCAAAGATTGCTGCCGCGCTGGTTGAGATGAATAGAACGAACACGAAGAGGCCCAGGAAGGCCCATTTCTGGGTATACGCCTTATGGCTTGCGGTAACAAGCTTGACGGCGGTCTGTACACTGGTCGAATTCGTGGTCATATAGTCTTACATATATTTACACTATAAATCACAGTATGTCAAGCCCTGCGTGAGACCCTGGCTCACGCCGTCTTCATAATTCGGACTTGACAGTATGATACGAGTATGGTAAACAACGTAGTATATGGAAATAACGACAACGACGATTAACCGGGATCCCAGCCGCCGTGCGGCTGTAAATGCGCTTGCCATTGTTGGCTTTATTGCGCTTCTTATTATTGGTATTGGGCTTGCAATCTACAGTGCGCGCTTTGTTCCAAGCATTGCATCACGCTTTGGCGGTGCTGCGGTTTCACTTTCTTCAATCTTTAAGAAGAACGAAGATCCTGCACTCCAGGTGGTTACGGCAACGACTACCCTTCCCTTTGAAACGATAGTGGCTACGACTACGGCAACCACCACGGTTACTGCAGCAACGACCACTACCCCGGTTCATACCAGTACGGGGACGGGAACCGGTACGGGCCAGACATCCACCGTGGTGACCACCGTCACAACTCCTGTTGCACCACATGGTCTTTCTGACCTCGCGGTGATCATCACTGCCGTGGGATACCTGAACTCTCCTGGAAATACGTCTACGTTCGTTCCCTCAAACAATGTTCCTAATGGAAAGTCTGGCGCAGTCCAGTTCACCGTTACGAACGCCGGTACAAACTACACCGGAAGCTGGAACTTCAACGTAAACGTTCCAACGGTTCCTGCGCAGAACTACAACTCTGCAAATCAGCCGTCACTCGCACCTGGCGACAGCATTGACTACGTCCTTGGCTTTGACCGTGGTAACTCAGGCGTAAGCCGAACCATTACCGTCGCGCTTGATTCAAACAATCAGGTTGTTGAATCAAATGAAGGAAACAACTTCGCAAGTCGTTCAATCGACATCAATAACTAAGAGGCAAAAAGAAAAGCCCCGCCGGCATGCCGGCGGGGCTTTTCTTTTTCTCCGCGATTATTAATACTTCTCTCTATTTAGAACCTTTCCCAGCAGGGACGTATCGCATCATGGTCTGATCCTTTACTTTTTCGCCAGGGATGAAGCCAAGATTTCTATAGAAATTAAGTGCCTGTTCGTTGACGTCATGCACTTTCAAGGCAATGGGTAGTCCCGACTGTTCAGACTCTTGTATGAGGTTGGTGAAAATGGCCGTACCAATTCCCTTTCCTTGGTATTCAGGAAGAATTTGAATGCCGCCAATATAGATAGATTCGTCAGTACGAACTACTCGCAAGCGACCCACGTCTTTGTTCTCATATTGAATAACTTCTATTTGTTCAGGCACAAACTCCGCTTCATGTTTCTTCCGCTCATCCTCCTGATCAAATACCTTGTCTGGATTAAGTATCTTCACCACCGGCTTCATTGCTTCTGTTAAAACCGTAAATAGAAACGATAAATCATCCTTAGTTGCTTGTCGCAATGATACGGGAACTGACGACTGTTCTTGTGGGGTATCTTCTTTCATCTTCCATCACTGATTAACCCGTATCATCGGGGTGCCAGCAAACGTTGCTCTCTGAGATAAACCATCTTTCATATCGCTAAAGGTAACCGTTTCACCCTTTGCGCCAAATCCGCCGCCGCCTTCTAGGAGAAATACATCTTCAGATATCGGATGCAAAATTGTCTTATTATTACCAAACAATGGCGAGCTCGTATTTATTCCAAAAGAAATTAATACGTCCTTTATCCTAACTACGACGTTATCTTCTCCAGAGTTTCGATAGATTCCCTCATATCTTTTTGTATCAATTTTATTTTCTGATAGGTAATCAGAACTATTTTCAGCAATGCCATATATCGCTTGGAAAATACTTTGGGTATATGTCCATACGGGTGCTTTTGAGGAATTCGTAAGGACAACCACGCCCAACTCATTATCAGCATCAATTGAAACTTGTGATACAAAGCCCTTAAACCCCCCGCCATGGCCGTATATCTTTTTGCCATCGATCTCATATTTTTCAATCCCTAAACAGTATTTGTCAGTACCTCTTGAGTAAGTATCAGGTTCCTCAATCATTTTTTGCTTGGATTCATTTTTTAGAATCTCCTCTGAAGCACTGACCGGGAAGGTGGCAATGTACTTAGCAAGATCAACAACATTTGAAATAAAGCCAGTCGCTGGCGCATATGCATTAGTAGCGTAATGCCCATATTTTTCTCTTTCCTGACCTGGTATTTCTCGTCCAAGTCCGTTTGCAATGCCTGCTATATCATCTTTGTAATCGGTAAACGTCGATGCCATTCCAAGTTTATGTAAAATGTTTGTCTGAACATACTTTTCATACGGTAAACCAGTTACCGTGGCAATGAGTTCACCCAAAACAGCAAAGCCGTAATTAGAATATTTGAATTCTGAAGATGGCTCAAAAACCAACGCTTCGCTCGGAAGAGGCTCTAGTGTTGTTGGAAATTCACCGGTAAACCAATGCGGGGTATTACCATTTCCCCAAATACCAGACATGTGCGAAAGCAATTCCTCGATTGTAATATCTTCTAACTTCCCTTTTTCATTTTCTCCTTTAAACCAAGGCAGGTACTTTGAAACAGGATCAGTGATAGTAATCTCTTTTTGTTCTGCGAGCTGAAAAATTGCAGCTGAGGTAAATATCTTTGATACAGAGCCGACGCGATATAACGTATTTTCGTCTGTTTCAATCTTTTTTTCTAGGTCAGCGTACCCAAAGCCCTTTTTGTATAAAATCTCCCCTTTATAAATAATTGCAATTGAGGCACCAAGGACTTTATCGTATTGGAGTCTTAACGGAAGCCATGCCTCTAATAGGTGTTCGACTTCTTTGACTGCTGATTTAATGTCGATTTGCATGGACGTAATTGTAGTACACAAACCGGAATATCTCGCCCGGCTTGATTATTTTATGCGACTCGTGAGTGAATCTAAACGTCCAACGTAGCGAGTTTCGCGTTTGACTGGATGAATGCCTTTCGACTCGCCACGTCGGTACCCATAAGGATATCGAAGATACGGTCCGCATCAGCAGCGTCATCTACGGTCACACGCTTAAGAAGACGTCGCTGGGGATCCATGGTGGTCTCCCAGAGCTCCTCAGGGTTCATCTCGCCAAGTCCTTTGTATCGCTGGATAGACGCCTTTGCGGGTCCCTTCTTCGCCGTGGTCTCTGCAGCGTCCTCACCTCCCTCCTCTTCAACTTCTGGCTCAGCTTCTGATCCTTCGCCTTCAATTTCTACCTCCACATCTGCACCCCCAAGAACCTGGAATTTCTCTTCGTCAGAGTATGCATATGAAATCTTCTTTCCCTGTTTGATCTTATAGAGCGGTGGCTGGGCCATGTATACGAACCCACCATCAACTATCGGACGGAAGTGGCGATACAGAAGCGTGAGGAGAAGCGTACGGATATGGGCTCCGTCGATGTCGGCGTCGGTAGCGATGATGATTTTGTGGTAGCGAAGTTTTGAAATATCGAAAATGTCTCCGATGGCCGTACCCATGGCTATCACCAGATTCTTTATCTGCTCTGAAGCAAGCATCTTATCAAGACGCGCGCGCTCAACGTTAAGGATTTTTCCACGAAGTGGGAGGATGGCTTGTGTGCGTCGGTCGCGACCCATTTTTGCAGAACCACCAGCAGAGTCTCCCTCCACCACAAAGAGTTCTGATTCTTCGGCGCTCTTTGACTGACAGTCTGCAAGCTTTCCTGGAAGCGTCATTCCTTCGAGAGCACCCTTGCGGAGCACTGAGTCTTTAGCGGCTTTAGCAGCTTTACGAGCGCGCAGCGCGAGCGATACTTTGTTTATGATTGCCTTCGCATCATCAGGATTCTCCTCAAGGAATGAACTGAATGCTTCTCCAAATACGCTCGCTACAGCTCCCTGTGCTTCCACAGAACCGAGCTTTCCTTTTGTCTGTCCCTCAAACTGAATCTCGGGCATCTTTACGGATACCACGGCGGTAATGCCTTCAAGCACGTCTTCACCGGTGAAGTTTTCGTCAGCTTCTTTAATAAGCTTTGCGGTACGCGCGTAGGCATTAATGGTTCGCGTGAGTGCTGTTTTAAAACCGGTCACGTGAGTTCCCTGCTCTGGGTTATAAATATTGTTTGCGAAGGCCATGAGACGAGGGCTGATGTCGTCGATGTATTGAAGTGAAATCTCCACCGCCACATCATCCTTTTCTTGATCTACGTAAAAAATGTTCTTATGTACGGGAGTTTGATGCTGGTTGTAGAACGCCACAAGTGAGCGAAGACCGCCTTCAAAGTAGAAGGTCATCGAAGGAACTTCAAGACCAAGCTCACGAACGTATGCAACTTCTTCGTGATCTACGTTCTCTAAATCACGTGCGTCTACGACGCTGATACGTGTTCCCTTTACCAAATATGCCTGCTGGCGAACATGGCCGACGATCTTATCCCAGTTCCAGTTAATACCATCCTTGAAGATTGAAACGTCTGGTTTGAAGAAAGTAACGGTACCGTTATGTTTCGTCTTTCCAATTTGCTTCACCTTTGCTTTCGCCTTACCGATCTCATACTCCTGCATGTGTATAGCACCGTCTTTGTGAACGATTACCTTCGTGTGTACTGAAAGCGCGTTAACCACTGAAGCTCCCACACCGTGGAGACCTCCTGAGACTTTGTATCCTGAATCCTCACCACCGAACTTACCGCCGGCGTGAAGCGTCGTCATGATCATCTCAAGTGCTGAGATTTTTGTCTTAGGGTGAATGCCCACAGGAATACCGCGACCGTTATCCACGACGCGTACGTACCCGTCAGGAAGAAGGGTAATTTCAATGTCATCAGCGAATCCGCCCATGGCCTCGTCGCGTGAGTTGTCGAAGATTTCCCAAATGAGGTGGTGGAGACCATCAGGACCGGTGGTTCCAATGTACATTCCTGGACGCTTACGCACGGGATCAAGACCCTCGAGCACAGTAATGCTTGAGGCGTCGTACTGGCCACCTGCCTTCTTAGGGGCGGCGGGTTTCGTCGTCTTTTCGTCGTCTTTCTTAGCCATATTGTTATCAATAGTATAGCACAGATGAAGCTCCCTATCCCCTGCAATTAATTGACAATTCCGTCAAGAATCGTATACTTTTCATTAGGCACTCATGCCGAATTGGGGAGGAATTGCATGCTCACGCATCCTGATCAAATGAGCGGAGTACCTGGCACTACGCCACGGGGAGTTCTGAGGCTCATCACTATGGTGATTTGGTTCTTCGCCGTTGGCATTTTCGCCATGGTCCTTGAGGTCGCAGATATTGCGTCCCACGGTCCGCTTCAGCTACCGTCAGCTGACACCGACGAACAATAGCCACGATTGCGTGGCGACAGTCCGAATCCTGCACCCTTCACGCAAGTGAAGGGCTGCTTTTTTATATAGAAAAGATAAAAGAAACCAGGCCCCCTTCGTGTGATGCGAAGAGGGCCCGTTTTGTATTGCTTTCGCAATGCTATTGGAGTTCAGGTGGCAAGCCACTCTCGTCGCCAAAACGATTGAAGTTCAAGCGGCAAATAGCTGTTGTCGCCCAATTCGACATTCCAGCATCTCCGAGAGAGGTTACGGAACGGGTGTCCATACCAAAAACGAAGATGAGCGGCATTCTCGAGACCCCCGACGTAGTAGGAGTCTTGAAAGTACCACCCGAAGCGATCAAAGTCTCCCCGAGACATAATCCACGCAAAGATCCTGCGGAGGTGCAGGCCATGCGTGAGAAGCCCCAGGTGCTTTTCTTCTTGCTCGATCGCAGTGTCGAGAAGCAACTGCAATCCGCTGCTGGTGATCATGGCTGAATCGAGAAGCCCGTGTTCGCCTTTAAGGGGCTTACAATTCGGACTGAAGGACTCAATGCGGCGGCGGCGAAATTCAGACACTTCTGGGTCATCGGGTTCTCTACCGATGGTCCAATCCGGGCGAAGAAATTCGTCGAACCGTTCGTCAGCCTGCATCGAGAGGCTGTGCTTGGTCGCCATCTCAATCGTCGGAATGAGTGCCCGGTCCGCTTGGCTGCAGAACAGGCGGCGCACGCCTTGTTTTTTCATATGCGCGCACATGGGCTGAACTTGCAGTTCTCCTTCCGGGCTTAACTGTGCTTCTTTTCCTTCGTGTATGCCGGTTACGTTCGGTTTACTTACTGGATGCCGGTAGGCATCCACGATTGCGTCAGGATCTGCTCCTGGCCACATGGATGCCTCCTATATCTAATGGGATGGGATCAACTACCCACTACGAACATACTGAAAATAAAGGGTATCGTCAATCCTCGTACTTTAGGAGGTTGGCTTCAAATTTCGCGATTTCTTTAAGCGTGTACAGCTCGGTGAATCCATCTTCAAGTGAAGGAGGGTGTTCGTGCAAAGGTTCAATGTAAAAAGTATCCATAACGTCGTCTTGGACTATCTTATCTAAGTTACGTCTTCGGTTACGTTCCTTTGCAACATCGCCTGGAGTATCCACGTAAAAACCAATAACATTCTTCCATCCCATCACTTTGAGTGACGCAACGAAGTCGCGACGCTTCTTCTGTTCAGCGAATGTAGCGTCATATATTACGGTTGTTCCCGCAGTAAGAGCAGCACGCACTCGCCTTTCGGCTTCTTTCCAAATAAGATCCTTGTCTTGCTGAAGATGCGGGTTTCCAAAAAATTCCTGTCGTATGTCGTCGCGACTTACATAGATAGACTGGTGGCGATCAGCAAGTGGCTTGAGGATAGTCGTCTTACCCGCGCCAGGTATTCCAATACTGACGACAATCGCCGGCTCATGCGTTTTCGCACTTTGGGAAATAGCGATATTCTCTGCGTCTCCGTATATGTTTGCAACATGTGAGGCAAGCTGGCTTTGGATAGTACTTCTAGGAGCATCAGCATCAATATCAATTACTCGATACCGAGGATTCTTTTTGAACATGTCTAACACGGGTACGGTATCTGTCTCAAACCAATCCAAGCGATGCTGAACGACTTCTTCATTTGTGTCGTCTATGCGTCCGTCGGTAGCTGCACGCTGGCGTATGCGAGCAACAGCTTTCTCACGACTAATATACATGTTGAATACTAGTACCTGTTTTCGGTCGAAAAAATCAAAAGCGGAATCAAGCGCTTCAGCTTCAAACACTTGGCGAGGTACGCCGTCGATAAGCAAGTGCTCGTTGCCCGTCATTTCGCGTAAGAGTTCTGGACCCCACACACTTACACTAAAAAACTTTGGCTGCAGCTTTCCAGCCGCGTGATTTTCCTGAAGTCTCTTTTGTACGTTTGTATTGCCTCGCATGAACTCGTCACGTACATATGACCAGAGGAAGGACACGACTCGTCGAGTATAGTTCGCCTGTAAATAGGTCGTGAGTAATTCCGCCTGAGTACTCTTGCCGGCGCCAGGGCGACCAAAAAATAGAATGGTTGCTGGATTTTTCTCCATGGTGAGGGCGTTAACGTACCTGCCAACCTTCCTTAGCGTTTAATGCAGCGGTGGTTGCGGTCATGAGTGGATCAATGTCTACGTCTGAAAGCGTACGATCATTTGCTTGGAAGACTAAACGAAATGCGAATGAAGTACGCGTTCCAGCATCATCCGTTTTCTCGAATCTATCAAAAAGATCCATACGCGCAAGTAAGTCCCCTGCGTTCTCTTGTATCAAAAGGGCGACCTCAGATTCTTCCGTACCTGATGGCGTCCACACTGCAATGTCGCGAAGTGCGGATGGGTACAGTGAAAACGAATGATACATATCGAGTTTGTACTGTGTGAACGAGTGGTCTTTGCCGATGGCAGAGAAATCTACGTCTTTAAGAGAAAGCTCGAGCACTTCTGAATTTGCCACAGTGGTGGTTGGTTGTGGAATACCTGCGTCAGGAAAAGCTGATGTAAGCGCATCGATGGCATCGGTGAGTACCACCGCAGACGCTTTACCCGTGAGCTGACGATACCCCAGCGTAAGTGAAAGGTGTTCGCCCTCTTTTGTGAATACCGTTCCAATTTCAAACAGTTTCAGCATAGGGTCAGGACCAAGCACCCGTGGCGCCACGGACGCAGAGCGCGCTATAGCATCAGTCATGTTTGCTGACAGAGAGGCGCGAAGCCAGGGCTTTTCTGACTGAAGAGGATTCGCAAGTACGATCTCCCCTTCTGCGGCGAATGATGGCGTGCTGATTTCAGTGAAGCCATGCTGGGTGAGAACGTCTTTAACGGCTTCAATGCCCGCGTAGCGGGTCTGATCCGGGGCTGTAGGCATGGGAGGAAGTAGAACGGGCTCAACGCGGTCATATCCCAGAATACGACCAATCTCTTCGGCGAGGTCCTGCCAGATAACAATGTCGCGTCGTTCAAATGATGGCGTGACCTTCGCCGTAAAATCGCCGGTACTTTGTGTTGAAACTTCGAATGAAAGGCTGAGACGGTTAAGCACATTCGTCATGTCATCAGAAACAAATGACGTGCCGAGGTGCCCGTTAAGCATACCGAGGGTAATCAAAACCGAAGAAGCGGGTGCTTCGGGGTTTGGATAAGAATCGACGACGCCCTGGAGCTCGCCTCCGGCGAGCTCCAAAATAAGCGTCACTACATCTCGCATCCCGTACGCCGCAAACTCCGGCGAAAGTTTATTTTGGAAACGCAGACTTGCATCCGTCCATAGTTTTAATGTTTGCGATGTCTTACGTGTCTTTGTCCCATCAAAGTTCGCCGACTCAATAATAAGGTCCGTTGTGGCTTCCGTTATTTCCGCAGCCTTGCCTCCCTTCACTCCTGCAATTCCAAGTGCTGTGTCATTTGTGCCATCAGCAATCACGAGCGTCGCCGGTGTCAGCGTAAACTCTTCGCCAGTGAGCGTGGTTATTTTTTCACCCTCATGCGCTGCACGGACAGATATCGCATGAGTGCCATCTGTCGCTATTGCGAGCTTCGATGCATCAAAAGCATGGAGTGGTTGCCCGATGTTTAGCATCACGTAGTTCGTGGCATCAACCACGTTATTGATAGAACGCTGCCCAATACGCGTAAGCCCAGTCTTTAACCATTCAGGTGAAGGGCCAACTTTCACTCCGGTGATGCGCGCTGCCATGTAGCGGCGACATTTCTCCGCGTCTTCAATAGATATCGTTATCTTTGTAGCTTCCCCACCGGCATTTTTCTCATTCCAGTCAGGAAGTGCCGTGCGAAGCGGATCTTCTGCGAGAGGCAGGTCTAATGCAGCTGCTAGCTCATATGCAATTCCACGGTGCGAAAGTCCGTATGACGCGCGATCAGGAAGAACCTTCACATCGAAAACAGTATTCTCCCCTTCGCCTATCACTTCCTCAACTTCGCTTGAATGAAAGGTGAGCGTATCCACGAGCACATCCACCGAAGGAAGCGGTTCTGCAAAATATTTCTGAAGCCAGGTAAGAGAAACTTTCATATCTTATGCAGGCATTCCTCCTATCACTGACTCATCAAAGCCGTATACAAAGCGAATATCTCCGTTATGGAAAAGACGCACGTCTGGGACGCCATACTTCACCATAATCAAACGTTCAATGCCACCGCCGAACGCAAAACCGCCATACTTCTTTGGATCCAATCCCCCATTAGTAAGGACGTTTGGGTGGAGCATTCCAGCGCCGGCAACTTCGAGCCATCGACCTTCCTTTCCTGCTGGTTCAAACCAAACATCAACTTCCACCGAAGGTTCGGTGAACGGAAAGAAGCTTGGACGAAAACGGACTTTTGCATTCGGACCCAGATACTCTTTGAAAAATTGTTCGTACGTACCTTTAAGATGCGCAAGTGACACCGAACCCACAGGGCCGACGGCGAAGCCGTCGAGTTGGAAAAATTGCGCTTCGTGCGTCATGTCCGTTGCTTCGTTGCGGAACACTTTTGCCGGAGCAATCATACGCATTTCTTGAAGTCCTTCTTTCGCCATTTTTTCAAGGCATCGGATAGTTACGGACGTGGTGTGCGTACGCGGCGTGCGTGGTTTCTCTTCCTTCGTCCAAAAAGTGTCCTGCATGTCCCGAGCTGGGTGCTCAGGCGGAACGTTCAGTGCATCGAAGTTGTACCACTCATCTTCAAGCTCAGGCCCATACGCAATACCGAAGCCCATACGCGCGAAAATCTCCGAAATCTCGCGGATGGCGATGGACATAGGATGTAAACGGCCGGCGCTCATTGTGCCTGTAATATTCGCACTTTTTTGGTAGAATGACTAGAACATTCGCCTATATGCTTGTTGAGGCCCTCACCTATCCCTTTATCTTCCTCGCAGTTTTCTTTGAGGTTTTTCTCTTAGTTACTTTCCTCTCTGAGCCCGCCCGTGAGCGTCGTTCCCGAGCACTTTCTACACAGACGCCGAAGGTGGCGGTTGTTGTTCCGTGCTGGAACGAACAGAACACTATTCAGGGAACCGTAGAGTCATTGCTGGCCCTTGATTACCCTGCTGACAAATTGGAAATCATACTTGTGGATGACGGCTCCACGGACAACACGCCGGCCGTTATGGATCAGTACGCCGAGAATCCGCAGGTCACGGTCATTCATAAAGAAAACGGTGGCAAGCACACAGCGATGAACCTGGGTATTGAAAAGGCACACGACGCAGTCTATGTGGGATGTCTCGACGCAGACTCATACGTAGCGCCAGATGCACTTCGTGAAATAATTGCGTACTTCGATGATGAAAAAGTTGCGGCCGTCACCTGCGCCATGTCGGTATGGGATCCAAAGACTCTTTTGGAGCGTATGCAGAATGCTGACTACATCCACGGCATTACCCTTCGCCACGTGATCTCTTCACTCAACGGTCTGTATGTGACCCCAGGGCCTTTCTCATTCTTCCGTCGCGATATTGTTCTCAAAGTAGGCGGCTTTAGAAATGCCCATAACACCGAGGATCTTGAGATGGCACTCCGCTTGCAGAACGCGGGATACATTTTGGAGAACGCGCCGCGGGCTCGTGTCTATACAAAGACACCGCTTACCGTTCGCGCGCTCGTGAAGCAGCGTACGCGCTGGACCACCGGCTTTCTACGTAACGTCATTTATGACTACCGTCACATGATTGGAAATAAGCAATTCGGTACGCTTGGGTTGTTCATGATTCCAATTGGACTTATTGCAAACGTTTCGGGAATCGTTATGTTCGGTGTGATCGTTGTTAGAACGGTTCAGGCCATCTGGAATCAAATCGCTCTTGTTTCTGGTTTTCCTCTTTTGTATACCCTTACCCCCCACGTTTCGTTTAGTTTCCTATTCTTCCCCGTCTCATTCATTATGCTTCTTTCACTCATCATGCTCATGGGCGCAGTGACAACCATGCTTGTGGGTAAACACATCTCAAAAACATCCGGCAATTTGTTCGTTGGTATTATTATGTATATGACCTTCTACGGCTTGATCGCACCTATCTGGCTCATTCGTTCTATGTATGATCTCATTACCGGTACGCGACGCGGCTGGCGTTAGTCCACCCCTGACCCCATGACGAGTAGCCCAGTCCGTGCTTAAATCACCCTATGAAATTAATTCTCGGCCGCAACCTCCTTATCTCCCTCATAATCACCCTCGTGCTTATAGGCACGGTTATATACGCCATTAACTTCCTTAACCAGCAGCGCGTGGCTCAGCTTTCTGAACTTCAGGATCAGCTTGCGACAGACACTCTTTCATTAGAGACGCAGTTTGCGCTTCTTGAAGAAGCTCCTTGTGAAAACCTCACTGAAGGCAATACGCTCTCTACGGAAGTATCAAACCTCGGTGACCGACTCTCTTCAACAGAGACGCAGCTCGGCAGTACGAACGAACAGGTTATTCAACTTAAGAAGCAGTACACCCTTCTCCAGATTCGCGACTATCTTTTGACGAAGCGTCTCTCTGCAACCTGTCACGTAAACCCAACGGTCGTGCTCTATTTCTATTCAAACAAGCCCGGCTCATGCGCTGACTGTGACCGTGCCGTATATGCGCTCTCATATCTCCACAACCAGAACCCAAAGCTTCGCGTATACGCCTTTGACTATGACCTTGCACTTGGCGCACTCGACACCCTTAAGAGCGTTGAGAAGATTCAACCGAACTTCCCTGCCTTCGTGATAAATGGAAAAACATCGTATGGATTTACGACGCTTAATTCCTTCGAAACTCTCTTCCCTAAGGACTTCTTCGCGACAAGCACGGCTACCTCAACTGCTACTACCACTGCAAAGAAGAAATAATTTGGAGCCGCCTCCCAGGCTTGAACTGGGGACCTTCACTTTACAAAAGTGTTGCTCTACCAACTGAGCTAAGGCGGCACGTATTGGGCACTGCTATATGTTTTACCACAAAACTCGCTACTGTGCGCGGGTCTGGTCTGGCGTTTCTGTTGGCTGCTTTCGAGAGCGTCTGACCGTCTTTTTTACGTAGGAAATAGTGGTCTGAATACGTGACGGGCGGTCAGCTGCAGAGATCGGGAAAAGTGGGTGTTCGCGACGAGCCCGCAATGTCCTCACCACCTGCGTAAGCTGCCTCTCAAGGGCGCGTACGGCCATCAGAGTGCTGTGGGCGATGTCATGGGCCATTCTCTCAATACCGGTGCGGGTGAGGTCATGGGCGAACGCTCCCCAGTCTACGTGCTTAAGTATGAAGAGAGCGCGCGCAGCTTTAAGATCAAATTGATATCTACGGCCTGGCAGAATGATTCGCGCGCCTCGACGTCCCTCCACGGTAATCAGCAGCAAAAAGCCGACTAAGATACCGAGAGGAATGAAGATGGCAATGAGATACGACGTCATGAGATAAGAGTATGACATACACAGAAAGGACCAGGCTAGGCCTGGTCCTTTCTGTGCTATCCGCGCGCTGAGAAGCGAACGAATTGTGAGATCACTACGCGTTCACCAAATTTCTGTGACGCCTGATCCACAAGCTGCTGGATGGTCTTTGAATCATCCTTGATGAACGGCTGGTTCATAAGAACCATGTCCTTGAAGTATGACTGCATCTTTCCTTCAAGAATCTTCTCACGCATTTCTTCCGGCTTATCTTTAACCTCTTCAGTGAAGACGGTCATTGCAGCAGTACGCGCAGTGTCATCAATATCCGTATCATGGAGATACTTTGGATTTGTTGCAGCAACCTGCATGGCAATTTCGCGGGCAAGCGCAGGAAATTCTTCGTTACGCGCAACGAAGTCGGTCTCGCATGAAAGAAGAACCATCGCGCCGATTTCACCACCGTGGATGTAACTTGCTACGGCACCAGCACCAAGCTCGCGATCTGACTTCTTGTCAGCAGCATCGCTCGAGCGCTTGCGGAGGATTACCTCTGCCTGTGCAGCGTCGCCGTTCGCCTCTTCAAGGGCTTTCTTGCACTGCATAACCGAAAGGCCGGTTTTGTCGCGAAGCATTTTTAGAGTGTCCATTGAGATGTCCATAGAAGATCAATTATTTGAAATAAGTATTACGTAAATGGATTGACTGCACGGATAGTCTTCCTGCACGGGCTCCGCTCGCTCGGAAGCTATCCTCTGCGCCAATCCTATTGCACCAAACAATCACCCAAAACTAACCAACCACTTACGCGGCGCGGCCAGCAGCGTATGCAGCTGCGAGTTCTCCGAGGAGAAGCTCAACGGTCTTGCGAGACGCGTCGTTCGTCACGATTGGGAACTGTGCATCTGAGAGGTCGTTGTCAGAGCTCATGATGCCAATCACCGGGATGTGTGCGTCATTCGCCTCCTTTGCTGCATGTGCTTCGCGCTTAGGGTCAACGATGATCATAGCGTCAGGACGCTTTGCCAAAGTAGAAAGTCCTGAAAGACGAGTCTCAAGACGCTCGATTTCACGGTCGATGAAGACACGCTCAAGCTTCGTGTGAGTCTTAGCAAGTTCACCTGAATCGCGCTTTGCCTGAAGATCAGCAAGACGATCGATACGCTTCTTAATCTCTACGAAGTTAGAGATAGTTCCTCCGAGCCAACGGCCGGCTACGTACGGCTGACCAATTTTAGCAGCAGCTTCACGGACCTGGTCTGAGATTTCACGCTTTCCTCCAACGAAAAGTACCGTCTTTCCATCACGAGCAAGAGCAGCCATAGCAGTCTTTGCAGCGATGAGCTGTTCATCAGTCTTCACGAGATCAAAGATTTCAACCTTGGACTTGGTGCCAAGGACAAACTTCTTCATTGTTGGGTGACGGCGGCTTTTTACTTGGGCAAAGTGGGCGCCCGCCTCAAAAAGACGGTCGACGCCAACACCCTGCATATCTGCAGTATTCATAAGGAATAAGATATCACAGGGCTTTAATAGGGGCAAATCCCTAAAACTCGATGAACTTAGGTATTACGTTCACAATCACCTGACTCGTCGCCCCTGGACACGTAATGGTGTACGTGGTCTGGGTCTGAAGGGCCGGAGTTGGGAAAGACGTAGAACCTACGTTGCAGGAAGCTGGGTTAACCGCACCTGGCGCTCCAGGACCCGTAACGGTACAAGCTCCTGAGACCCCGCTGGCAGCGTACGTGATAGTGGTGGTTCCTCCGGACCGGATACGAGTCTGAGCGGCAGTAATGGTTGCTGTAGGGTTCGTACATGCTCCCCCACCCAAAGTCACACTTGCGACAGGACATGACCCACCGGTGCCTGAACAAGAAAGAGTGTATGTTCCAGCAGTTCCAACGTTTGCTGATCCGGCTGGAGCTCCTCCCGTTGAGAATCCTCCTCCCGTACATGACGTGGCATTCGTGGAAGACCAGGTAATGGTTGAAGGAACTCCACTGGTTGGGTTGGCAGTAACCGAACACGTTGGCTGCGGATTAACAGGTGGCTGAGGTGGCACACAGTTTCCTGAACCATCTATCGTGTTGCCTACAGGACATACGGCAAGCACTTCCCAGTTTCCGCAGTTGTTGTTTTCATCGGACTCGGTGACCTGATTATTTGGAAGGTCAGCACAGAGACGCATTTGGTACGTACCTGGTGAGGCAAAGGGGTGGGAGCCAGACTGTGTACCATTCGCACCTGCAGCGATCACTCCGCCCGTAAGGGTGATCTTCATGGACGTGGCGGCGTGCGCGATGTTTGTTACAAACGCAAGGATTTTATTCCAGACGGTAGTAGAAGAATTAAGCGCAAGAGAGTTAGCTAAACACGCCGCATCACTCGTTGCACATACATACACCGTTGAAGAGAAGTTTGGCGTGGGCGCAGTACCGGTGTTCGCAAGCGTTGCAGTGAAGACTGAAGACTGCCCTGCCACTACGGTATGAGGGGTGAGGGAGAGAGGGGTGAGGTCTGGTTGTTGCACAGTGACGGTGACCGTTGCGCTCGCCGTTGATGAACCGTGCGAGTTAGTGCAGGTAAGGGTGTATACGGTTGTATCTGAGGGGGTCACCGAACGACTTCCAGCTGCAACAGGACTAACCGCTCCAACACCGTTATCGATAGCAGCTGCAGTTGCGTCGTTACTGCACGAATAGGTTAAGAGAGAGGCGCCACCTGCCACGACTGTTGGAGGAGCGGCTGTGAGGGTTGCAACAGGATTTTGATTTATAGTGCCAGTATGATGATACACGTCACAGGTTCGCGTCTCAGAAGTTATTGTGGTGAAACCAAGTGAAATTGGGCTGTGGTAAAGACTGCTGTGTGAGTTAAAACAAACGTCAGGCGGGTACGGACGCTGCGGTTCAGGTCCTGCAGTTCCCATAAATCCTCCAGCGAGCATCCATGCCCAGTCAGCATCGATCCATGTATTCGTTGCTGGAATAACAGTTGAAAGCAGATCCTGTTGAAGAGGAACTTGATACACAATTACGTCTTTACTGATTGAACGAATATAGAATGTTCCACCACTGCCAGGACCGCCTGTAATGCCTCCACCATCACAGGTAACGCACGGGGCAAGAGGCGCAAGTACAACTTGTGTTACACGAGCGTCATCTTTATCGAAAATACAGTATGTATCGAGAGTATCTGAAAGTCCTGATGCAGCGACTGCACTATTACAAAGACTCTGTGAGTTATCGGTAAAGGTACCGTTGTAATTCGCAGAATCGCTACTGTCATAATTAACACCTGAATGTGTATGGTACGCTCCAGTTGTATTGGTCATGAACACCTTATTATCACCATACTGTGATACCTGCTGAAGATTGAATGCAGCGTGCGCATGTGCGGTAAAGGCAAATGCGGCAATAAAAAGTACAAAGCTGTAGGTAATGTTTTTAGTCATGGTATGGGTAGGTGCGAAGGACGTCTCCGTAGGTATAAGTTGGCGGGGCCGTGATCACCGCAGAATTCAGGCTTCCCACTGACTGGAAACGATAGGTGGTTGTGGCTTCCTTGGTTGGAGTGAAGTACGCAGCAATAAGCGCCTCATTAACAAAAGAAAGTGAATCCGGTGCTTTGACGAGAGGCACTGATTTTTCATAACTAAGCGAAGAGCCGTATACAATATCAAAGAAATCTATGTTCTTCGTGATTGGATTTTGCACCGCAAGCATGTTGCGTACGCCATCTACTGCATATTGAGTACCCGTTGCGATGTCGAAGAGCTGCATTTCTTTTTGAGACTGCATATTAAAGGAATACAATTTTTGATTTCGGTCATACACCACAGTGTGCATGCCGGACAGAAGAACAGGGTTATTGCCTGCCGCAATTACACTTTCCTTCTTCGATTGCTGTGAAAAGATGGTGATACGCCAATCTTTGGTTGTGTTTATGGCTGTGGAGCTTGTTGCCGCAGTTGCCTCATATGCAAATAAACCTTCTTTTGTATCTACAGAAAGATTGTATTTAAAGGTGTTCGAGTGCGTGAGTGCGACAAGATTCCCGTCTGCGCCCTTGGTATACAGATCAGTCTCCTTTGTTGGAGCATTCTTTGCGCCAAGGATGTAGTATGCGTACCCATCTTCTTGAGCTGCTCCAGTTAGTGCATCGAGCGCAAAGTAATGTGTACCGTTTGCATCACTAATATCAAGAAGTGAGAATGTATTTGTTTTAAAATCGACACCATACATTGAGCGTGCAGGGCCATGGCCTAACGCAACAGCAAATCCCGTTAATGGTTTTGCGGTTGCGTTATGTTTCCCAGAATACCAAAGCGCCGCAACCAGAATCAGGATGATTACGGCGAGGAGAACAACTATTGATAAGATTTTCCGCGCACCAAAAGAGGTCTGAGCGGATCGAGTAAGGGGTGGAACAACGTTAGCGAGCGGGGTCGGTTCGTTCATTACTTAAACAGTAGCATGCAAGCAACCTAGTGAATTGAACGATGTGGATATGGCATGGTTTTCGATTAGTCGTCACTATCTGCCGCACCAACTCCTCCGCTTGCTGCTGCGGTCTGAAGGGCTTCGATTATTGGGTCAATGCCCCCAAGCATAATCTTCGGGAGGTTATGCCATGACTCTTTGAGGCGATGGTCCGTCACACGGTCTTGCGGGAAGTTATAGGTACGAATTTTTTCAGAACGGTCGCCGGTGCCAATCTGACCGCTTCGAAGATCTGCGTGCTTCTTCGCCTCCTCTTCTTCATAGATGGTCTCAAGTTTTGCTGAAAGAAGCTCAAGCGCCTTAAGGCGGTTATTGAGCTGTGAACGTTCGCTGGTCGAGCGCACATCAATACCGGTGGGCTTATGGATAAGACGCACAGCGCTTTCAACCTTGTTCACGTTCTGCCCGCCAGCTCCTCCGGAGCGAGAGAATTCCATTTCGATATCTGCCATGTTGATTTCGAACTTTGGTTTTGTGCGAATGGGGAGCACGGCCACCGAAGCAGTTGAGGTATGAATTCGTCCGTTCTTTTCTGTGAGGGGCACACGCTGCACGCGGTGAACGCCCGTTTCATAGCGAAGTGCTTCGTATGCGGCCGTTCCGGCAAATTCAATAGTAAGATCATCAATACGGCGTGCCTGCCATCGTTTCCCTTCCGCATATTTTATATACATATCACGAAGCTCCGAGGCGAACAGCGATGCTTCATCACCTCCTGCACCTGCGCGAAGTTCAAGCACCACGGCCTTCGGCAAGGTTTCTTCTTCTTTATCCTTATCGAGAATTTGCTCAATCTCTCCTAGGATCTCGCCCTGACGCGCTTCGATGCGAGTTTTGTCCTCATCCGCTAGTGCTAAAAGTTCCGCGTCACCTGCTGCCGCCCCCACAGCGTCTTCATACTCACGCACCAGGCGCTCATATTCTTCCGCCAGATACGCGGTCTTGTGATTCGTTTTAAATTCTGGCGAATATTCCATTTCCCAAATCCTAGCAAAAAACTCAGTTTTTACCTAAAGAATCTCAAGATTTTCTTGATCGACTGTTTCTTATAATTCCAATGTGCCGGTGGCAGGTTCGCATGCCGAACCCTCATCAAGTTTGACATGAGGGTTCGATTCCCTCCGCCGGCACTATCAAACACACCGCTTGAGCGGTGTGTTTGATTTTATAATTGACTTCAGAATTCAAAGAATTATAATTACCTTCTTGATGAGGGTTCGGCACAAAACAATCTGCCGCCAACAAAAAAGCCGCTGTGAAGCGGCTTTTTTGTTACTTCCCTGCCTTCTGTGCGCGCTGCTTGAAGCGCTCAACACGTCCTGTCTTATCAAGCGTACGATCTTCACCGGTGTAGAAAGGATGAGACTTGCTTGAGATTTCAACGGTTACCTTTGGGTATTCCTTTCCTTCAAACGTGCCCGTTTCCGTGGCATGGATGGTTGAACCAATAAGGAAAGACTTGCCTGAGGCAATATCTTCGAAAATCACCTGGCGGTAATCTGCGGGGTGGATGTCTTTTTTCATGTGTGAAGACTATACCAAATCTAACCTGTAGCGGCAATACCAAGCCAAATATGCAAAAAGCCCGCCTTCCCTGAAAGGGTTGGCGGGCTCTGTTGTCGAAATGGGCGCGCATGACCTAGTTCGACTGAGACTGGGTACATCGTTCCTGTGCAGCAGCCGTTGACTCAGAAGGAGCGTTCGGATCCGCCTCGACGTACACACATGGACGTTTCGGAGCATTTGGCATCTGGGGAGGTTTGAGTTCGATATATGAGGCCTTGTCCGTGCAGAAGTTGAATTCGTCTTCGGCCCAGATCGAGTGCCCCTTATACTCCAGCCAGATCCGAAAGGCGATCGAACAGCCCATGTCCTTCGGCCGACGAATGAAGATCCATCTGTTGTTATAGAGCTCGACGTTGGGTGCGAGTTGCTTACCGCTCCAGAAATACTGGCCGGTCGACGCGTCGCGGGCAACGGCATAGAGCATCTGGGTAATGCGATGCTTACTGTGATTCACCCAGTAGATGCACTCTGTATCGTTCGGGCATAGTTTACGGACATCCCGTTGCGACATCTGCGGATTCGGCGGGGGTTGATACCTCCCCGCCTGCTCTTGCGGACCCATCGGACGTATGTCCGCGGCGTGTGGATAGTCCTCCTGGGCATGCGCTGCCGCAGAAAGACCGAGCATCATCGCGACTGCGAGTGTATAACGAATCATCTCGAACCCTCCTGTGGTCTGAAAAGGACGTGGCAAAAGCGCCACAGCCCTCACATAACCACACTTATGCGAAACTAACAAGGCCTGACGGGCTCTATACTCTATCTAAAATCTAGAACTCGATGAATTTAGGAATCACGTTCACGGTCACACTCTTTGAGATGCCTGCACAGGTAATGGTGTAGGTGGACTGCGTATTTATGGTTGGTGATGCCGATCCATTTGGAATTGCACACGTTGGCGTACCTCCTGCTGGAATACTTTGTGATACGCCTGGACCAGAGACAGTGCAGGTTGGACTTGCTCCTGGAACGTTAGTTGCCGTCCATGAGATGGTCGAGGTTTGGCCGACACGAACGCGACCGGGTGCAGCGGCGATGGTAATGGTTGGAGTACCAGTACAGACACCTCCAGAAATATCTGCAGAGGTACTACATGAACCTCCCGAACCGGTACAGCTAAGCGTATACGTTCCCGGCGTTCCTGCTGTTACCGAACCACCTGTTGCATTCCCCGCCGAGAATCCACCACCCGTACACGTCGTGGCATTAGTTGATGACCAGGTGAGTGTTGAGGGAACAGAGTTTGAAGGAGTTGCAGTGAGTGAACACGTTGGCTGAGGATTAGATGGTGGCGGAGGAGCTACACAGTTTCCTGAACCATCTATCGTGTTGCCTGAAGGACACACGGCAAGTACCTCCCAGTTTCCGCAGTTGTTATTCTCATCTGATTCAGTCACTTGATTGTTTGGAAGGTCAGCACAAAGGCGCATTTGATACGTGCCAGGTGAAGCAAAGGTATACGAACCGCTTTGGGGACCGGTACTTCCTGCACCGATAGCAGCTCCGGTAAGGGTGATCTTCATGGACGTGGCTGCGTGTGCAATCTGCGCGTGCACATAAGCAAGGAGTTTGTCCCAAACAGATTGTGCTCGTGCAAGTGAGTTTCCAAGACACGCGGCATCACTCGTGGCACAAACATAGACCGTTGAAGAGAAGTTTGGAGTGGCTGCCGTGCCCGTGTTTGCAAGGGTCGCTGTGAAGACTGATGATTGCCCTGCCACTACGGTGTGTGGGGTGAGGGAGAGTGGGGTGAGGTCAGGTTGGAGTGGAGAATTGACGGTAATGGTATTAGTACAAGAAACAGTGGTGGCGCTTGGACCATCACCTCCAACACCGGCATCACATCCTCCACCATTTCCGATAAAGAAAGCGAATCCTCCACCATCACAAGCAATCATCATTGCATGCGCTATGTTAACCGGGTGCAAGAACATGGCAACGATGTCCGTTGCGTATCCGAGCAAACCAGGATGATCTTGAGTTGGTTGAATTGTATTTAAACTTTGTCCTCCTACTGAAGTCACCGTAACTGTTCCACTTTTTGCGCCGGCAGCTGTATAGAGTTTTGAAACAGAAGCTGAAGTACCCGAAAGTCCATCGGTTCCGCTCCACGCATACGTATACGAACCCGTTCCTCCAGATGCAGATACCGCCCAGGTGGCCGAATTATTTGTATTTATGGAAGCGGGAGTTACAGAACAAGAAACGAGAAGCGAAGGATTTTGCGTGACACTGACCGTAGTGGCTGCACTTGAATCTATATACCCATAGGTAAAACAATTCGTATTACCGCACGGAGTTGAGTACTGCACGGTATGCCGACAAAAGATGTTGTATGTGGTGGTTTGTGCTGGAGAAACACTTACTGATCCCGAATTAGCAAAAGCTCCTACACCATGATCGATCGTACAAGTATCATAGGGATAATAGCTGCTTGAATTGTCCGAACCCCACGAAAGAAGCGAGCTGGCGCCTGACTGAATGCTGCTTGGATTTGCCGTGAATGCCACTTGTGCGGGATCTTGGCGGCTTGGATCAAGATCGGTACACGTGCCACCACCTCCCTGGATATAGTCCCCACATGACTGTGCGTGCACATTTCCTACATTAAGAAATACGATACTCGAGAACGCCACTACAGTTACGAAGATCGCCATCGCAAGAAATCGATTCTGAACAAGAAATTGTCGGGGGGTGATTTTCATACGAATTATGGTACCAGTTTGAATATAACGTTCAAAGGTTCAAGGCGAGCCTTTACGATACGCGAAGGAGTTTCAGGAAGCGAAGTGCGGAAGAGCGAATGAACTCCGTCGTCTGAAACACTTAGTATCGTATTCCCTTTGAAAGCAACCGCACTCGTTTTAGAAGGAAGCGGGCCGACGGGTGCGAACGTGGCGAGTCCACCTTGGAATGTGAGCGTGTAGAGTGCGTATCCCGCGGCAACGTCAGGCAGGATTAGATAGGTCCCGTCTGCCGAGACTATACTTGTACGAAAACCTTTTCGAGAAGCAAGTGATACGGGGATGTCTTGGTGGGTATTAGTTACAAGATCAGCGAGATGAATAGCAGCGCTTGAGGTATACAAAAGATGCAACGAACCATTCTGTACGAAGAACTGTGGTCCGTATCCGATACCTATCGTCCGAGGCTTAGAGGACGTAGTGTCGATCAATTGCACCGTCCAATTATTTGGTTCATAGAAGGCATTTGGGTCCGTAGATGTTGCAGACGTTATGCGCTCCGCGTACGCAATAGTTTTTCCATCCGCAGAAAGCGCGATACCGGATTTAATCATTCCGTCATTTGTAAGCATTTTTGCTGTGCCACCCTCAATGCGATACACCTCTTCGTCCCCATTTGTGGCTGTTGCCAGCGCCACTTGAGCGCTTCCGTTTCGTGCATAGTCAAACACTTTTCCCGGAACAGGCAGCGTAATTGCGCGGGCTCCGCTCAGTCCAATTTGATACACGGTGCGGCTTTCAAACGGACCGGCAACGTATTCAACACCATAGAATGTGCCAATGGCACTATGGGTAAACCAATATCCTGCCGCCACAAGGACGACAAGGATACCGACCACGAGTCCAATGATCACATGTCGTGCATGGGGTGGCGTGCGCTTGAGGGGAGCTAGTGCGGGAGGAGTAGTGGTTTGGGTGATATCCATACTAGTACCTTACAGTATGACAGTCCGGCTACGCTTTGCTGCGGGCTATCCCCATCACGTTTTAAGGGCCTATTCAGGAGTCGCCTGGGAATGAATAGTCAACCCAAATACGATAAACCTGTCTGAACCTGCCGTATGAACAGTTTCTTGAATCACATTTAAATAACGGGAAATGCAGGGGTGATAGGCAACTTCCGCTTGATATGCATACCAGCCATTCGGCGTTGCGCTCATCGGGACGAATTGCGCATCAGCAAAAACACCCGGTTTAGCAGGTACATTCTGGAGAGGAGCAGAAGAATATATGGTAAATCGTGCAGTACGTGCAGTTATTTTGCCTGAACACTGAAGAACATCTGAAGTAAGAGGTCGATACCAATAAGGAAGGCTGTACGCCGCGACCATTGCGCCAACGGTTTTATACGGAGTATCCATTGGATTATATATAGAAAGATTGCCGACCGTTCCAATTTTTTGCAGAGGAAATGCTGGTGGAAGTTCCGAAGTATAGGCAGTCAGGTACGAACTCCCTGGAGTAAGTGGCATCTGGAGATATGCGCGGTCCCATTTCCCTTGTGTGTAGGAAAGTATCGCGATACTTGCAATGGCGCTAATTGCTAGGAGCAATAGCATTTGATCACGCTTTCCTTTCGCTACACGGTACAGAGCAAAAATAGAAAGTAGTAGAACTCCAGAACGTATGGCCGTGTAGAGAATATACGACTGCGGACTATAGAATCCTGTGACATATAAGACACTAATGAGCCACAGGTATCCGAGCGTGGCATAGAGTACTGCTTTGTAAAAATAATGTGCATGGAAAAATATGAGGATTACATATGCAACACATGCTATCCCTGCCCCATCACTTACAAATCCCCCATCGAGTGATTTCTCGAGCATGAGAAATCCGATGAGTGTGCACAACGCCATCGCCCACGCTTTATTTGTCCGGCCAAAAATCGTCGCAACAAAGCGAGCGGCAATATAGAGAGAACACAGCAACGCTATGACGAAGAGCACTGCCTCTACGGGCGGCAGCCACGCAGGCATATACGGCAAAAGGGCTGCGCCAGTGTCAGATGCCTGAACAATAGAAGATTGTCCGTACCCAAAGAATTGAGCAATGGCAGTTTTCCCGAAATGGTTATGAGCGATGCGCGTGCTTGTTATTTCGTCACCTGCGAAGAAGATGCCGAGTGAGCTTTGTGGAATGCCGAAGCTATGAAAAACAGCAACTTCACTTACTATCGGGATAAGAAAAAGAAGCGTGAGCGAAGCGAGCGCGAGTATGCGCAGGCTTTGATCTAGCCCTGCGCGCACGCGAGTGGAAATGGAAATTCTTTTGTGGAGGTACGGAAATGTTGTTGCCGCAAGAATAATAAGTACTCCATACCCCAGAAGCAAAAAAGGGCGCACCGGGTACGTGCCGAGGGTAACCGTATTCATGATGCTATTAAGCAGTTCGAGGATGTAGGACATAGATTATAAAGGTGCGCGTCGAAGGTGTAGATAAAAAGCAGCGGAAGTTACGAGCGGCGTTGTTGCGATCGTAAAAAATATCCAAAACACAATGCTCCACCCAGACACTATGCCAAGAGCACAGGCGACAGCACCTGCTGTAATGAGGTAATCGCCATGATCGACAAACGGCAGGTAGGCGCCACGCGGAAGTTCGAGACGACGTTTAATAAAACTTCCGAGGGCATGTCCTGCATATACGCTGAA
Source organism: Parcubacteria group bacterium (assembly GCA_028286945.1). GTDB lineage: Bacteria > Patescibacteriota > Minisyncoccia > Phycocordibacterales > Phycocordibacteraceae > C7867-001. The sequence continues at coordinate 16,117 of JAQBQR010000028.1, read as the reverse complement.
TGAAAGTAGCAACAGATACCTACCCGGCCAAATATTCATGCCGATAAGACCAAGTATGGCTACAAGAATGAGGCCTCCCCAGGTTGTCGAATCTCCGAGAAATCGTTTGTGGTCAAAGAACGCCTCCCGCCCATCGAGTGCACGATCGCGGGTACGCAGCCATGCGAATCGGAGGGTTGCATAGCCAAGCGCGTTCAGACTTAGATTTACCGTCCAGCACCAAAGGACGAACCAAAGTGACGTGAAAATCCAGGATTCCATATTCACCATACTACCAGCCGCGGCCTTAGGCGCTCACTCTAGGGCGAAAGAAAAGTCGTGTAAGCATGGCATTCCCTGCGCTCATTAGTGCAACAATACCAATGAGGGCCAAGAACGGTGGTAGTTCTAGACCTTGGACCAGGATGAAAAGCAGCAGTGTACTTACGGCAAGACTCGAGAGCTCTAAGACAAAAAAATACGTGCCGTGTATGAGAAATGTTCCTGACATGTGCGGGTCGAGGAAAAGCCACGTGCGAATGATGAGAAATTTAAAAAAGAATCTAAGTGCAAAGGCACTTACCGCCGCGAGAAGATACCAAATCTGAAGAACATGGTAGAAAACCCAAAAAGAGCCGAAGTTGATTATGGCTCCTCCGATTGCCATTAGATAATATCGGGCGAAGTACGAGCGCGATACTGGGAAGCGAGCGTTCGTCATGCGAACTTTTTTATTAACTGCCCAGCGTATCAATATCTACCTGGAACTGAGCGGCGAAGCCGAGTACGCCGTCGCCATAGAAGGAGTATGCAGGGTTTGAGGCATTTCCCCATCCAGCGAAGTAGCGAAGTGCGGCCATGCGTTCAGCGTCCTGGGTCTGTGCCGCAGCGCCGTTATCTGCCATAAGCATAGCCGTGGCCGTAAAGGCATCCAGGTTATTCCATGGGTTTCCGGGAGTGCCAGGGTGTCCAGCGAGCTTAGCTACGCGATCCGTATACAGCATCCAGGTGGAAGGGATGAATTGGCCAGGACCCATAGCACCGCCGTATCCATATGACGGAGGACATGACACGGGCTGCGTTTGCCAATCAATGCCAAGCGAAGTAGTGATCGCCATGAATGGATCAACGTCGCGCGTTGGCTTCATCACGCCATCAAACGGTGTTCCGGTGTTCTTTCCCTTTCCGTCACCTTTATTAGGTGTATTCGTAAGGAGACACTGCCCCACATTCTGTCCAAGGTTTGTTTCTTGTTTTAAAATGCCGAGGATGAGCGCGGGGCGAACGCCGGTGGCGGCACCTGCAGCTTTCGCAAGCGCGATGGCCGTTGGAAGGGGGATCTGTCCGCTACCACCGGCGAGCGAGAAGAGTTCTGCACGAATTTGTCCCGCGGTCTTTGACTGCGTATCAAAAATACTTTGGTACTTTGCTGTAGTGTTCTTGTTCTGTGCGAGCAGCACTTTCTTTTGAGCTTGCTGATTCACAATGCTTGCTTCTTCCTGCGCTTGAATGGCCACGAGCTTTTCTTGCTGTGACTTCTGATCTACGAGCGCGTCCTTTTCTGTTTCTGCTGCGGCACGAGTGTTGATGAGTTGCTGGCTAGACTGACCAAGCGCAGACTTAAGCGTTACGTATGCGTCTAAGTCGCGAAAGAATGTTGAGACGTCTTGTGCGGAAAGTATCACTTCAATGAGTGATGAAGAGTCGTCGATCTCATTCGTGCTGCGAAGGATCTGAGCGAGCGAAGCTCGCTCGCTATCCAAGTTCCCTGAAAGCTGACCGATGGTATTTGCGTGGACTACAATATTCTGTGCGAGCGCATTAATCTGCACCTGCGTCGCGCGAATTTGAAGCTGTGACTTTTTAATACCCGCGTCAAGAATGCTGATATCGCGCTGAATGGACTGTCCTTCACCCTTAAGTCCGGTGAGCGTGGACTGTGTGGCAGCGATCTGTTTTTCAAGGTCATCGAGCTGGGCCTGGAGGGCGGCGCGACGTGCACCCAGAGCGGCATCTGCTGTTTGTGCCTGAGAAAGCTGAGGATATATGAAAATTGCGGTCGTTAGGAGTGTGGCAAATGCCAGGTAAAACAAAGGGGTATATAAACGTTTTTGAAACACCATACAGAAGGACAGTATACCATTTGAGACGCTGGCGACCGGAGAATGTTACGCGTACGCAAAAGAAAAGGTGAGCATAAAAGCAAAAACCGCCTTTCGGCGGTTTTTGCGTTACTTCAAAAGTATTACTCTCCTGACTTCTCTTCTGCGTCGCCTTCTTCACCGTCTTCCTTACCTTTCTGCTCTACCTCAATTGCGTCCATGTCTGGAGCGCCGGCATCCTCTTCAGGCTCTTCCTGAGTTGTCTGAGCAAGAACCACCACTTCTTCACCGTCGAGAGTTGCAACAACTCCTGCAGGAAGCTTCACGTCCTTAACATGAATTTGGTCACCAATGTTCTCAAGTACCTCAAGATCAATTTCAATTTCGTGAGGAAGTTTTGAAGGATCTGCTTCAACTTCAAGTTCGTGCATAACTTTCACGATACTTGCACCAAGCTTCGTAGCACCAGCTTCGCCGATGAATGAAAGTGGGACAGAAACGGTAACCTTTGCGCCTTTCTTAATAGCGTAGAAGTCAGCGTGACGTGGCTGATGCGTAACAGGGTCACGATCAATTTCCTGGATGAGTGCCTGGAAGGTCGTTCCAAGTCCAGCGATCTCAACAACGGTTGACTCGCCTTCATCACGAAGGATTTTAGTAAAATCAGTAAGGGTAAGGGTGATCGACTCTGTCTCCTGGTTAGGACCATAGACAACAGCCGGCATCTTGCCAGTAGCGAGAAGGGTGCGTGAGGCCTTTCCGGTCTCGGTGCGCTTGGTTGCATTCAACGTATTCATAGTAGGTCGAGTATGCCCCATATACGGGCTTTTCGCAAATGCCCGGCAGAGGCTAAATCTAGTTAATCTCTATGTCCACGTATGCTATTTGGGGGAACTCAGCGGTAATATTCTTCTCAATCACCGCAATACGGTTACCCACGAGGCGTGGGATACGGTCCGTGGTCCTAAACATGAGTTTAGTGAACTCCTTAAAACTATCTTTAATATCGTTAAATTCTTCCTGAAGATCACCTTCCCCATATATCTCCTCGTATAATGGCGAACCGTTCCATTCGACTGACGCGAAGATTCGGTATTTATTTACATCAATTGCAGCCGACTTGAACTCAATGACCTTCTCAACGCAGGGATCGCGTTCAAGGGCCTCAATAATATCTGCACCGATATCTTCGTCGAGAGCCTTCCCTATTATGTATTTGTGATTCTTTATAATGAGCATGATTGCAAGCACGCCCAGAATGAGACCAACGGCGATTCCGCCAATTGCGTCATATACTGCATTCCCTGTTAAATATGTTACCCCCTGAGCGATGAGTGCAAAGATCACACCGCAGACCGCCACTCCGTCTTCATAGATAACAGCGAGCAGTACTGGATCTGCTTCTTGGAAAAGCTCGCGTGAGAATTTTTCTCCGTTACGCAATTCAGTAAGTGCAATCCATAACGTCGCTCCTTCAATCACCAGAGCTACGAGAAGCACAATGATACCGAGCAAGCTGAAGGCAGCAGCCTCATGACTTATGTGCAGCAAAGAGTTAATCGAATGATAGACAGAAATTCCTGCGCCAATGAAAAGTACGCCACATGCAGAAACAAGGGACCAGAAGAATCGCTCAATTCCATATCCATATCCGCGAATATCATCCGCCGGCTTCTTTGAGCGTTGTATACCAATCAGTAATAACGCTTGGTTAAGCGTGTCAGCAAAACTGTGCACGCTCTCCGCAAACATACTCACCGAACCGCTTGAAATCGCCGCTACTGTTTTAATGAGCGTTATAAAAACATTCCCGGCTAACGCAGCCATTACTGAGGTCTTTCCTTGTTCGTGCTTTTGCATAGGTATAGTCCCTGATTGTATCAGAACCGACTTGAAGAGCCGGAGCAGTACCTAACAAGCGGAATCAGCGAGCGTAAAGCAGGCGTCTTCTTTGAGTCGCGTAATAAACGCTTCACGGGCTGCGGGAATGTTTTCATCTTTTCCCTGCCAGATGGTGAGCGCTTCATCCTGAAGCGCTCGAGCGTATGAGAACGTGAGCGGCCAGGGTGCGTTCTTTTCTTTTGCAAGTGCTTCGATGGCGCGAAGATTCGCGGTGGCCTGTTCGGTGGATTGTCCGCCTGAAAGAAAAACAATACCGGCAAGATCTTTTGGTGCATTTTCCAAAAGGACACCGACGGTGTCTTCAGCCACTTCTTCGGGCGTATCCATTTTTCCGCTCTTATTTCCAGAAAGCACCATTGATGTTTTAAGGATGACACCAGTGATATCTACCCCTTGATCTTCAAGGCTCGAAATAACAGCACTGATGGTTTCTGCCACGACTTCACGTGCGCGAAGGCGACTGTGATTTCCTTCGAGCAATACTTCAGGCTCCACGATGGGTACCATGCCTGCCTTTTGCACTTCAAGCGCGTAGAGCGCAAGACGCTTCGCATTTTCATGAATTGCCTGTGCAGTGGGAAGCTGCGTACCTTCTATGGTTATTGCTGCGCGCCACTTCGCAAATCCGGTACCGTATTTGGCGCGGAATTCCATAAGACGTTCAGGGAGACCAATCAAGCCCTTCGTTATGGTTTCCTTTCCGCCTTCTGGAAATGGTTCTAAACCCTGGTCCACCTTAATGCCGGGAAGGATTCCTTTTTTCGCAAGGAGTTCAGTGAAAAGCGTTCCGTCATCTGCTTTTTGTGTAAGCGTTCCCTCAAATAAAATTACTCCCGAAAGATACTTTTCGTTATCAGGTGCAGCCAGAAATAGATTTCTAAACTTCCTACGCATTTCCTCTCCGCCTTCAATTCCGTGTGCTGCAAGCCATTTGTCAGCGTGAACGTCAGTCTCATCATCTGCCAAAATTCCCTTGCCGCTTCGTAAAAGCGTATGTGCAACGTCTTGAAGATCAATCATGTTGGAAGTGTATCACGTACGTCTACATGAAGATTTCCTCATACTTCGTCACCGTGATTTGCTCGACGCTCTTGGTTCAAGAGCTTAGAATGAGAGTATGTCTCAACCACTTGATTTCCTTGCCATCGGCGACATAGTCACTGAACCGTTTATCCGTCTAACCGAAGCTGAGGTGCATTGTGAAAAAGGAGCTTTAGAATGCCAGCTCTGTTTAGCATTTGGCGAAAAGATCCCCTACGAATCAGCCACCGTGGTAGCTGCTGTGGGAAATGCTTCGAATGCTGCCGTTTCAGCTGCTCGTCTAGGCCTAGACTCTGGCCTGCGCGCATATGTTGGCGAAGACCGATACGGTGAAGAAATGCTTGAAGTGCTTAAGAATGAAAAGGTCTCCACGGAATACATGGTCACACAGCCAGGCAAGGCTTCGAACTACCATTATGTGCTTTGGTACCAAACCGAACGCACCATTCTGATCAAGCACGAATTGTTTGACTATGAAGTGCCAACTCTTTCTTCCTCTCCTGTTTGGGTGTACTGCTCATCTCTTGCCGATAATTCAATTCCCTACTATCACGCGCTCATGGAGCTTTTTGCAAAGCATCCAGAAATAAAGATCGCTTTCCAGCCTGGCACGTTCCAGATTAAGACAGATGCTAAAGAATTTGCTGATGTATACGCGGCTTCAGAAATATTCTTTTGCAACAAAGAAGAGGCAGAACACATTTTGAAATTCACGGCAGTGCCATCAATCAAGGACCTCCTCACGGGCATGCGCGCTCTTGGACCAAAGATTGTGGTTATTACGGATGGAACAAATGGCGCATATGCATATGACGGCACTACGTCGTGGAAGATCCCGATGTATCCTGATGCGCGCAAGCCATTTGAACGCACCGGTGCTGGCGATGCCTTCGCATCTACCGTTGTTGCAGCACTCGCTCTTGGAAAGCCGCTTGAAGAAGCACTACTCTGGGGTCCCATTAACTCCATGTCGGTGGTGCAGGACATTGGTGCACAGCGAGGCCTTCTCACCCGTGAGCAGCTCGAGAAATATATCGCTGACGCTCCTGCGTCATACGTGCTCGAGGTTATATAATGTAGCTATGAAAAAACCCACACCCATCGATCAGCTTCACGTACAGTTATACGTAGATGGCGCTAAGCGTGAAGATCTTATCGAGCTCGCTACTCACCCATATATAAAGGGTTTTACGACAAATCCTAATCTTTTACGAAAGGCTGGAGTAAGCGACTATCAAGGATTCGCCACCGACATTCTTAAAGAGATTACTGACAAGCCCATCTCCTTTGAAGTGTTTGCTGATGATCTTGTGGAGATGGAGCGCCAAGCTCGCATCATCCATACCTGGGGTGAAAATGTGTACGTAAAAATTCCGGTGACCAATACCTCCGGCGAATCTACTGCGCCACTTATTAAAAAGCTCGCGGCTGAAGGAATGAAGTTGAACATCACACTCATCATTGCTCCTGAACAAGTAGCAGAAGTTGCCGATGCACTTGATGCAAATGTTCCGTCTATTGTTTCTATATTCGCTGGGCGTATTGCTGATACCGGAGTTGATCCCCTTCCGATCATGCGTGAAGCAAAGAGTATTCTTTCCTCAAAGCCAGCTGCTCAGCTCTTATGGGCAAGTTGTCGCGAAGTGTACAACATCTACGAAGCAGAGTCTGTGGGCGCAGACATTATCACCGTACCACCCGATATTCTTAAGAAGATTGGAGATATCGGCAAAGATCTTTCTGAGTTTTCACTTGAGGGTGTAAAGGCATTCTACGAAGACGGTAAGGCTGCAGGCTTTTCTCTTTAGAAGTACCTATGTCAGAAAAACCTCCGAAACCAGCGGTGTTTGAAACGAAGGAAGCATTGAACCAGCAAGAAATAGAGGATCAGGAACAAGCAAGATTATTTGCTAACGACTACCCCGCTCCGGAAAGAGATGGACTCAGCGCAGAACAACTCGCTGAGAAAATTAAGGAGTTAGAAGACGCATTTGAAAACTTTGAACAGACGCATGATATTGCTGCGCTTGCTGCGATTCAACTTCATACTTACGAAGAAGCTAAAGCAAATACAGCGCGCGAGTCAGCGAAGGAAGCGCTACCTGCTATCGTTGCAGTTAAGAATGTTTTAGAGCGACAGTCTCAAATGCCAGACGAGATTAAAGCACGATTTCACGCCAAATATCGACGTATCCAAGCGGCTATTGGTAGGTTAACAGACACCGGACTTGATCATTCGTTTCGTTCTTAGAGAAAAACTTAGTTCGTTGAAATGCCGTCATGTGCAGCGGCAGAAGCATACGTAAAGTCGGTATCAAATATTTTATGTACGACGAAAAAAGTACCCGTTGCACCGATAATCGTGATTGCAAGGATAGCTAGAAAAGGATTGATTTGTTTTGAAGCCATATTACAACGTCTTTCCTACGAATTGTCGGGCTACTTCAGCAATGTGCGGTGCGCCGAGTCCGTAATGCTCTAAGAGCTCGTTCGGTTCACCGCTCTGACCGAATACATCCTGAATGCCGAGGCGCTTCACTGGTACGGGATATGTTTCTGCGAGGAATTCACAGATGGCGCTGCCGAAGCCGCCGGCCACCTGATGCTCTTCAATCGTAATAACCTTTCCGGCGGCTTGCGCCGCAGCTAATACCGCCTTTTCATCGAGTGGCTTGATTGTGGGTACGTGAAGCACGGTGCAGGCGATACCATCAGCATCAAGTGCACGAGCAGCAGCGAGCGCCACGGATGACATCGCACCGGTCGCCATAAGCGCTACCTTCGGCTTCGACGCGTTCCATAACGTAAGTGCCTTCCCTATTTCAAATGGTGTCTCAGACGTGGTAATCACCGGCACGGGTGAACGACCAAAACGAATATATGTAGGTTCTTTTGTCTTTGCCGCTGCCACTACTGCCTTACGCGCCTCTTCTGCATCAATAGGATTTATGACCACCATGCGAGGGAGCATACGCATCAATCCCATGTCTTCGAGCATTTGATGGGTTGCACCGTCAGGCCCGACAGAAACACCGGCGTGCATTCCCATGACTTTCACGGGCAGATTGTTAAGCGCAACCATCGTACGAAGCTGTTCGTAGTTTCGTCCAGGAGAGAATGCAGCGTAGCTTGCGATGAACGGAACCTTGCCAGCCATCGCAAACCCCGCAGCAAGACCAGCCATATTTTGTTCAGCAATGCCAACCTCAATGAAGCGACCAGGAAATTCTTTTTCAAACCATTCGGCACGCGTTGATTCTTTAAGATCTGCGCAGAGCACCACTACGTTTTCATCAGCCTTTCCTGCTTCTACTGTTCCCGTACCAAAACCATCACGCGTCGATTTTAATTCGACGTCCTTAGAAAAGACAGTATCCGCTAGTTTTGCGTGAGGTGAAATCATAGTTATGAATATTCGTGCGGCACCCGACCGCCAGCCGTGCGAAGTTCCTTTAGGAACTTCGCACCTTCTTCTTTTGTCGGAGGTTTTCCATGCCAGTGAAAATCCGTTTCAATATCCGGCACTCCCTTTCCGGCGATGGTATGAGCAATGATCACTGTCGGCTTTTCAAAAATAGCTTTCGCTTCATCTACGGCTTCAATGAATTGGCGCATATTATGTCCATCAACTTCAAGCACATGCCATCCAAACGCTTCATACTTCGCGCGCAGATCTCCCAGGGGCATGATGTCTTCGGTCATCCCATCTATCTGAATGTTATTACGGTCAATGATTGCAATCAGATTTGAAAGCTTATTCTTTCCTGCCCACATAGCGGCTTCCCACACGTTTCCTTCGTCTTGTTCCCCGTCACCCATACAGACGTATACATGACGTGCGTTGCTTGCGCTGGCTCGCGTGCCTTCACTCATGCGAAATGCGTACGCAATTCCCGCACCTTGTGAAAGTCCTTCGCCCAGTGGACCTGAGGTGGTTTCCAGTCCTGGGAGGCGCTCACGTTCCGGGTGTCCCTGCAGCCGCGAACCGAATTTCCGAAGTGTCTGACATTCTTCCACCGAAAAATATCCTGCGTGAGCCATCGTTGCGTAGCGTACAGGAACAATATGTCCGTTTGAAAGAATTAACCGGTCGCGCTCTTCCCATTCGGGATTCTTCGGGTCGTGTTTAAGGATATGAAAATACAGAGCCGTGAAAATATCAGCCATATCAAGGGGTCCTGCAGTGTGCCCGGAACCTGCTGACACAAGCATGGTAATAATAGTCTCGCGAATCTGTTCCGCTTTTTTCTCAAGGTCTGCTACTTCTGCATCAGTAACACTCATTGATATTACGATACCACGCACGCGCTCTGAGTTACGTATAGATACCGTACCTTGTGGTTAATTCTTCAAACTCTGCATACGCAGTCTCCACATTTTTCGCCTTCCATATCGCAGAACCCACAATGAGTCTCGAGACTCCCGCAGATAAAAGCGCAGGTGCCGTTTCAAGCGATACCCCTCCATCTACCTGCACGGGCATCTTCGGATATTTTTTCTTAAAGGCGCGAAGCTTGGGCAAAATACGGGCATCAAAGGGTTCACCCTGCCGTCCAATGGTATCAATGCCCATAAACTGTACGTAATCCACCTGGTTCAAAAAAGGCTCAATAAGACTTATTTCTGTAGAAGCATGAATAGCGAGTCCGATGGATAAAAGGCCAGGCATAAATGCCACATCATGACCGTATTTAGTTTTAATATCTGAAAGTATTTTTGGGAGTACTCGTGTGCTCTCCGCATGAATAGTGATCCTATTCGCACCGGCAGTTATCCATGGATCAATGCAGGCTTCAGGATCTGTCACCATTAAATCAAGTTCCATATGAAGCGCACCCAAAAATTCAAGTGCATCCAGATTTTGCCCTTGCTCATCTATTTTCCCCGGAGTAGTAAATGGCCATGACGCTGGCGACGCAAATACTCCATCTACTAAATCAACCTGGACGTTTTTGGCAAACCCCTGTAACCGCAGAAGTTTATCCTGTAAGTCTTCTGATGAGATTGGAAGGACGGCCGGGATGATGATATTCATAGATGACCGCGTAATTTAACAGTGAGGTAATGCTGCCCAGTTCAAACCGGGAGCATCAGTACCGCTCGATATCTGGCACCACGTACGCGTCTTTTCAAGAAAGGCGAGTATCGCATATCCGGCTGTTCCCCCTGCTGAGGAATAACGGTAGTCCGTTCCTCCAAGGGCGGTTTGCACACTCGGATCTCGCGGGAATGCAGGAATATAGTTTGGCACTAACACGGTGAGATCATCGGTTACAAACGTTGTTCCATAGGGTGGGTATGAGCCGACTTTATCGTAGTACGTTTCAAGAGCGGTTTGAATTTGATGTAAATCAGAAATTCTTCGTGCATCACGTGCCTTAGAACGTGCGGAGTTAAGCGAAGCAAGTACGACACTGGATAGAAGGCCAATGATTGCAATCACGACGAGGAGTTCAATGAGGGTGAAGGCGCGGTTCTGCTTCATATCTTTATATTACCGTACTGCGTGACTGGGAAGTACGGTACCTGCGGGTACGGGCAATGGATGGGGAGTGCCAGCGGTGTTTGTCGAATGGGTCAGGATAAAAATCGCAATAATGATAGCTACCACGGCAATACCAAGAAGGACGTACTGGGCGCTGCGTTCGTCCTTTGCAATATTATTTCGTATTAAGAAACCACTGATGCTGCTCTTTGCTTGAACCTTTTTTGTAGAGGCGTAGCGATAATTTGGTTCTTCGTTAAAGGATACATTGGCCATACTTCTATATAGTATCAGGCCAATTTAGAACTTTCCGAGACGGCGGATATGGCGTTCGTCACCGGTAAACTCAGTAGAAAGGAAGGTTCGGATGGCCTCGTCTGCTTGTGAAGGAGAAACAAATCGTGAACCAATCGAGAGCACATTCGCATTATTATGTCTGCGTGAAAGACGCACCGCATCATATCCATCTTGTGAAAAACCACCTTCGCGGTCCAGTGCTTCGTGTGCGGGCATGGGTCCATAGAATACGGCAGCACGAATACCTGGCGTTCGATTCGCACACATCGCTTCCCCTTGCCCGCTGCCTGCGCAGATAATTCCAAAAGACCCTTCATCGGCGAGTACTTTTTCTACGAGTGGTTGAACGAAATCAGGATAGTCATCATCAGGATTAAGTTCGAATGCACCGCAGTCGGTGACCGCGTGTCCCAAGAGGCCGAGCTGCTCTATCAACACCCCTTTTAGACGAAATCCAGCGTGATCAGCGGCGAGGTAAATATTCATAGAATTAATACTAGTGCGTCTGACGTGAGAAAGAAATGAAGTCTCACGAGTTATGGTTTTGTCGATGTGGCCTGCGTGGTAGTGGTGGTCGACGTGGTAGTGCTATGGGTTATTAGCCCGCTATTAGCTGGCTTTCCAGGTACTGGTTTGTGCATCGTAGCGGTCAGAGCAGTATCGTCGGTGTTTGATTCTGAGTTCGCAAATTGAGAACGGATTACCACTGGAGCGAGATACATGAGTACCACCGCCAGGATTATGATTCCAACTCCGAAGACCATTCGAGTATGACGGTTTTCTCTTCGTATCGTATCGAGCACTTCTTGGATTTCTGGTGATGCTTCCATGTATAGATGTATTACTGGTTATGCATTCCCTGCTTTAATGGCATGCTCAACGAGTGTGTGCGTGTACCCTGCTTCGTTGTCATACCACGCGAGTACTTTTACGAGCGTGCCATCCACGACGCGCGTCATGCCAAGGTCAGCAATGGAAGCGAAGCGTTCGCCGATGATGTCGCTTGAAACAAATTCTTCGTCCGTGGCAGAAAAGATTCCTGCCCAGCGTGGTGAAGAGGCGGCGACGCGAAGCGCCGCATTTATTTCCTCTACGGTGGTTGCGCGCTTCGCAATGAACGTAACGTCAGCTATCGAACCTGCAGGAACCGGCACACGAAGTGAAATACCATCAAACTTCCCTGCTAGTGATGGGTACGCTTTTGTAACGGCAATGGCTGCACCCGTTGAAGTGGGTACGATGTTCTGGGCCGCGGCGCGGCCTTCCTTCATATCTTTCTTCGCAGAGCCATCCACAATGGACTGACTTGCAGTATATGCGTGCGTTGTTGAAAGAATCGCTTTTTCAATACCAATCGCTTCATCAAGAATAGCGATAACCGGGCTCGCAGAGTTCGTGGTACATGAGGCATTGCTTGTGATCATGCACGTACCTAACTTACTTTCATCAAGTCCCATGAGCACGGTTGCGCCCAAAGGATTTTCATCTTTAACCGGAGCAGAGATAACCACGCGTCGCGCACCAGCAGTGATGTGCGCATTCGCTTTTTCGTAGTCAGTGAAAAATCCTGTTGATTCAATTACCACATCTACATTCAAATCCTTCCACGGAAGCATCGCAGGATCTTTTTCAGAAAGGAATGCAACTTCCTTTCCATTAACCATTAGCTTTCCATCTTTCGCTTCTACAGAAAACGGTGCGCGCTTATACACGGTGTCGTACTTAAGGAGGTACGCAAGATTTTCAAGCGAACCCAAATCATTCACCGCCACCACTTCAATCTCAGGGCGGTCATATGCCTGACGCACAAAAGCGCGGCCAATGCGACCGAATCCATTAATAGCTACGCGTACAGGTTTCATAAGGGCAAATTCGTGAGGTAATTTCTATTTGATAATTCTAACACTGCTCGTGCGCACCACGTCTGCGCTACGGATTACCGTAGCAGCCGGGTGAGCCCCATCCGCCCGTCTCTATATCCGATGTGGCTCCGCTGCTTCCTGCGCAATAATACGTATTTTTACTATTCAACAGAACCATTATGGCGAACTTCCCTACCGGATCCACGGCATTTCCTATAAACAGCACTGATCCTGAACCTGAGGTGTTACTAAAGAGGTTCGAACAAATGGTACGAGCATTTGCCGCATACGTTCCACTAAATGAGGCTGCACAGTCCGCGGTGCTATAGAACCAACGGCCTGGTTCTAGCGCGGTATAGGTTCCCGTGTCGTTATACTCAAGGGCCATGAGACTTCTCATTTGTTGCACTCCCTCTTTTATCGCAGCGTCCTTTCCTTTATTACGAGCTGAATTCAAGCTCGCCAGAACCACGGATGAGAGCACTCCAATAATTGCAATGACGACGAGAAGTTCAATGAGAGTAAAACCTTTGGTGCGGATGTTTTTCATATTTGCTACTTAATGGGCATGCGGGTAGAAGCTTCGATACGTGCACGCTCTTGGGGTGTTTGAGTATGTTTGCTTGGCATGGTTATCCAAACGCCAACCATTATCGCAAACCCAATGCCTGCGATACTAAGCATCAGCACGTTCGCACCTTTGTCATCCTTTGCAAAACCACGCGCGACGAGCCAACCCGTAATGCCCTTACTTTTCGGAGTATTGCTTCTGAACTCGTATGAGGGCTCATTGAAAGTGACGGGAGACATGGTTACAGAATACTATATGGATTATGAAGCCGGTGTGCCAGCATCAGCCCCAGCCGTTGGGCCGGAGTCTGCAGGCGGCGTGGCGGTTACCGCAGGATCAGATGCGCCGCTTACAGGCGCCAGAACCGTTACCACGCGTGATGCCTGGCCAATCTTCCCTCCTGCATCGGTAGCGCGGTAGGTAATGGTATAGAGCCCTGGCGTCTGCACGTCTACCGTACCGGTTACTACAATGTCTGCGGTGAGGCTCGTGCCATCAGCTGCGGCAGCGGTGGCTCCAGGATCTGTCCATGCGCCACCCTGAACGACCTGTGCTGCAGCGTCCCCAACGAGCGAGACGGTTGGTCCCCCATCCTGAGAAACCGTAGGTGGTGTGGTTGTTGCCTCTGAACTTCCTGGTGGTGGCGTCGCAGGCTGGTTTGCCTGTCCTGCCGCTGCGACCTGCGCGTGAGGGTCAGTTTGAATGAGGAAGTAGTCAAAGGCCGTGTCAGACGTTTGTGGCTTCGAGAGCATTACCGTGAAGCTTCCCTCCTTCTTTTCTGAGAGGTACCACGAACCGTCTACTGACGAAGTGAAGGTGAGGAAAATCTTTGAGCTTGGGTGCACGAGTGCATTCGTAACAACGATTGAGGTAGATCCAGACGGCATGGTTACTGAACCCGTTGATGCCGTTCCGTCCGTTCCTCCCACGAGCGTAAGCTGATGCGTTATCAAATTATTGAACATCGCAAGACCGTCCTTCATCACTACGCCGAGTGATGAAAGAATATTTGTTAGCGTAGTTCCCACGATGTTCACCGGATCGGTACTTGAGCTACCGGTAAGTACTTCTATCGCCGCAAGGCGTGATTCAATATCATCAATCTTTATCGAAAGAAGATCAGTGCGCTCTGCAAGTGCTTGAACGCGCGCGACGCCGTAGCTTGCAAGTTTGTAGATATCAACACTTCCGTTATCTGTTAGTGCTTCCTGCGGAAGCACGGTGCTCATCGTACTTGAGCCGAACGTAAACACATTTGCTTCAGCCGGCACGGTGTAGCGTGCAGCTGATATGGTTCCGGCAGCGTTCACTGACTGTGCGGTGAGTGAGCCGGAAGAAATTCCCTGCGCAATGCTGAGTGATTCTGCGGTAAGTGTTGTGGCGGTAAGCGCATGTGGAAGTGCCAAATTTGTCTGATTCTGAGCAAATGCCGTATTCAATGTCTGGAGCTGTGCTGTGAAGCTAGCCGAGCTGGTCGCAAGCGTATCGGTGCGTCCCGCGAGCTCCTTTATGGCGTTCACGCTTGCAGCAATGATAGGACGATCAGCAAGGGTAAGGTATCCACGGCTGTCGGTAGCCACCGCTTCAGGAATTACGGATTTTACATTCTGAGCGCTAAAACCGGCATACTGACCCTTCTGATCAAGACCGCTTGTTGCATTCCAATGGTACAGGATTGGGGAAAGCTGTTCGATTTCAGCGAGACCGCGGTTAAAGCTGCCATTTATATCTTTGAGTCTCTCGTCAGATGACACAGACAAGTTACCGTTTGCATCAGTTGTTACGGTTGCCCCTGCACTGCCATAGTTCGCGAATTGGACGGTACCGGTCGTCGTGAGCTGTGCTGCAGGCGAAGTAGTACCGATACCAACCTTACCTGCCTGCGTAACAATCAGATGAGTAGCACTCGAAGAACCAATGACAAATTCAGGAGTACCTCCTGCAAGATTTGTTGTTTCTGGATCAATAGAGAAAAGAGCCCACGGAGTTGTGGTTCCCACGCCGACCCTGCCACGAGGAGTACCTCCTGAAATACTGACGCCCAAGATAACATTTCCCGTAGCCGCATTCGTGCTTGCGTTACCACCAGCGATGTATACCGACCCAGCAAAGGCCGTTGAGAGGCTTGCAGATCCCCCGCCGATGGTGACGTCTCCACCAACTGCACCAGCATTTGAAGCGGCAGCGCCAGCGGTGAAGCTTATGGTGCCCGCGCTACCACCAAATGGAGTCGTTCCTCCTCCTGCACCACCGGCACCGGCAATAAAGCTTATGTTTCCACCGGTACCTCCAAACCCTGAGGTTGGTGTTCCTGTAATCGAACCACCGGCACCTGAGTTAATGACGATAGCACCTCCATTTCCTGCAAACACGGTGCCCGTATTCGCGGTATTATCGCCGCCGGCACCACCTACGATTTGCACAAGTTGAGTGGCATTGAGATTCGCCGTGCCTGCGGCCGGAGTTGCTGGGTTAATAGTCAGATACGATCCCGGAGCATTGGTTGCAATGCCCACAAGTCCTGCGGCCGTTATACGCATTTTTTCCGTTAGAGAACCCGCATTATTTGTTTGGAACGAAAGAATACCTGAAATCTTCGTTGCTGTGTGACTGCTATTAATTGAAACAATTTGTGCTGAAGAAGATGCTACACCATTTGTCGCGTCCTGCGTGCGGAATGCGAGTGTAGCAATGGTGTTGTTCGTCGTTGAACGGTTTCCAATTGAAAGCGTCGTTGCGGGAGTGAATGTGGTGGCCGTTGTGCCGGTATCTGTTCCTGATATTTCAAGAAGTGATGCAGGCGAAGTGGTACCAATGCCCACATAGCTTGCAGTTGAGATTGTAAGCGTTGACGTACCGACTGCGGTGTTAGTTCCGC
>JAQBQR010000027.1 GCA_028286945.1 Parcubacteria group bacterium | reverse complement strand
GGAACGACCACTTCGAAGATTTTGTTTTCCATGCCAAGGCTTTCAATACGCTGCTTGAGGTTACGCTCAACAGCGTTTTCATATCCTGCGTACGTGTGGATGGTGTACCAGCGAGGCTCGAGGCTTGCTGCATCATCATTAAATTCTGGAGTAGTGCGTAGTTCCATAGGGTGTGGTGAGTTAAAGGTGCGAGGGTCTAGTGCGTCGAGATGTACTGCTCAATAGCGTGTGAGAAAGCGTAGTCGAGGCCTGCAATGAGAAGTGCAGCAACGACTGAGATGAGCACGATTAGTGCAACGTGCATAAGTGCGGTGCGTGGACGGGGCCATACAACGTGATCCATTTCTGCACGAACGTTTTTGAGGTAGGTAATGAGTGAAGACATAAAGATGTGTAGGTAACGTAGTTGCGCTCCAATTAAAAAACCCCCGCGGGGTTTGATATTTATATGATACTACAAAGGAAAATACTGTCAAAAAGGCCGCGCCCCGGAGGGGTGCGGCCTATTCTCACCTTGTATCTACGCTATTTAATGCGATACGTCACCTGAACGTTCACGGTGCGGTCATCCGTTCCGGTTGGAAGGTTTGGCTGAGGGGCGCCTGAGCTCATAGACTGAGCTGATATCGCCTTGTCGTACATAGGGTATGTATTTCCCTGATCTGAGTAGCTCACCACACCAGCGAGAGAAACACCGAGTTCCTTGGCAAGCTCTTCAGCTTTCTTCTGTGCATTCTTGATCGCTTCTGCACGTGCGTCGTTCATTACGCCTGAGTCATCATCCACTGAGAAGTTTGGACCAGAAACATTCTGTACACCGAGGGCTCCGAGCTTAGTAACAACGTCACTTGCCTTCGCAGTATCCCGTACGGTTACGTCAACACTTTCTGAAACCTGGTATCCGGTGATCGTATTTGCGTTCACTACCGTCGCAACAGCCGGGCAGATGGTGCCTCCATAACATGGCGTCACTGGGCGTGATGCGTACTGCGGATTCACCGTGTATGCAGCGGTCTTAATATCTTTTTCTGCAACGCCAAGCGCTTTCATTGCTGCAATAGCATCATTCGTCTTCTTTGTAGCTGCGGTTTGTGCGGCCTGAACGGTTGATGCGCTCTCCTGCACGGTGAAAGAAATCTTTGCAATGTCAGGTGTCGCCGAACTGGTACCGGTTCCTGAAACGGTAATGGTATTTACCTGGGGAGTGTCACCTTGTCCGAACAAAGAAATCGCGTCAAACGTTTTAACAAGCAAAAAGAGTGCAAGCATTCCGAGCGCTGCTGCAGCTGCGATACGAACGGGGCGGCTGGCGGCTACTAACGTATGACGAGTATCTTCATTCATGATGATTTGGTGAGGGGTATATCTGGTATGACGTTATTCTACCACCGCTCTTACACGAACTTCGCTTTGACTGCGAGCCACCCCGCGATAGGGGTATAGTGTGTGCATGAAAAATATCTTGGCAAGGCGAATACTATTTTGTTTACTATTTGTAAGTATTTTTGTAGTACCCACGACTTCCCGCGCTCAAACCCAGGATCAAATTCAGGAAACTGACACTCTTGCTCGCGCCCGTGTTATTACCGCGGTTTCCGAAGGCGCGGCACTTGTTCCCGGTACAAATGTTACCTCTACTAAACAAACGCTTACCGTTGAGATACTTGATGGCACGGAGAAAAGCAAAATCGTTACGTTTGAGAATGACTATACACAACTTACCGTAGGAGAAATATTTTATATTCGTCACATTACGAGCGTTAATGACGGAACAGACAGATGGTCCGTTGCTGATCCGTATCGCCTTCCCGTGCTCTTTGGGCTTGCACTCATATTTGTTGTTCTTCTTTTTGTCTTTGGCGGCATCCAAGGTATAAGGGGTCTGTTAAGTTTGCTTGGGAGTATTGTCATTATTTTTTATCTTCTTATACCGAATATTTACGCAGGCCATTCCCCTATCCTAATTGCGCTTGGAATCTCTGCACTCATTATTATTCTTGGCTCCTATCTTACGCATGGAATTAGTCGCACGACGACAAGCGCCATGGTTGGCATGATTGTTACCGTTATTATCACGGGACTGGGAACGTATGGGGTGATTCATATTGCCCATCTTTCCGGTTTTACTTCCGAAACAAACGTCTATCTAAATTTCGATACAAACGGGCGCATTAATATGCTTGGTCTTCTCTTTGGTGGAATTATGATTGGACTGCTCGGGGTACTCTATGACATAGCTATCGGCCAAGCAGTGGCGGTGGAAGAATTATTCCTCGCAGGTCACTATACTCGTGCTCAGGTGTATGCTCGCGCAATGCGAATTGGTCGAGAACATATTGGAGCACTGGTAAATACATTAGCTATCGCATACGTGGGCACTTCCCTTCCACTGATGCTTCTGTTTAAGGAATCTACTGCAGGCGTTGGATTCATTATTAATAGCGAAATCTTTGCCACTGAGATTATTCGCATTCTTATGGGTTCAATTGGATTGGTATTAGCGGTACCAATTACGACACTCATTGCGAGCTACGCTCTCCAAAAGGTTCATCGATCAAGCGGCATCCATAGTCATGGGAACGGGCAATGATGTTAGATTTACACCCATCCAGTAATTGCAAATTACTTGCGTTTATGCGAGAGTGTACTTATGAGTCTCTATGCCGATCGCGCTGATGAATTTCTTCAAGCACACAAACTAAGTCGAACACCGGGCCGCATTGCCCTACTCAAGTTCCTGGCTGCACAAAGGCGTCCGGTGTCTGTTGAATATTTACGCCGCAATTTGAAAAATGAACTTGACCAAGTATCCCTCTATCGGGCGCTGGAAGCGTTCGTAGAACGCGGTATGGTTGTTCAGTTTGATTTCGGTCATGGACATGCCCATTACGAACTCGCACACGACAGACCACACCACCATCACGCAGTGTGCGAATCATGTGGAACAATAGAGGATATTCCTGCGCAAGATCGTCGCGACTTATTGAAATCGACTCTTCAGAAATCTCCTGGCTTTGCACAACTTACGCGTCATTCCCTTGAATTCTACGGCCTCTGTGTTTCGTGCGCACCATAATTATCATTATCGTATCTCTATGCAACCCTTCTACATTCTTCTTATTGCCTGCGCAGCTGCTTTGGCCACCCTCATTGGTGGGGCACTCGCTCTTAAGCTTCGCGACAAACTCCACCTAGTCTTGGGCTTCTCTGCAGGAGCTGTTATTGCCGTTGCTTTCTTTGATCTTCTGCCAGAATCTCTGACGCTCGGCACGCAGTATCACAGCATCGGTACGATGCTTACTTTTACCGCGCTTGGATTCTTTGCGTAC
>JAQBQR010000013.1 GCA_028286945.1 Parcubacteria group bacterium | reverse complement strand
ACGCACCAATATTCATAAACGCAGAGAACGTGATGACGAGCGTGAGGCCCGTGACGGCTAGCGAGCCGAAGAGTGACGAAGATTCTCCGGCAATGATGAGACCGCGCAGTGCGAAGGCAATGAACAGGATAACCAGAAGCACGGTACCGATGAATCCAAATTCTTCTCCGTACACGGCAAACACTGAGTCGCTCTCCGCTTCAGGAAGATAATTAAACTTTTGCACACTTTGCCCAAAGCCGCGTCCAGAAATTCCTCCTGACCCAATGGCAATTAACGATTGCTGGATGTGGTACCCGCTTGTCTGCGCATTGCTTTGCGGGTGAATGAACGTAACCACTCGGCTCATCAGATACGGGCGCGCAAAGACAAGTGCCGTGAGAAGAAGAATGGTGCCCACGACCATGATGCCGAAATCGCGTAAAGGTGCTCCTGCAAGAAAATACATAACGGCACAGCTGAGGCCGATGATGAGTGTAGTGGAAGTGTTGGGCTCAGTAATAAGGAGGGCGCTCGGAATTCCCACAATCACCACAAATGGCAATAGGCCGGTCTTCCACTCAGCAATCTTCCCTTTTGCCTGAGAAAGATACGCAGCGAGCATAAGGATCACGCTGAGCTTTAGGAATTCTCCCGGTTGGAATGTGGTAAAGCGAAGATCGAGCCATCGCCGTGCTCCGTTAATGGTGAGACCAATGTGTGGTACGAATACTAAAATGGTGAGTATAACGGTGATGACATAGAACGGCATGATGAACTGTGCTAAGCGCTTCTGCGGCATAAAGCGGAAGATAGCCAGGAGAATGAGGCCGGGGATGAGACCAAGTCCAATCTGCGAAACGACGAGTTTCCAAGGAGACCCATCAACACGCGCAAGGAGTCCAAGAGCTGCGGAAGAGAAGAGCGCAATGCCGCCGACCACTAATACGAGTACGATAATTGCAAAGATTTTATCGCCGGCGAGTTTCATTCCCTCTATTCTAGCAAATAAACTTAGCCAAAGAGTTCGCTCTCTTCATTCTTTAGGATGGCAATCATTTCTTCGAAGTACGGCTTTATTTCAGGTGAAAGTGCCGTCTTTGATGTTTTGTTAGAAACGATCATATCTATGGTCACTTCGTGTTCTTTCCACATGCGTCCTCCATCTGCGCGTATAAGAAATAACGGCAGTATCTTATCAAGTGCATATACAAATCGCGCTTCTGTATCTTCGCGTTTAACATATGCCGTGTTTGCTTCATGCATGCCCGTAAACTCAGGGTATTCTTTAGAGAGCCGTTCCGCTGCGGCAGCTTCACGCCCAGGCTTACTGGACAGCTGCTCCTGGTCCGTTGAATAGATGTACGTATCTCCTGCATATACTTCCACCACGTCGTGCGCGAGCGCATATTTAAGGACCTTCTCAAGACTGAGAGAAAGGTTGTTGCTCTCAATGAGATACCACGCCGTCATTGCTAACAGAAAACTGTGCTCCTGATCATTCTCTCTTCGATCACTAGCCGGCAGTTTATATACTCGTTCTACCTTCCCAAAGGCAGTCATAAGATTCACAAAAGATTGAAGCTTGGAAATGGGTAGTCGGTCAGTCATGGGTATTGTTTGCTATTCGCCTTTCATACGCGACTCTTTCTTTATCTTCCAATATGCATCTTCGGAACCTGCGTCTTTCGACGGATCTCTGTCTTTGAAAAGTTCTGCAGGATATTTCTTTTTTGCTTTCTCCAATTTCTGAAGCATTAATTCACCGGTATCAAGACCAAGCAGGACGCTCATGTCAAAACAGTAGATGAGCACATCGGCAAGTTCGCCTTTAATTTTTTCAAGCTTTTCAGGATCAGCCTTAACTTCCTCAAGTGTCTGGTTCGTCCACTGGAAAAGCTCCAGCAATTCTGCTGCTTCGATGGAGATTGATTTGGCGAGGTCGCCCGGACGGAGCTGGTCCCATTTGCGCTCAACAAGGTAGGCGCGAATCTCATCCTCGTATTTCTTCATACGCTAAGGATACCAGATTTCAACGGGTAGTGGTTTTGGCCCTTACTGAGTGTATCAAATAACGCGGCTACATCTTTAGTACCTCTATTGTGAGCGGCGTATCTGGAAATAAGGCTCTGACTTTAGCTTCAAATGCGTCACTCTGCTTCGAAACAAGGAACCGCATAGTTCCCGTTCCGGAGATATCAAACGTGCGTGCTACTTCATCAGCCACAGGATATGCCGGATTAAGGATTTCAATCGTACCGAAATAAGCGCGTACGAGGGGTTCGATAATTCTGAGAACAAGGGGATAATGAGTGCATCCTAAAATAATACCGTCATATTTTTCTCCCGCTCGAGTAGATAGCACTTCAATAAGCATATTCTTAATGTCTTCATCTGATGCATTAAATTCTATTGCACCCGCTAGTCCAGGAATACCAAGAGGGTTAATGTCTACTGCTCCATCAACAGCCTTTGTATATAGTTTTGACTCGATTGTTGCTGGAGTAGCAAGCAAAAGAAAACGCTTGCCTGCGTATTGTTTCAAATATGAAGCCGTTGGGATACTCATTTCGATATACGGCAGATTATGAGCGGCGCCTGCAAGCACCGCGTTTGAAACGCTATTACAAGCAGAAAGAAGTGTTGTGGCTCCGTTTTGCTCGAGAATCTCAATTCCCTTTTTAGTAAGTGCAGAAAGTTCTTCAGCACTTTTTTCTCCGTACGGCGCGTTTGCAATGTCACCGAAATACAACAAATCTGCATTCGGAGCTTTCTTGCGCAAAACCTCTACCACGCTAAGTCCCCCTGAACCTGAATCAAATACTCCAATCATGACTTGTCTTACGTAGGATTTGCCAAATTCTCAACCACTTCGACATTTGGCAATGTGGTAAAGAAGGCTGTAGGAACTAGCAACTTTGAGATCTGCTTTCCTCCTCCAACTAAAATCTTTTCCTTCTGCATCAACCGACTATCAATCAATATTCTATAGTGATCAGGAAGACCGACAGGAGTAATGCTTCCATATTCCATACCTGTTTCTTCGATAACTTCTTCAAGAGGGGCCATCGAAACTTTTTTAGCATCAAGCTTCTCGCACACAATTCCATTTAAATCTGCACGATACCCAACAGGTACTAAGACTGCCGCAAAGGTTCGCACTTCGCCTCGCTTTCCTTTCACCACAACGCAGTTCGCTCCATCATCCGGATTTCCTCCGTAGTGTTCGGAAAGAGCGAGTCCGTTCATGTACTGCGGGTCAATTTCCGCAACAAGAATGCCCGAGGACGCAGGACTGGCTTTGAAAACTGAATCGCTGACTAATTCTGGGTGCAATTCAACGGGTTCAAAAGTAAGGGTCATTTCCATATTGCTAATTCTAGAACTCTACTTCAACAGCGCAACCGCAATACCAAAGATACCGGCGAGGATGGTGACGACCCAGTAGCGCATAGTCACTTTATACGCAGGCCAGCCAATGGCTTCAAAGTGGTGATGGATGGGAGCAATGCGGAATAGTTTTCGTTTGAATACTTTCTTCCAAAATACCTGGAGGACGTTCGCTGCGACGGTGATGAAAAGAGGAAGCGCGATGATGGGAAGAACGAAGACCCCAACACCGTCGCCGAGTGAGTCGGCGGAAAATGCCGTAACGGCTAACGCCAGGGTGAGTGCCATGGATCCGGTTTCAGTGAGATAGAACCGAGCCGGGGGAATATTAAACCAAAGGAATGCAAACGTAGCGCCTGAGACCGTGGCGGCAAATGCAGCAAGTGAGACTTGGTTCTGTGCGAATGCAATTCCCGCGTATGCCATGAAGATGATTGAGAAGACGCCGCCCGCCAAACCATCAATGCCATCGATAACGCCACTGGCATACAGCACCAAGGTAACGAGTACGAAAAAGAGAATGAAGAATCCACCGAGTGGAATGCTTCCGAGGAACGGCAGCCCAATACTTGAGACGCCGAGCTTTGCATAGAACCACCAGCCGGCGAATGCACCAAAGAGTGCGACGATGAGAAGACGCCAACGCATTGATAGCCCGCCGCTTGAAGTGCGAATTTCTAGGATGTCATCAACCATTCCGGTGAGACCACCCACAAGAAGTGCTGCAAGCGGAAGCCAGGTTTGTCCACGATTAATCAAATCAAGATCAGCGTAAGGGCCGCCAATGACGAATCCAAGTATGGCGAGAATGATCGCTGTAATAAATACCGAACCCCAAACAAGCATGCCCCCGAGACGTGGCGTCGAGACCTCGCGTTCCTTGTGGAGACTATCAAAAAGCGGCGTGCCGTTAGCGTCGCCAATTCCCTTTCCCTTTCCACCCTTCTTCTTCCACGCCGAGTGCTTATACAAATAATGCGCAAGAACCGGCGCAAAGATTATGCCGACGGCGAAGGAGACGATGAACGGAATGAGAACTCGGGCAGCGTCGAAGAAAAGCATAGTTTCTAAGGGTTAGTTTTGTTGCGGAAGGATGTGAGCGTGGCGTGCATGAGTTTCTCTACATCGGTGAATCGCGCGGTGGGTGTCGAGCCCAGAACCACTATAGCCACGGGATGCGCGATACCGGCATCAAATACAATAGCAAGGTTTCCTCCTGCCAAGTCAGTATAGCCGGTCTTTGAAAGGAGAAGACCGGTAAGTGAAGCAACGTCAGGATTTGTATTTGAAAGCGAATGAGATACACCAGCGTCTGAAACGATAGTGACTGAGCGTTTGGTGGTGGCCTTTGATACGTCAGGGGCGGCGGTGACGAATTCCTCTGCAAGCTGCGCGATGTCACGTGCGCTGCCGTATGCACCTGCTTCAGTGGCATCAATATCAAGGCCGGTGCCGTTTGTTGCTTTTGTATGCATAAGCTTAGCGGCTTGTATTGCGCGCGCCATGAACTGCGCTGAAGTTTGTCCGGTTACTGCCTCTGCGGCTTCAGCTATCGCTTCAGCAGCATCATTTGAAGAAGACGTAAGCGCGAGGCGCGCAATGTCCTTATATGCAAATGTTTCGCCGAGAGAAAAACCATAGTCACCGTCTTGGGCGAGAGCCGTGTCAGTGATGGTCACCGGAGAGCTCGGAGTGAGAACACTCTGAGCACCGTAAATGGTGAGAAGTTTTGTAAGAGATGCGAGAGGAAGCTGAGCGTCAGCATTTTGTGTATAGAGTGTTTGGCCAGTTGAAAGATCCACAACAATAGCCGCCTGCCCTGAAAGTTGGAGATTTGAGAAAGGATCGATGGGTGCTGATGCGCCCACCGCTGCCGGTAAAGGACCGGGAGCTGCCGGCATCGTCGTGGTAGCGACGGCTTGGGTATTTGCTTTTTGTCCGAACGAAGAAATTGCGTAACTCGCAATGAATACTACGACAGCGCCAATGCCGATGGAGATTGCAAGAGATTGCCAGAGTTGCTTCATACTAAAAAAACGAGTGTCATCCATATATCCGCACGCTTATTCGCTAATTTCAGCGTCACGCACTTCTGCGCTCAGCTCCACCTCAGGCGCATGTTGTGAAAGCATGCCGCGAAGCGCCTCTGCATTTGGAAGTTCCTCCGGTCCACGAATACCCAGGTGCGCATATGCATCAATGCTGGGGGTGTAACGAACGCGGCGCTTATCTTCTGAATCTGTTTCGCGCTCAATGAGTCCGCGGAGTAGAAGCGAACGAATTGCGGCCGTTGAGTTAACGCCGCGAATCCAATCAATCTCACTACGGGTCGCACCGCTCTGATACAGGATGATAGCGAGTGCCTCAAGTCCTGCTTTTCCAAGGTCTCGTGAGAGCTCTCCTTTACGAAAGGCTTCTACGATGACTGCGGCGTCAGGGCTCGTGCGGAGTTCGAACTCATCTTTCGTTTCGATGAGCGCAATACCGCGATTAGCGAGTTCTTCTTTTAGCTCGACGCCTGCGGCGTCGAGCATTTCAGGAGATATCGAAAGCAGCGTTGCAATGCGCTTCTTAGGCATTGCCTCTCCTGCGGCGAAGAGGAGTGCTTCAAGCGTGTGTGGGAGTGAGAGAGCCATATTGTCCCTCCAGAATACCCCAAAACTACCGCTTAAACCATCCCTTATTTGAACAAATTAGCTACAGCGCCTCTGAAGAATTCTTCACCATAATCACGACCCTTTCGCCAAAGCTGAATCATGGTCGGCATGCGGTCTGGGCGATATATCTCAATATACGGATTCTTCTTGCCGAGGATGAGGTCATGCGATATTTGCGCGCTAATAGCGGCATACGTCATGCCCGTACCTGAGAACGCCGTGGCCAAAATACGATGCGGATCATATTCACCAATGAGCGCCAAGCCGTCTGAAGGTTCTTCGACGTATCCTGTCCACGAGCGAATAACAGGATATGCTTTTCCGAACAATTCTTCAGCATATTCTTCAAGAGCTTTGAAACTTTTCTTATGAACGGGCACTTCCTTTCGATGGTCCTCGCCTCCCATAATAATTCTGTCTTTACCCTTAGCTCCTTTGCCAGCATCAACACGGAAGTAATGATAGGGATTCTCCTGGTCTTCGTATGTTCCCTCTACATATTTCCCTTTTGGAACTTCAAGCTCAATCATGTGCGAAACGTACATGCCCTTCTTAAGGAATACCTCCTTTGGATTATTAAATGGATGATACGTTGCGGTGATACTCCACTCTCCGGTCACGGTATGGCCGTTTGCGGTTACCGCGACCGTATCTTCTCCGTCAATATCAGTAACCTCTGTCTTTTCATATATCTCTACTCCCATTGCCTCTAGTTTTGGGAGAAGTGCCGTAAGGAACTTGAGTGGATGATATTTAGCCTGCTTCTTTGTGGTTAGCACACCTGCATGACCAAAGCCGAATTCTGCTGATTTTGAAAGTGCCGCACCCATATCGATAGACTTTAGGGCCGCTTGTTCTTCTTCAAGCGCCTTATATTCCTTACGGTCATTTGCATAGGCAAAGTTAGAACAACGCATGTATTCACAGTCAATCTTCTCTTGTTTAATTATTTTCTCAATAAGATTGATAGCGTCTTCGTGAGATTCTAAAATCTTCTTTGCTTCAGCCTTGCCGAACATGTCGATGAGGTCTGGCGTGTCCGTATCGATAGAGCTGGTTATAAATGCAGTGGTGCTTCCCGTGGCACCGTTAAGGAGCCGATCTTTTTCTAGAAGCACCACCTTTATCCCGGCCTTTGCGAGCATATACGCATTAAGCAATCCGGTGATGCCTCCGCCGGCAATAACTACGTCTGCAGAAAGGTTTTTAGTAAGTTTTGGGTAAGACGGAACCGTGACGTCTGCGAGCCAGGTTGAAGTATTTTTTGTAGCCATTCATGCAAATTACTCCAGACTGCATGAACAGATGATGAGCGAAAGCTTCAGCCTTTAATATCGAGGTACGGACGTCGAAGAAGTATTCGTAATTTTAATATCACCCCATTTGCCGAATTGCTCTGCCTCCATTGCGCCCATTTTTACGAGTTCTAGAAGAGCTAAGAACGAGACGATAACTTCAATTTTCTCGCCTTTATTACCGGTGAACTCTTTAAACGAAAGTGTCATAGCTCTCTCAACGCGATCCCGAAGCGTATCCATCATTTCCTCAATAGAAACAAGCGGCCGGATGCGGACCTCAGGAAGCTTCTCTTCTTTCTCCTTACTTGAAAGTACGGTGCGGATAGAGAGCTCAAGGTTTTCGAGTGAGAGGTCTCGGGATGGTGCAAAAATAACCTCTGGTTCACTCTCTCCTCGTGGAAGCATTACCCTACGGCCAAAGATTCGGGAAAGATCGCGCGCAGCATTACGTGCCACTTCATACAGTTTGAGTCGGCGCGTAAGGTCCTCAACATCTTCTTCCTCTTCGTGCGAAAGCTCTAGGTCAGGTAGAAGTGAACGGGACTTAATGAGAAGGAGTGTGGAAGCAACATTAATAAAGTTCGATGCATCCTCCATCGGGAAATTCTCACCATTCTTTACATGTGTGATGAAATCATCCGTGACTTGCGCCAAGGAGAGCTCGTTCACTAAAAGCTTTCGCTTCTCTATGAGTTCGAGGATAAGTTCAAGCGGACCCTCAAACGTGTCAGTGCGAATCGTGAACGCAGGCGTATGGGGTGTGGGCTGCGCTTGTTCGTCCATAGGTTAATCTTCTGGAGCGCTTTCAGAAAGAAGGTTGTCGATGCGGTTCATGTCGCGAGGGAAGGTCGATGCTTCCTTAACATTTCCAAGCTCAAGCATGCGCATAGTGATACGCTCAAGACCGGTTGAACATCCGCCGTGCGGTGGCATGCCGTATTTGAAGGCCTGCAGGTAAAAAGAAAACTTCTCAGGATCCATACCGCGTGCATGCATTTTCTCTACCAAGTCTTGGTAGTTGTGAATACGCTTTGATCCGCTGTTTATCTCAAGACCACGGAAGAGGAGGTCGAAGCTCAGTGTTGAGTCAGGGTTTTCAGGATCTGCGTAGGTGTAGAAGGCACGCTTCTTGTTTGGGAAATGGGTAATGAACACAAAGTCTGAACCGAACTCACGTTTTGCGTATTCGCAGATCTGGCGTTCGTGTTCTGGCTCAAGGTCAGGCTCCCCTACTGCCTTGCCACCGAATTCGCGTTCAATGATTTCCTGCGCCTCTGAAAGACGGAAACGGGGATAGGCTTTTTCTGGAAGAAGTGCTGGTGTGGTACCTAGACGCGTGAGGATGTCACCATGCTTATCAGCAACTTCGGTAGAAATAAAGCGAGTTATTTCTTCGAGCATATCCATGACTGGTTCATGCGTTTCTACGAATGCCATTTCGAATTCGAGCTGAGTAATTTCAGAAAGATGGCGGGTCGTGGCACTCTTTTCTGCGCGGAAGGTTTTAGCAATGGTCATCACCCGTTCAAACGGACCAACCATAATCTGCTTGTAAAGCTGACCTGAAGTTGCAAGGTATGCGCGCTTTCCATAATAATCAGGGATTTCAAATACGGCTGAACCTCCTTCAGCGTCTCCACCCACGAGTACGGGTGCCTGGAAGTCCATAAAACCGCGCTCAATGAGTGCGTTGCGGAATGCAGTGACGATAGTGGCCTGCACGCGGAAGATGTCACGGTCACGCTGACTGCGAAGGGTGAAGGGGCGGTAGTCGAAGCGTGCCTCAAGCGTGAGGTCATCTGCATCCTTATCAAAGGGCATTTCTTCTGCACGAGAAAGAATGCTGATGCTTTTAATTTCAAGCTCGATATCTCCGTTCTGCTTATCAGCCTGGATGTTTTTCTCGGGGCGAGCATTCACCATCCCCTCTACCCGTACTGAATATTCCTGACGGGTATCTTTAGCTGTTTCCATGAGCGCCTCTCCTGCTGGATCTTTGGCCGGAAGGACCACGCCCTGAACGGTGCCTGAACGGTCATGAAAATCAAAAAAGACCAGTTTCCCCTGGTCGCGGCGTACCGAAACAATGCCGCTAATAGATACGTTTTCGCCGGTGTGGCTGCTAAGATCAGCGATAAGTGTTCGTTCCTGCATATAGTCTTAACCTATCACGTGATGCGCAAAAATAATACGAAAGATAGTACGCGTTACATAACGCCGATGGCGCGACGAACTTGCTCCATCTTTTCATTTGCAACAGAGGCGGCGGCTTCGCCGCCGCGGGCTAATGCTTCGTCGATCATCTCAGGTGATGTCATAAGTTCTTCGTAGCGTTCACGCATAGGCGCAATGAAGCTATCAAGGTCCTCAATCAAAGCGTCTTTGAGTGCTTTGTACTTCCCTGCGTGCTCTTCGTAGATCGGTAGAAGTTCTGCCTCACTCTTCAAAAGCTTATGAATAGCATAGACATGTTCAGGACGGTCGCCGCCAGAATCCGTTACAATGCTCATGACGCGTTCGATGATCGTTTCGCGATTTGCAAACAGTGGAATGGTGTTGCCGTAGCTCTTACTCATCTTTCGTCCGTCGGTGCCTGGTACGATAGCGACTGACTCAAGAATGTGTGGCTCAGGGAGTAGGAACGTTTCGCCGAAGGTACGATTGAATTTCTCCGCAGTGTCTCGCGCATATTCAATGTGTTGCTTCTGGTCCTGTCCTACTGGCACAACAGCAGAATCGTAGAGAAGAATGTCTGCTGCCATGAGCATTGGGTAATTAAAGGTACCAACGCTGATCTCATTCTCCTTTGCCTCTGCATCTTTAAACGCATGTGCGCGCATGAGATACGGCATGGTGGTTATGGTGTCGAAAATCCATGCAAGTTCCGTATGTGCAGAAACTGATGATTGTTTGAAAATGGTGAGCTTTTCCGGATCAAGCCCCACTGCCATATATCCCGCAGCGAGCTCGCGAATGAGCTGCTGCATTTGAGCAGGATTCTGGATGAAGTTTAAAGCGTGGTAGTCCGCGACCATGATGAAGCATTCGTAGGCACCGCTCTGAAAGAGCTCCACCTGTTGCTTCATAGCGCCAAAGTAATTCCCAATATGGAGTTCACCGGTGGGCTTAATACCGGAAAGGAGGCGCGGGTTCGGATTCATAGATATACGATATCACAGAGTATAAAAACATAACCCCCGCCGGATTGGGTACCGGCAGGGGGCGAATTGGTTGCGTCGCTCTAGAGCGACGGAATGCAGCGTTATGCTGCGATGTCGACCGTAACCGTTTCGGGCATCGGTTTGTCGACAGGCTTCTTCTCCGAGAGTTGGATATCCAGGATATCCACATCCTGTTCCTCCCCCGTTGCGAGGGTGATGAACGCGGCATCGCCGATCTTCGAACCCAGCAGGCCGAGGATCAAACGTGAGGTATAACTCACGATTGGTGGACTTGCCGTAGGGTCGTCCGACCCATAATCACCCACCTGCACCGTAATGGGAACTTTCCCACCGTTGGAGGTCGTGATAGTGGTTCCGACATCGACAACGCTTGTGTCGTCCGCGGGATCGATCGCCCTGTAATTGCCAAGGACGAATTCGGCTTCCCGAAGCCGACGGTTTGCGTTTTCGAGTTCACGGCGAACATCGATCTTTCCGATGCCGCCCACCGCACTCCCGTCGTTGTAAGCACGGGAGTGAGTGTCACGAGTCTCCTTGAGGAGCGCGTGAATGGTGGTCCATGCTGCCACCCCGTGTGGGGTGAGAAGCGGAATACCGCGCGCGAGAACTTTATATGCGCGGACTTTTTCTTCAACCTTCTTCATCAGAACAACTTCCCCAAATTAACAGTTTTTAGCACCTACGGTCCCTAGCAAGGACCGTTTTGTGACTATACGCCTTAAAGGGTGATCAGGCAAACAAGAATAATGAAGTTTTGATGAATATAAAATAAGGCAATTATTTACGCTCTAGCTTCAAGCCACGGCCTGGAACCTTGCATGGTGTCTGCGCCGCGTTCATCTTCCATTACAATCATGGCATCGAGAATGTCTCCATGGTCTTCGAATTTCTCTCCCAGTTTAACTAATTCTTTTATAAGATCACTTGATGCCGGACTGAGGTTCTCAAACATGAGATTTTCAAACATAACGCTTTTAGATGACGGTACCCCGTGAAGCCGAGCAAGAGCGGCAGTCACTTTTTCTGGACCATGCTTTGCATCAAGCCTTGTAAGGATAGTTCTAAGTGCATCGACGGCAGGATTCTCAGGAATTACTGAACCTCTCTCACCTTTACCAGCTGAGTTTTTTATATTTCCTAATTCCTCGCGTGTGACATCAGCAATTCTTTTCGAAAGCATAACTTGGATCTTGCTGTTCCAGTAGTCAGGCACTTTTACATATTCTGCCTCCTCCGTCACTGCACCCGCTACAAACGCGTTTATTGTGCCCGAAAGCATAGTAAAACGACTCTTCCACATGAGGCGTTTCAATTCTTTAGGGCTCATGTCTTTCACGGCATCGGTGTGGTCTTTTTCAGCACCCAATACCTCCGCGTGAACTTCGCCAATCTTTCTCAGGTAGTCTGGAGAAACACCACGAGTATTCATTTGCACGAAATCTTTAAATCCTTCCGATGACGTTGGGTGTGAAGCCTCATATTCTTCAGGATTCTCAAGATACTTTTTCACCTCTGGATGACCTTCGAGAATGGCCATTGTGTGTGCATGTTCTTTCGCACTTGTTTCCTTTTCACCCTTCTTCCCTCCAAATTCAGCTTTGAAAATTATTTCTCCCTTGGGCTCAGCAAAAGAATCATCCTCTTCTGGAGGTTCCGTTTCAGAAAGTTCTATGTACTGCTCCACCGCTGCATCCATGAGCGGATAGGCTTCCAGATAATGCTCTGGGTTTTCGGAGAATGTTTTGTACATCTCTGCGAAATCAAAATAGCGATTCTCCTCCTCTGCCATTATCTGCGCCTTTTCAACATCAAGAACCGGACCTTCCTGTCCAGGTACGCGCTTAATCCGATCGGGGTTGTATTTATAGGATTCCATGGCTTTTAGTATACATGAGCAAGCAGGTGGTCAGTTTGAGGGCTTGTATACATGATTGTTGTCATATATTTTATGCCTAACCCTCTGTCCTATATACGGTATCGCAAATAAAAGGGCCAATGCTGACAATGCGCCGAGAGGCAAAAGCGACTGCCAGGGAGTATGGAAAAATTGTATGAGTACAATAATGGCAAGGGTGCCAATACTCAAAGCTGTTTGGATAAGTACCTCCCTCCAGACTGCGAATTCGATTGGATGATCCTCCTTCTCAGCGAGAGCATGATACGCGGATTCATGTGGTATTGAAGTAACAAGTCCAGCGAGGCCGAGAGTAAATTGAAGAATCACAATTGCATAAGCGTCATGTACGAACGGAAGAACAAGCCAGAATAGCGAACTTATAATAACTGCAATAAAGAAGAATGGTCGTATGGTTCGTTCGTCTGTCCATTTACCCACAAGGTAATTGAGAAGCAGTGTCATTGCTGTTCGTATTCCTACGAAGATGCCAAGCACCACAAATGATTTAAGTGTAATGGCTATATAGATTGATAACAGATCAGCCGCATAGGGATAGGTAAGTTTTGAAAGAAAGAACGACCAAGAAAAGGATTTGGGCATGTGGGTTGAGAGTTCCTTGAGCTTGACCGGATTCTTGAGTGCAACGGTTCTGTCGAATTTCAAAATGAAAGTGGCAAAGAGTTCTATAACTACGCTTATAGCTCCGATAAGAAGCAGGCCGGATTGTTGTATAAGAAATCCGGCGGCAATAGGCATTACTACACTTGCGGCAGAAACAATATTATTGGTAAAGCCAATCTGTGACCCACGCTTTCCCTCCGTACTGTAGGTAGAAAAATATGCAGTCAACGGTATGCGGCTTAGCATTACGTTGATAGCATTGAAGAATTGCAGGAGAAGCGAGAGGAAGAATCCAAATACTGGAAATACGAATATGGAAACGAGTGCACCATATTTAAGAAGTTCGGAGACGATATGCAGACGGAATGTTGCCTGCGGTCCTAGTCGTTCAAGCAGCATTCCAATCGGTTTGAGAATTACGAGACATGTAATGCCGTATGTCAGAATCATGCATAAAATCTGCACGATGGAGAATCCATAGAAATAGAAATACACCATCGTGAAATTACCGTTTCCGGTGTCGGTCACACTAATGATGAAATTGTAGAGGTAATACCGCTTCATTTCCCTCGTTGCCGGATCAGTTTTCAGGGACGAGCTAGTCATGGTTCTGTATCGCCAGTATAGCCTGCGACTAGGACTTGAAATACAAACCTCAAAACCAAAAGCGAGCTTGTATATACAAGCTCGCTTTTGGTTCGACCATTAGGCCGTTTTGGTGCGCCGGGAAGGATTCGAACCTTCGTAGGCCGAAGCCGAGGGATTTACAGTCCCTTGCATTTGACCACTCTGCCACCGACGCAATACTGGCGAGTATAGCAGTTTGGACCAATATATTCCACTAACTCACGCTTACCACGGCAGCCTGTTTACCGCGCTTAATGAGAGCTAATCCTCCTGGAATCTCGCTTAGCTCGAGCACGGCATTCACATCGGTGACCGCCACTCCATTTATACTGACTCCCTTCCCTTCAATCAAACGACGAGCTTCACTCTTTGAGGGAGCGAGTTCAGTTTGGATAAGGGCATCAATGACTGAGGTGCCTGAAGCAACTCGTGCATACGGTGCATTCTTCTGAATGACTGATATCTCTTCACGAGAGAGAGACGAAAGTTCACGCTCTCCAAAGAGTGCCTCTGAAACAGCAATACTTTCATTCGCAGCGCGCGTACCATGCACAATTTCCGTTACGAGCTTCGCAAGCATTTTCTGCGCATCGCGCTTTCCAGGATTTCGTCCATGAAGCTCCATAAGCGCATCAATCTCAAATGGTGACATAAAGGTGTAGAACTTGAGGTACTTGCCCACTACTTCGTCAGGTTGGTTGAGCCAGAATTGATAAAAGGCGTAGGGAGATGTTTTCTCTGCCGAAAGCCACACCGCATTTCCTTCAGTCTTACCAAATTTCTTACCCGCGGCATCAGTTACCAAAGGAATGGTAAGGGCAAAAGATTCCTTTCCTTCACGCTTTCGAATAAGGTCCACGCCGGAAAGAATGTTTGTCCATTGATCGGACGCTCCAACTTGTAGATCAGTTCCATATTTTTTATTAAGCACCAGGTAGTCGTACCCTTGAAGAAGTGCGTAGGTGAATTCAGTATACGAAATGCTTTCGTCAGCGGTTTCAAGTCTTCGCTTGATGGTATCTCGCTTAATAAGGTCATTCACCGTAAAGTGCTTGCCGATGTCTCGAAGGAAATCAATAAGATTAGTCTTTAGAAGCCAGTCAGCATTGTTAACCATTCGAAATGACGTTCTTCCAAGCAGTCCGCGCAGTTGAGCATCTAATGCACGTACATTGTGCTTGATGGTTTTTACGTCGAGCATGGGGCGCTCCCCTTTTTCTTTCGGGTCACCAATCATTCCCGTGCCTCCTCCCACAAGGAATATTAACGAATGTCCGGCAAGTCCTAAACGCTTCATTAGCAATACCCAAGAAAGATGGCCCACATGAAGAGAGTCGGCTGTTGGGTCAGCACCAATATACACAACGCGCTTTTCGCTGAGTATTTTTTCTAGATCAGCACTCGTGTGCTCAATAAGTCCGCGTGCTTTTAGCTCATCTGCAAGATTCATATGTCGACTATATCACATGCCTTTTATGGCTTACGGGCACGCTGAGGCCCAGTCACTATTATTAGTGAATGAAAAAGAGAAGACCGATGAGTGGCGCGACGAACCACCAGAAGAAGAATTGGTCAGGTGCGAAAAGGCTGTTTATGGGTCCTGGGAACGTGTAGATGTTACTGACGTGGAAGACGTGATATGCCAGAGCGAGGAGGAACGCTGCTGAAAGAAATGAAAGCGCGAAGCGCGGCACGAATGAAAGTACGCCAAAACCATTTCCCACGAGTCGCTGAATGAAATGAAATGGGATGAACGTGCAGATGGCGTATATGACGATGCTTATTATTGCCTTAATAAGCACAGAAGAGCCGGCACCAATTATGTCTTTCGTATACGGAAAGACCATGTAGAGCGCGTAGCCAGCATAGAATGCAACGAGGAGTGAGATGATTCCGCCACGCCCTGCCTTGTATGAAAAGCCAATCATCAAAAGCGTGATGACGAAGAGCACCAAAAAATTCCCAATAAGAAGCCATGCGCTTGATGCACCATGGGACGCGATGTTCGTCACATTCGTTGCTATGCCGTCGAGTCCGTTCATAGGTATAGAGTACACACGAATGGCCAAAGTGAGAACAGAGGAAAATGCATAAGGGGTGCGGCACGCTGTGCCACACCCCTTTCTCAGTTGGTATTACCAATGACGCCGAACGCGTCGCCAGAGCCCGATCCGTTGGAGGTCGGACTTGCTGACCCCTCGCATTTTCAGATAGAGCACGGCTCCCCGTGCATAGCCCGGCAAATCGAGCAGCCGGCGCGCCCGCCGAGCAACATCCCGGACTTCGCGATTACGACGAAGCCGTTTGATTTCCTTGCGGCGAACAGCAGCCGTAATTTTTTGGTCCTGGATTGCGATTCTCTTGCGCATCTACGCCTCCTTTGAGTGCCGGGATCAGTATGCCCTATTTATCCAGAATAGCAAGCTAGAAGCCCTCTGCCTTGAGTTCCTCAATTGCTTTCTTAGCTTTGTTTGAAAGCTTCTTCGGGAGGTTAGCAGTGAGGCGAATAAGAAGGTCACCGGTGCCGCGTTCTGTGTGTACTCCCTTATTTCGAAGACGAAGTGTTTCCTCCGTGGCCGTCATTGCCGGCACTTTCACATCAAGTACTTTGTCATCCACGGTTGTGATTGAAATAGTGGTTCCAAGCAGCGCGTCCGTAAGCTTAAGTGGTGCCTGCATTACGAGGTTGAGGCCGTCCTTCTTAAAGACCGGGTGTGCCTTCACATGTACTTTTACGTAGAGGTCTCCAGAGGTGCCGTTCTTAATAGCTTCTCCGAGTCCGGGCATGCGGATCATCTCTCCCCCATCAATACCTGCAGGAACGGTGATCTTAATTTCTTCCTGCTTCTTAAGAACGCCTCGACCCTTACAGTTGTCGCAGGCTTCTGATGGAATCTTTCCTGAACCTTCACAGGTGGGACAGGTGCGAACGCTTGAGAATGCACCAAGCATTGAGTTACGAGTCTCATGAACCTTTCCTGCTCCGTTACAGGTCTCACACGTTTTCATTTCAGTGCCCGGTTTTGCTCCATCACCCTTACATACTTCACACTTTCCGATTTTAGTGATGAGTACTTCGCGCTTTCCTCCAAGGACCGCTTCCTTAAAACTCACTTCAATGTCTATAGAAATATCGCGACCGCGACGTGCTCGCTGGCCGCCTCCGCCGAAGATGTCGCCAAAGCCTCCCCCGAAAATATCTCCAAGGTCGAACTCTACTCCTCCCTGACCGAAGCCACTAAAATCAAAACCACCGAATGGATTACCTCCACCCTGTCCCTGCTGAGATCCGCCTCCTGCAAAGGTCTGTCCGTAGTTATCATATTCACGACGTTTCTTGTCATCAGAGAGAATGCTGTACGCCTCAGTGATTTCTTTGAACTTCGCTTCATCCCCTCCTTTATCGGGATGGTGCTTTTGTGCGAGCTTACGGAAAGCCTTCTTCACGTCATCAGACGTGGCCTTCTTATCAACGCCCAAGATGTCATAGTAGTTTTTTGCCATGTCGTTATTCTAACTATACGCCTATCAGATTTTGTATGCAAAAGGGTAAAGTTTTGCTGAAATTCGAACGGGGCGGACGTTGATTCGTCCGCCCCGCATGTCTCATGCCTGCATGGAAGTGTGAGCTTGTACCGCGAACAACTTGTCGAGCCGCGCCCATTCATCAGGGTTCTTGACCGTCGCGATTTCCGCGATCCGCCCAGGGAGCACTTTCGATGAACCCGGATAGAACTCTTCGGATTCCAGTGTCCCGTCATCGTGGTAAGACCAGGCGACCTGAAGTGCGCCCGTGTCGGGATCGAGACCGAGGAGTCGGCCGACGACCTTTTCGCCGGTTGAACGCTCATACACCAGATACGTGGTGCCCGCACCGCAGGAAACCATCCCGTTCAGATGCGTACCGCTTTCGCAGTACTTGGCGTAGGTGGCGATCACGGCAGTCTTTTTCTCCGGTCCGTAAACCGAAGGCTTGCTGCAGCCACCTGCCGCGAATGCCAGAGCAAAAGCGGCCAGAACAATCTTTCTCATGGTAAGCCTCCAGGCTTATGTAGTGGCGCTCCGCACATGGAACAACCTGAAGGGATTATACAGGTCTACACCCCATTGCCAATGTTTGAAGTCTCTCGCACAGTACGTAGTGCGAGAGACTTTTATGAGTGGGATTCAGCTATGAGCCGAAAGTTATGCGGACAAAAACCCGTAGGTGTCGCTCCTCGGCGGATATTGGTCGAACTTGACCAACCGGTCGTCCTGGGCGGCGAGCGCGTCTAACGCCTTCTTCACGTGCCGGAGCTTCGGCATATACTTGCTCCGATCGTGAGTGGTATCGTTGCCGTTGGCCTGCACGTAGCGGAGATCGCGAAGCTTGATCGCGAGTTCCAAAAGGGTCATGCGCCCGATGCCACCCGCGCGCCGATCCTCATTAAAGATGTGCCGAATGTCCATGATGAGGGATCGATGATCCTGGTTCCGGCGATTAAAGTTGTACGCGATGATATGCGCGCCCACGACGATAAACAGAGCAAACGCGAAGCCAGCAAGTGCCAGCAAGGGTGCGTTCACGTAGTAACCGGCGAGAAACAGCGCGGCGAAAAGAGCGTATAAGTATTTCATGACGTAATCCTCCAATGGACGTCGGGAAAGGCAGTTTGTATTATACCACTAATGTACAAACGAACAAGCTCAATATACTCTGGTCTAGTTCAACTGAAAATCGAAAGGGCGACGCGAAAAAATGTTCGCGTCGCCCT
>JAQBQR010000015.1 GCA_028286945.1 Parcubacteria group bacterium | reverse complement strand
TGCAGGCAAAGGAGCAGGCGTATAATGACCACTTCGTTATTGCTCCGTTTGATGGTGTCATTGCTCAAGTATCCGGGAACGTTGGCAGCCAAGCTTCTGGTTCAACGGGCATTGCCACCCTTATAACTACCCAGGAGCTCGCCGATATTACTCTAAACGAAGTGGACGTAGCCAGCGTCAAAGTTGGTCAGACGGCTGATCTAACGTTTGACGCTATCACCGGGCTTTCCATCACGGGCACCGTCGCAGAAGTGGATGGTATTGGTACCGTAAGTTCAGGCGTCGTGAGTTACGCGGTGAAGATTGCGCTTGGTACGCAGGATGCACGCGTTAAGCCGGGCATGACCGTAAACGCTGATATTCAAACAGCGAACGCTACCGGTGTAATAGTTATTCCTTCTTCGGCAATTAAGACGGCGAATGGCAGATCATTTGTGCAGATCTTTGACCCTGCCCTTCCTTCACCAGCAAATCCCCAAGCCGCAGCAGCGGGCATCACCTCAACTCAAACTCCTAAACGAGTCTCCGTTCAGACGGGCATTACCGATGGCACAAAGACGGAAATCACCTCTGGACTTACTCCTGGTCAGCAGATTCTTGTTCGTACTATCACCGGCACTGCCACAGGAACAACGGCTGCAAAATCCACGGCAGCTGCAGCGACAACGCGGACCACGGGAGGAGGCGGGGGCTTCGGAGGTGGTGGTGGCGGCGTACCTCGTGGCCTCTAATCCATATGATTGAGCTTACCAACATTCGCAAAACATATGGTTCGGGCGACACCGCCTTTGAAGCACTGAAAGGAGTTTCTTTTACCATTGAAGACGGCGAGTTTGTGGCAATCATGGGTCCTTCAGGATCGGGAAAGTCCACACTCATGAACCTCCTTGGCTGTTTGGATACGCCCACTGCGGGCACGTATCACCTTGACGGAAAAGATGTTTCTACTCTTTCAGATGACGAACTAGCGCTCATTCGCCGAACTAAAATCGGCTTTGTGTTCCAGTCATTCAATCTCCTGCCCCGCACCAGTGTGATGCGTAACGTTTCGCTTCCGCTGGTGTATGCCGGAATATCCGAAGAAGAACGCGGAAAGCACGCACGTGCAGCACTCATTGCTGCTGGCCTCGACGAACAGCACTTCAACCATCGTTCAAACCAACTTTCCGGCGGACAGATACAGCGTGTGGCCATTGCACGCGCGCTTGTGAACGAACCAAGTCTTATTCTTGCCGACGAACCAACGGGAAACCTCGATACGAAGACGGGAAACATCGTGCTGGAAACATTTCAGAGACTGAATCGGGAGCTCGGACGAACGATCATTCTTATTACCCACGAGCCTGATGTAGCTGAACACGCCGACCGAATCCTTTCTATTCGCGATGGAAATTTGGTAAGTGACGATAAAAGCCACATAAAGCGAGCTGCAGCTCAAACCATATGAAAACTGCCGACCTCTTTCAAGAAACCTACACTGCCCTTTCAGCGAATAAAGTTCGCTCTGGTTTAACGATGCTTGGCATCGTTATCGGTATTGCATCGGTTATTGCGATGATCTCCATAGGCCAAGGCGCGCAGAGCTCTATTCAAGCAAGTATTCAATCCATAGGTTCGAACCTCATCGAAGTTCTTCCTGGACAGCAGAAGGCTGCAGGCACGGCGGTGAGTTCCGGGCGCGGCACAGCAAAGTCACTCACTGCAGATGACGCAAAGACTATCCAAAGCGGCGTCACTAACGTGACGGCAGTCACAAGTGAGGTTTCAGGACGATACCAAATAACCGCCTCCACCCTTAACACCAACACTACCGTTGATGGGGTGAGTGAAAGCTACCCCGCCGTACGCAACATGCAGATTGATCAGGGTACGTTCTTTACGGATGAACAGAGTGCTCAGCTCGCGAAGGTGGCGGTGCTGGGCCCCACCGTGGCTACGGACTTATTTACTGATCCCGCGACCGCCGTGGGTCAGAAGATTCGTATTAACGGTCAGCCCTTCACGGTGATTGGGGTAACGGTGACGAAGGGTGGGAATGGATTCGGCAGTCAGGATGACATGGTCTTCGTCCCACTTATGACAGCGCAACGTCTTCTGACAGGAAATCAGTATCTTTCCACCATCGACATCCAAGCTTCAAGCGCTGATGTCATGACCCAGGTACAAAATGATGTGACGGCGCTTCTCCTAACGCAGCATGAGATTAAGGACCCTGCGAATGCTGACTTCAGCGTCATAAACCAGGCAGATATCTTGGCAACCGCTTCAAGCATTACCGGCACGTTCACCATTCTGCTGGCGGCCATCGGGGGAATCTCACTTCTGGTGGGTGGTATCGGTATTATGAACATGATGCTCACCACGGTGACGGAACGCACGCGTGAGATCGGATTGCGTAAAGCCATCGGTGCCACGCGTGCCGACATTAATAACCAGTTCTTAACGGAAGCCATCTGTCTTACCCTGATTGGCGGCATCGTGGGTATTACGCTTGGCTGGGGTATTGCCTTCGGCGTGAATGCAAGCGGGCTCGTAAAGACGAGTGTTTCGCTTTCCTCGGTCTTGATAGCCTTCGGTGTGTCGGCAGCTATCGGCGTGATCTTCGGGTATTATCCGGCGCGCCGTGCGGCGCGCCTGAATCCGATAGACGCGTTGCGGTACGAGTAGTGATTTGCAGCGAATGGCGCACCGGCGCAGAATGTATTGGTGGAAGACTCTCCCATCCCCTCACCCAGTTCATTTGCAGTACCAAGCGATGAAACGCTCGTCTCTCGTGTACAGGCAGGCGAGTCAGATGCTTTCGGTGCACTGATTGAGCGATATGAAGGTAAGCTTCTCCGCTACGGCCGTAAGTTTGTTTCTGATCAGGAAGATATTCGTGATCTGGTACAGGATGCCTTCATTCGCGCATATCAAAATATTCAAAGCTTTGACACCAGCCTTCGCTTTTCTCCCTGGATGTATCGCATCGCGCACAACGTCTTTGTGAATCGTCTGAAACAACAGAAACGTTTTCCCCTTACGTACATTGATTTCGATCTCTTCGTCTCGCACCCGGTATATGAAGACCCGACAGAACGTGAGCGTGAACAAGAAGAAATGCGCGTACTGATTGAACAATTTCTTCAGGAGTTATCGCCCAAGTATCGCGAAGTGCTCGTACTTAATTATTTGGAAAACATGGCCTACAAGGATATAGCCGACGTGCTATCCGTGCCCATTGGTACGGTTGGCATTCGTCTCAGACGAGCAAAGGAGGCATTGAAAGCGCGTTATATAAAACACCACGAACGCTATGGAAACACCTAAACCAACCAATCTCAAAGACGCCGTCCTCGCGAAAATTCAATCGCACGATATTTCTATGCGCCCTCGCATCTTTTATACTCTGCGTTTGGTTGGACTGTTTATTCTTAGCGTTGCAGTGCTTTTGCTCTCTATTCTTATTGCAAACTATGTTTCCTTTAGCATCCGCATTAATGGCCATGATGCTCTTCTAAGCTATGGCCCGCAGGGCTTCTTAGCATTCCTTCATTTCTTCCCATGGCCGATACTCGTTCTTGATGTCTTCTTCATTGCAGTGTTACAGCATATGGTACGAAAGTTTTCCTTTGGATATCGAAAACCTGTTTTGTATCTGTTCGGAATACTCTTTCTTGTCATTATCGCCGCAGGTCTGGTACTTGATCGCGAAACTCGGGTAAATGATTCGTTCTATGAGGGTGCCGGTCGCGCACATCCATCCTTCGTAGGTATGTTCTATCGTAGATTCCATGCACCTCATCGACCAGGCAGCGGTGTTTGTGCGAACTGCACCATCATTACCATTAAAGGAAATGTATTGACCGCAGAAGACAGGGCCTTTGGTACTTCTACTTCCCGCACCATTGTGGTTCCTGAAAATGATCCCCTTCTCCCCTCACTCAAAATTGGTGACATAATCTTTGTCTTGGGTCGCGAAGCGAGTGGCACACTGTATGCCTTTGGGTTGAGGCAAGGACCTCCCGGTCCACGACCTAAGTAATTGTCTGCTAAGCTATAGAAATGAAGCAGGTTGCTTTCACTTTCTTTGTTGCAGCGATGCTATTCGCAGGTACTCCTGCCTTTGCTGCTCGCGCTCATGCAATCTGTAGAGACCAGACTATCAGTTACAGTATTCATCGCAGTGGAACCTGTTCACACCACGGAGGGGTGAAGAAGTGGTTATATTAATTTGGTATCAAGGCATCATACAAGTGCAAAAGCCGCTCCCTTTGGGAGCGGCTTTTGCACTTGTATGATAGTTCGTTACAAACTACATTCCCCCTACCAATGCACGCGTTTTTGCACCGAAGTACCCTGCTGCTGGCGTTATGCCTTTAGCTGCTTGGAACTTGGCGAGTGCAGCTTTCGTACGTGTACCGAAGGTGTTTGTTTCATTACCCTTAGAGCCAATTCCGGTAGTAGCGACCGGGAATCCGTGTGCGTTAAGGAAGGCTTGTAAAAGCTTCACGTCAGCCCCAACAGAACCCGTGGTCAGATTGCGTGTGAATGCTGTAGCCTGGGTAGTGATTGATGTAGATGTAGTTACCGATGGCGTAACGGTGGTCGTTGTTACTGTTGCAGTGGGTGCAGGAGAACTAAATGAACCGCCGCCGCCACTTCCACCACCACTTCCACTAAATGAACCGCCGCCATTCTGAATAACGTAAGAGAATGAACTAAGTCCAGACGCGTTTCCTGCGTTGTCACATCCAATAAGCACGAATGGTGAGGAAATACTTAGGGTGAGTGGTCCCGAATATATATTTCCCAGTGAACAGGTGGGGGTCGCTCCTCCAAGAGTGTATCGAATGACCGATGAACCGATTGAAGAGAAGGTTACCGTTTGCGTTGAGGTATACGTACCTGCCGCTACGTTCGAAGTTGGTGCCGCTGGTGAGTTTGCATCAATGGTCTTCAAAACATCACCTGTGGATCCTGAAGCAGTGTTTCCTGCAGCATCGCGTAGAGTGATACCTGAAAACTGCACCGGCGCTGGTTGGTCGGTTTGTCCTTCTACTACCGTATAGGTTCCTACGAACGTCGTGCCACCATCAGATGTACTGAAAGTAATTGGAACACTGTTATACGTGCCCGTTACAGAGCCTCCAACTTCCGGACTAGCGGACGTGACCGTAAAGATAATAGTGTCTCCTACTTTCAACGCTCCCGTAGTCGTTGCTGTGGAGGTGAGGGATCCTAGGACCGGTGCAGTTTTATCAAAACGAACGTTTGAGCTC
Source organism: Parcubacteria group bacterium (assembly GCA_028286945.1). Taxonomy (GTDB): domain Bacteria; phylum Patescibacteriota; class Minisyncoccia; order Phycocordibacterales; family Phycocordibacteraceae; genus C7867-001. The sequence goes on along the minus strand of JAQBQR010000015.1, from coordinate 26,151 downwards.
GTTAGACCTGCTTGCGTTATGGTCGTAGTGGCTTCTCCTGCGCTACCGCCCCAACCAATATTGAAGTTTATGAGACCATTGCTCCACGAACTGGTAGTCGTGGTCGAATACGTCCAATTTGTACCAGCGCCCGACATACTGGTTGAACCCATACTGAAGATATTGATGACCGGCGTGGTCGTAGCCGATGGCGTGCCTGAAAGCACAACCTGGTACGAAACAGTGTCACCTATCTTTGCTAACGTAGTCGAAGCATTATTTGACGTGGTAGTTGCAGTTACAAGCGTAACTGCTGCTGCATGAGCATTTCCAGGCGCGAACGCAAAACACATAAGGAATGCAAAGGTTGCAAGTGCAAACGGTGCAGCCTTCTGAACACGAGATACAGAGGTGGCATCTAACATAGCAATAAGAGATGATAAGTAATGGTAGGTAATTTCCTACCTTCAATCATATAGGTGATTGAGGTGTACTTATCCCTTATCCCCATGAACACGTTTTGTAAGTAAAAAACGAACCGCGCGGATTGCTCCGCGCGGTTAAAGGTGAAGGCCTACCAAAGCCATTCTCGAGGATAATCCTCAATGATCATGTTTAGTTTAGCAGCGGTCTCCCGCTCCCAACGAGCACCGACCGAGCTCTCCCAGTCGTCGAGAAAGAGCACTCCATGGAGTAACCCACTCTCGAAGATAAGGCGGTAGAAGATCTCGAGAATCCCCATATCATAGGGATCGCCTTCCTTGAAGTTGCTGATCCGGATGATCGCCGTTTGGAACGGCATCTGGTTGAAGACGAGCACTTCTCCCTGGAATTGCGCTCGGCTAACGGCCCGCTCAAAGCGTTCCATGTTCAGAGCGAGCGAGCCAAGGCCGCCGGTGGACATGGGGCCGCAAACCTGCACCGTCCGCTTCTCTGTCTCGTTCATACGCGTGAGGATGCTAATGGCAACTGCCGCAGCTTCCTCATACGTGGTTACGTTCTTAAGCGCCTCGGATTCGAGCGCCGTCCAGTAATCCTCAAGCATGGGTTTTCCCCTATCTGACTAAGAAAACTATATTCCTGCTTTGGTCAAAAGCCTAATCTGAGCACTGCGGAACTTAGTAGCAAGCGGAACCGTGACAGCTGCGGACATAGCCACCAACATAGTGACTTCCCTTTCCATGACTGTTAGTACCACCGACGCGAACACTGCCGTATCGGGCTCGTGCTTCTGTGGTGTGAGTAAAGCTAAAGGCAATAGTTAGGATAAGTACTGAAAGCCCAAGTCCTTTAAGGATAGATTTCATATTTTTATTATACCCCTACAAAACCAGTGCTTAGTGATTTATTTGAAGTATGGCTTTTGCAATCAATACACCAGTACCAGCATCATATACGCCTACCGAGTGAGGACCTGTGGTAAGTCCAGAATTGATTGTATGGCTCCACACGGAACCCTGAACATTCAAATGTGGCGTTGCTGGTCCTCCCGTAGAACAGTAAACATTTCCATAGAGACCCACTGCATCAAGAATCTTATAAGGAAGTTCAGTATTAGTTTCTGCAACTACGACACAAATATCTTTAATACCAGAAAATGTACCGGTAATAGTAGTCGTTGCTTTTGACGCAGAAACCAACGAGCTTGAGTTAAAGGTCGCGGAACCAGAAGAGACTGTAGCGCTCTTCTTAACAAGAACTGCTTTTTGTTCGATCAACGTACTGTTCGCAATAGTGACCAGGGGTTCTTGTTGCGTAATTCCTACATTAGTCGAATTCAAATACAACTTAGCAGTATACGTACCTGGAAAGAGATAGGTATATTGTTTGAATATCGTGCCTTGCGTTGAGAGCACACTGCCTACAAGGGTAGTACCGTCACCTGTATCGAGAATGTACATTTGGTTGTGGCCATCCGGATGATCGATATCATACGACTTATTAAGCAATGAAGACGGGACGTTAGCAGTGAAATTGACTGCTAACGGCGCGGCTCCTTCTTCGAAGTACGGGTACTTCTGCTTTGTATAGTTGTACGGCAATACGGGAGTTATCGTAAGGGCAACAGTGCTGTCAGAAGAAGCATCTGAAGAATTCTGGGAAATGGATAATACCTCCTTTAAAGGCAGCGTATAATTTCCATTCACGTCTAGACCGACCGCCGTTACGGCATAGTTTCCAGATTTGAGTATTGAAGCTTTGCCAGCAAGAACTACCCGGCAGCTCCATGCACCTCCAGAAGAAACCTGTGCGGTACAACTTCCCATCACCCCATCAGATCCTGCTCCAATATTTTCCGATTCAATCTGCACAAGAACTTGAGTTGCCCCCTGAGCTGTACCAGAGATAGTTGGGGTTGTGGAACTAGTGGTGAGAGAAGACTTATTGATGTTCACCGTAGCTGCAGAAACAACTTTTGGATGAGTAGTTGAATACCAATATACACCTGCTCCAACTATTACAATAAGTAGGACGCCCAGTAGAAGAGATTTCTTATTCATGAAGAAAGTATAGCTTGGATTATCTAGTACAAAAGCCGCTTTGCAGCGGCTTTTGTACATTTCACAATCTTGTTGCGGGGGCCGGTAACGTACCCAGCACGGTCACAATTAATTCCGCTCCTGTTTTGGCCGCATGATACAGTAAAGTGGTATGCAAACAGTAAAAAACATGAGTCAGGAGCGCATGGAATGGTTAGAGCGTGTTGGTATCCGTAGTGTTGAGGACATAAAAGCCAATGGTGCGCAAAATACTTACCAACTACTTATTGACGAGGGTCATCCAGAAGATGAACATTTTTATTGTGCTTTGCTCGGAGCAATTGAGAATAGAGACACGATTGATATTTGGCGAAGCATGAAAGAACAGAAAGATAGTTTGTTGAAACAGTAATAGTCCCAAACAGATACACAGGTTGTTTACTCAGTAAGACCTATTCTTTTCCTCTTTAGAGCAAGCGTTAGCGCTTCGAGTTCTGTTATACGTTCTTGATCCTCCTTAATCAGACTTGGAATTCTTTCCCTGAAATGCTCAGCTAATGCGCCGAACATTTCATTGAATGAATCATCGTCCATCGCCATTCTTTCTTCAGCAACCCTTATCGTTCGTCTCAACTCAGTAATCGATTCTTCCCACGCCTGAATTGCGGTGTCGATTGAACTTGTTTCCGCGTTGGTATGATTAGGGCCAATCGATATATTTTCAGGTTGCAGCAGGAATGTTCTTTCGTGTACGTTTACGTTCGAAGTTTGTTTAGGAGATTCTCGATACGAATCTCCTAAAGGAGGAAGTTTTATAGCCTGATTAAGCTTGGATCTTGGTTTTTGCGGTAAATCCTCAGACATAGATGAAGTATAGCTCATTAATAAGGGTGCAAATGTATGTACTGCTCCTGAGAAGGAATTTGCTACCGGTTCCGAATATGCTAAAAGTATTTGAACACAGAAAAAGCCAGCACATACAGTGCTGGCTTTTTCTGATGAACATGAGGGCCGATACAGTACCCGATTTGGCGGGCGTCGGTACTGGTTCCTGACGTTACAACCGTGTTGCGGGGGCCGGAATCGAACCGGCGTCTGGAGGATATGAGCCTCCCTAGGTACCTCTCCTCTACCCCGCTATAAGAGATACTATAAGGCAATTCGCCCTAAAAGCAAGATTAGATTTCGTTGTGTTCTCTAAACACGGCCTCGTAATTTGCGATGGTGCGATGCGCAACGTGCTCTGTAAGTTCAAAGGCTGAGCCCTGGTGCGCAATGTCATTACGCACCATATGTGCGTCCCAGGCATTTCGGATAGTTCTGAAATTAGCCGCCTTCAGCTTCTCCCCCACTGAGATACCTGGGTATCCCAAACGCGAGAGAAGTTCATCGAGCATAATGTCGCTCTCGATAATGGCATTACGCCAATCACCCGGCAGACCACTTTCAATAAGCTGCATGATGTATTTCCATCGCGAGTGTTCAACGAGCGCATGTTCGGCTTCGGGAGTTATCGTTTCGTAGCGAGGCTCTTCATCTTTACGCGTCTGGAACAAACGAAGCGTTGCGTACACAAAGACGCCTATAGCAGCGAGCGAGAACAAATACGCGAGTACCGTAAGAAGTAGCCAGAGATGACTGAGTACTGCGAGCAATCCGCCGGTGGAAACTCCACCTCCTGCTCCGCCATGAATTCCATGGAAAAGATTATAGAGAAGACGAAAGAAATATTCGACGTTAAGGAAATGGACGTCTGGTCCGCTTGTTTGCATTACTTACTAGTATAACGCTTCACCGGTGACCGCAGCACCGATTTTGAACAGGGTTTCTTCTTCACCATGCGCAGCGGTGAAATGGATACCGATAGGGAGAGTTGATTCCTCGCGCTTTACCATTCCCATAGGAACAGAAATTGCAGGCATTCCGGTAAGGTTTGCAGTCACGGTGAAGATATCTTCCAGATACATCGCCACCGGGTCATTTGTTTTCTCACCAAATTTAAAGGCGGGTGATGGCGTTGTTGGGAATGCAATTACGTCACATGACTCGAACGCCGTACCGTATTCTGCACGAAGTACATTTCGTGCTGCTTCTGCTTTGCGGTAATACGCATCAATGTATCCTGAAGATAGTACAAACGTGCCAAGCAATATGCGGCGCTGTGTTTCGGATCCAAAACCTTCAGTCTTACTCTCAATATAATCATCAAGCAGCGTTGCTCCACGCTTTGCTAGTCCGTATCGGATGCCGTCATAGCGGGAAAGATTTGTGGATGCCTCGGCCGGCATGATGACGTAGTACACGGGGAGCGCGTAGGTACTTGTGGGAAGTTCAATATCCACCAACGTATGGCCTGCGGCTTCAAGACGTGTGAGCGTTTCTTCAAATGCCGTCTTTACGTCCGCATCTACCCCTTCAATGAAAGAGCGCGGGACACCAATACGAAGCGTGTTTCCCTGCGTGCGCGAAGCATAGAAACCTTCAGAAGTAGTTGTGCTGTCGCGTTCGTCTTGTCCACGCAACGTATCAAAGAGTACTTTTGTATCTGCAACTGTTTTTGTAAGCGGACCTATTTGATCGAGTGAAGAACCGAGCGCAATAGCACCGTAGCGAGAGACAGCACCGTATGTTGGCTTAAGCCCAACGAGACCACAATGTGCTGCCGGCTGGCGAATTGATCCACCGGTATCAGTACCAAGTGCGGCAATGGCCATGTTTGCGGCAACAGCACTGGCTGATCCTCCTGACGAACCGCCTGGTACGCGTGATGGGTCGTGCGGATTACGGCTTGGTCCGTATGCGGAATGCTCCGTTGAACTGCCCATGGCAAATTCATCCATGTTTACGCGTCCCAAGAAGAGAGCGCCTGCAGCTTTAAGCTTTTCAATGACGGTAGCGTCATAGCTCGCTTCATAGTTTGCCAGCATCTTTGAAGATGCGCTCGCAATTTGTCCCTTTATTAAAATGTTGTCTTTGATGGCAAGAGGAATACCGCAAAGTGCGGGTGCAGCTTCACCTTCTGTATCAATGCGCTTCTGTGCAGCCGTGATGGCATCTTCGTCCGGTGCGAAGAGTTCGAGGTAGGCATTCAGTTCAGCGTTTCGTGCCTGTGCGGCAGTCATGCAGGCATCCCAAAGTTCGCGGACAGTGCACTCATGCGCGCGCAAAGCGCGCGCCGCCTCAGTTATGGAGTATTCGTTTAGAGGCTTTGTACTAGTCATGAGAAATGATTTTCTTTACCGCAAGAGCATTCCCGGACTTTGCAGGAAATGCTTTCACAATTTCTTCTGTCCACGAACCGGCCTCATATGCATTTCCGTCCTCACGGAATACGTTATGAACTGCTGGCAGGACGGGGGTTCCAGAAACTGAAATATCGAGCTCATTGAGCTGGGCAATGTACGCAATCACGCTCTGGAATTCAGAGGCCAAAGCTTCTTTTCGATCTTCAGGAACGGCAATGCGCGCAAGCGTAGAAAGACGCGCAAGGGTTTCAAGAGGAGTTTCGTTCGGCGTTGATGACATACGAGCACTGTATCACACCCCTATGCGGCGAAGGAACTCCGCTTCATCGATGACCTCAACGCCCAGCTCCTCTGCCTTTGAAAGCTTTGAACCGGCGTTTTCTCCAGCCACCAAGAAGGCGGTCTTTTTTGATACCGAACTTCCTGCCGTGCCGCCAGCTGTTCGAACGTACGCTTCAGCGTCTTCTCGTGAAAGCGTAGGAAGTGTACCGGTAACCACTACGGTCTGACCTAATAAAGGTGCGTTCTTCGCAGGCTTTGCTACTTCCTGTATTGAAAGGTGCGGAAGGAGACGGTCTAAGAGAGCGTTATTTTCCTGATTAGCGAACCACGTGGAAACTGAACGTGCCACAACTTCTCCCACTCCTTCTGCCTGTGCGAGGTCATCTTCGCGGGCCGCGCGGAGCGCGGCCATGGTGCGAAAGTGCTGCGCAAGCACATACGCAGTCTCCTCTCCCACGTGCAGAATAGAAAGTCCCACGAGTAGACGATCAAGTGATACCTGCTTTCCGCGTTCAATAGCTTCCATTAAATTATCTGCTGACTTTTCTTTAAAGCTTGGGAGCGCAAGCACCTCATCGCGCGTAAGGGTAAAGAAATCATCAAATGATGAAACGAGTTCGTGCTCCATTAAAAGCTCCACGGTCTTCGCACCCAGCCCATCAATATCAAATGCTGAGCGTCCTGCAAAGTGCGCAAGCGTACGAGACAGCTGCGTGTATGAACCTGCCACCTTACAGCGGTGCCGTGCTTCGCCCGGCACCCGCTCAATTTCTCCCTCTCCCCCACATAATGCTGAGCGCTTCGGAAAACTCCACTTCTTTTCTTTACCCGTACGGAATTCGGTAAGCACCTGCACAATTTCAGGAATAATATCTCCTGCTTTCTGCAGAATGACTGTGTCGCCAATGCGTAAATCCTTTTCCTTTATAAAATCTTCGTTGTGAAGCGTTGCCCGAGCCACCGTGGTTCCTGCCACTGATACCGGACGGAGCTGTGCCACAGGAGTGACCGTACCGGTGCGCCCAATCTGTAACACGATGTCTTCCACTACCGTGGTCACCTGCTCTGCAGGAAACTTAAGCGCAATGGAAAAGCGAGGACCTTTTCCGGTATATCCAAGTGCTTCCTGCTGGGCACGGTCGTTTACCTTAATGACGATTCCGTCGATCTGATAGTCTTCTTTCTCACGCTTCTTTCCTTCCCAAGACTTCCAGAATTTCAAAACCTCTTCGACGCTCTTTACCGTAATGCTGTGCGGATTTACAGGCAGTCCTTGCTTCTTAAGATATGCGAGTTCACCCTCCTGAGTTTCAGGAAAGCCGGTACTGAGCTGATCAATGTCGTACAAAAATACTCCAAGCGGACGCGCAGCGGCCATCGCAGGATCAATCTGACGAATAGAGCCAGCGGCTGCGTTACGCGGATTTGCAAATAACGCCTCACCATTCTTTTCGCGAAGCACGTTCAATTTCTTAAAACCAGAACGTGTTAAATACACCTCCCCTTCCACAATAAGTGAGACTGCTTCGGGGAGTTCCTGCGGCACGCTCTTAATAGTGCGAATATTATGCGTAACGTCTTCCCCCGTAACGCCGTCTCCACGCGTTGCCGCCGTCTTTAGTTTTCCATCCTCGTAGGTCATTACAATGTGAAGACCGTCTATCTTAAGTTCACAGTCATATATAGGCGCGTCTGAAATACCTGCCTTTTGCAAACCTCGACGAACGCGCTCATCAAAGGCTCGAAAGTCTGCTTCGGTGAAAGCGTCATCCAAAGACCATTGCGGCACTTCGTGCCGCACCTTCTTCAGCCCTGCGCGCACTCCTCCTGCCACCGTCTGCGTTGGTGACTTGGCATTCTTAAGTTCAGGGTATTTCGCCTCGAGTTCAGAAAGCTCGCGCTTCAAAGAATCCAGCGCTTCCGGAGAAATGGGAGACTCATCTTCTTTGTGATAAAGCGTACGATACTTCTGGATTATTTCGCGTAGCTGCGCCACGCGTTCCTGTACCTCATTCGAAACTGCCATATAAGACCAGTATACCTCGCACGAAAAACTTCTAATAATTAGCTTTCAGGCCTCGTTCTATACGGCTCGGGCTCGCGGAATCGCAGGTGCTGTAGCCATTCGAGTACAAATCTGTAGTACCACTATTCTGCTTATAAATAGTGATTGTGGAAGAATATCCGCTTCCAGGGCACGGAATGTTAAAGGTTGTTACGCGAGTACCGCCGCTTTGATTGGTACTGTAACTAGAAGGCGGGTTAACTGATATTTGTTGAAGGTCGCACGACAAGCTTGTAGCTGGCAAAGGAGCGTTGTAATCAAAGGCATTAAATTTCTGGTCCCAATACAGCGCACATTCAAGTCCTGAATCTGCATTGTAAAAAGCAACTTGTGAATTCTTTGCACTTGAGGAAAGGAGTACTTGTTTATACGCAATATCAATAAGTGCAATTCCAACAGCCAGCACCACCGAGGTGATGATGACAGAGATGATAAGCGCAAAGCCGCGGGGGTGGTACATCATAGCCAATTATAAAGGTTCTCAACAACCGTCACTGAATAAGTGTGATGTCCGCTTGAGAAGGTTACGAGGACCGTCACTTTAGCCTGCGTACCGCCAGCCAATTGCTCAATCTGCACCTTACGAGTGAAGCGTGTGCCAGTTCCTGCGGTCTGCGTATAGAGATTCGAACCGCTAATATTCAGCACGGGACATCCTGAGCCAGTACAGCTTGTAAGGGTGTTTTGAGACGGATCAACCACGCAACCATATGGTGCATTTGTTGTTAAACAATTATCCATGCCCGTGAGCCATCCCGTCGTACTCAAGTAATTTGTATCACGCAGATAATAAATGTACTCAGCAGCTTCCTGTGCCAGAGAAGAAGCAACGAGCTGATCTCGGGCCGCATTCGAAGCATTGATGGACTGCTGCACGGAATAGAACGGTACCGTAATGGCAAGCATAAGAATGGCGATGGCCACGAGCGTCTCCACCAGGGTAAAGCCTCGGACTGACGTAGACGATGTAAAAGATAAAATAGTCATATTACAGTTCAATGAGTCGCTCTGTTGCCCCTCCCTCAATAGTGAAGGTTATGGGTGAAGACTTTGGGTCAGGGGTAATCGTGCCCGTAACGGTAAAGAGTACCCGCGGCTGCTTGAGCTGATTCAACGGATCGTTGCCAACGCCGTCAGTATAGAACGTGAGATTCGTAATATTAATGCGAGGATCCGTGAGCGGCGTTGCAGTTGAATCGTTACAGACCGTGGTGCCCGTACAGATACCAACGCCGCCAATTCCATTTGATACCGTTCGGCGGTACGTTACGGACTGTGGTGTTTCGTCAACAAAGTAAAAGGCACTCGAACCTCCACCGCCCCAGCAGTTTGGGCCGCTTCCATATCCGCCGCAGGCATACGATGTTCCAGTGCGAATGTTGCGGCTCATACTTTCCATCACGAATGAAAGATTTGAAACCAGGTCATTCGTTGCGCGCGCCTTACGATCTAATGAGATAAGTGAAAGGTACGCGCTCATCGCGATAGTTACCACAATAGTGAAAAGTCCGATGGAAACGATAAGCTCAACGAGCGTAAATCCTCGATTCTGTGTTGATGAACTATTTCTGCGTGATGTGTGTTGAGTCATCATGGCTATGGGCAGGTTTGGCCTATGGATATTTCACCCAGCGAAGAAATGCGAATCGTTTTCGACGCCTGTCCCGTTCCGTCACCAACGGTCACTTCAGCACACGTAAACGTGGTAAGTGAACTGCCGTTAACCAGACCGCTCAGCGTTGTTGAGGTGTTAGGGCGTGTGAACACTGCATCGAGCGAACTTAATGAGGGACTTCCGTCCGAACAATAATTTGTGGCACCCACCTTGCCGCAAAATCTTTTTATGACAAACCCTCGGCCAAATGTGTATGCGCTTACGGTTCCATCAGTTCCCTCAAAACGACAATCACCTGGTTTTTGTTCCTGAGGTCTATTCGCTGGTGCAGTAGCGGCAGGGCAGCCAGTCGGCATTACTGAAGCGCCGCCTGACGCGGCAAAGGTATCTGCAAAAAGGGTATAGGTGGTAGGCGTTACGCTTGAAAAATGAAGTCCGTATCCCGCGTTTTGCACCGAACCGAATTTACGGCTTGATATACCAAATGACTGCGCCTGGCGTGCAGAGAACGCAACGCCGTACGTGGTGTCCGTAAGAAGGAGTGTGCGGTTAAAAGCTGACTGCCCCGTGACTGCCACCGCGGTGATGATGGCAATTATGGCCAACACGACGAGCATCTCCACAAGCGTAAAGCCGCGTGGTGCAGATGTTTCAGCGGGAGCAGTTAAAACGACAGTGGATTCCATTGGGTAAAGAGGGCGAGGAGAAAGCCGGCGACCATAAATGGTACGAACGGCACCTCTATACCCATTTTAGGCCCTCCCTTCCTGAACGCCAAAATAAATATGCCGATAACTCCTCCTACCCAGAAAGAGAAGAGGACGCCGGCAACGGCAGCACTGCCTACGAGAAGAGAAAGTCCGAAGACAGCGGGAGTGTCGCCGAAACCCATGGCGCGACCACGAGACAAGAGATACAAGAGAAAAAACACGAAGGCAATCACAGCTGCCTGCAAAAGCGTGTGGAGAAACACTATGAGACTTCCTGAGGAAAGCATGGCAAATAATCCCGAAAGAATAATAAATACCGTTACTGCTCCAGGAGGAACTATGGTGTGTCGGAGGTCGTAAATAGTTATGAATGCCAGCACTGCTATCGCAACTAGGAACACGAAGAGCAAAAGTGTGAGTCCATACGTCTGGTACGCAAAGAAAAATATGAGTGCCATGGTGAGCTCATAGAGTGCATATGCACCAGCAATGCGCGCATGGCACATACGGCAGCGTCCTTTATTGAATAGCCAGGAAAATACCGGGATCAAATCACGTCCCTTCAAGTTTTCATTACACGAGTTACAGCGTGACCTTCCCTTCTTCCATGACTGACCGGTATACGCACGCTCAGCGACTACCCCAACGAAACTTCCAATAACTGCGCCTAGAATTGCGAATGATATTTCAATAAGTACTTCCATGCTTACATGCACTTCGCATCACCAGAAGCGAGGGACGAATGGTTCCAGATACCAGCAAAACCTGAACTGTCGACACAGAAGAAAGGATTTGTATACCCTGCATAGGTTCCCTTAAGCGGCGCTTCCATTGCCCAAGCGTTATAAGGAGCATACGGGCCTGATGATACATTTGGCGTTGCGTGACAGAGGACAACATTCGCATCTGGGACATTTGTATCCGTAACTAACGTCTTTACGGTGCCTCCACCAGCATTTGCTGCGGCAGCTAGGAAGGTATAGACACCTTTTACTCCGTTTGCGAGTCCGGTAGCGGAACACATGTCTGAAGCTCCTCCTGCCGTTACCACATAGGCATCTCCGTTTGAGGTGTAAAAGAGTTCTGCCTGTCCACGGGCATTAACAAGGTTTGCGCGAATCGAAGCATCGTTTCCCTTAGCGCGAGCGGTGCCCAGTGATGCCAACACCACGGCTGAGAGAATGCCGATGATGGCGATAACGACGAGGAGTTCGATGAGGGTGAAACCAGCAGAGTGTGTTCGGGATCGCATAGGTAAAATAATCTTAATGAAATAATACTAGCATGCAGAAAAGAGCCGCCCTTCGGGCGGCTCTTTTCAAGTGCACAAGATATTACTGTTTATGGACACGCTGACCCAGCGGTAGAACTAGGTGCGGTTGCCGTCGTTTCAGACTTACCTGTGTTATCTACACAGAAGTATTGAGTTACTCCCGCCACCTGTGTTTTAAGAGGTGAAGAGAACAACCAGGTCGTTCCGTTTGATACACAGTTAGGTGTACCTCCTGCGTTCGTAACTCCGGTCTGCAAAGATGCGAGTCCGTTAGCTGTAGCAAGTGCCGTACAAACACCAGCGTACGTCTGAGGTGACTGTGAATCATAGAAGAGTTCAGCCTGAGCGCGTGCGTTATCAATATTTGACTTGATAGCGGCGTCAGCACCCTTACTGCGGGCAGTGTTGAGGCTGGCGAGCACCACGGCTGAGAGAATGCCGATGATGGCGATAACGACGAGGAGTTCGATGAGGGTGAAACCACGTCGTACTGAGGAAGAAACTAATTTCATAGAAATAATAAGTAATTGACGCGGGTTAATAATATATCCGCTTTCTGTATTGTACGTGACTGCCCACCGCCCCTTGGATGTGCGTGTGGATAAAGAGCGTTTAGCCAATAGAACCAGCGAGGTTGTAGATAGGAATGAGCACGGACGCAAGGAGCGTACCGACGCCAAGACCAAGGAGCACGATCATGAGCGGCTCAATGAGGTCCACAAGCGTATCAACGGCCTGAGAAACTTCGCGCTGATAGAACTTCGCGAGCGTTGAAAGAATGTTTCCAAGTTCTCCTGTCTCCTCACCCACTTTGATCATGGCCGTCATAATGCCAGGAATTTCTGGGTGGCGTGCAAGTGCGTCAGAGATGGATGAGCCTCCCTTCACCGCTTCACCGGTATCTGCAAGAATGCGTTCATACGTGGCGCTTCCTACGATAGACGCAGTAATCTCAACGGCTTCAACTACCGGCACGCCTGAAATAAGCATCGTTGCGAAGTTATCAGAAATACGTGACAGATAGAGTTTTTGATACAGATCTCCGATGTACGGAACATCGAGCTTGAAACTATCGAAGAAAAGCTTCCCTGTTGGGGTTTGAAGATAGCGGAAGAGAAAGACCGCACCAATGACAAGCGCAATCAAGATAAACAAACCATAGTGCACAAGGAAGTTTGAAGTACCAATAACAATCTGCGTATAGAGCGGAATCGCTTGACCGGATTCGGTAAGAATCGAACTAATCTTCGGAATAACGATGGTGAGCATGAGCACCATAACAATGACAAAGACGCCGATAACGAAGGCCGGATAAATGAGCGCGTTCTGTGCCTTACTCACTACTTCGTACGTACGGTCCAAATAATCAGCGAGGTAGCCGAATGTCTCTGAAAGCTTTCCTGACTCTTCACCTGAACGCACCATGTTTACGTAAAACTTCGAGAACACTTTCGGGTGGCGTGCCATCGCCTTGCTTATAGGCGAACCTCCTTGGAGATCGTCGGCAACCTGCGTAAGAATTTCTGAAAGATGCTTGTTATCAACTTCTGAAGCGAGGAGACGGAAAATACGTAGTGCCGACACCTGTGCCTCAAAGAGCGTCGCAATCTGTCGCGAGAGAATAACCACCTCCTTATTTGAAACTTGTTTAAATATTGAAATCTCAATGGAGAGTGGCGACTTCTTTGCCGCAGGCTCAATAGAAGAAACAATCAGCCCGCGACGCTGAAGCGTACCGACAGCAACGTCCATCGAAAGTGCCTCGACGGTACCTTCGCGTTCATGTCCATCTGGGTCGAGGGCGTGATAGTTAAAAAGCATAGACTAATGTTACATGTAGCGCTCAAACGTCTTAGGGTCAGAAGCACGTTCATACGCGTGTTCAATGGTCACTTCCCCACGGCGCACAAGCTCAGCGAGTGAACGATCCATATCAATCATGCCCTCCTGGGAACTGGTTTGAATAACCGTTGAGATTTCATGGGTACGTCCTTCACGAATCAAGTTTGCAACGGCGCTGTTGTTGATGAGAAGCTCGTATGCAGGAATAAGACCGCCCTGAATACGCGGGACCAAACGCTGAGAGAAGATGCCAGCAAGAGAACCTGCAAGCTGAACGCGTACCTGACCCTGCTGATTTGGCGGGAACATGTCGATGATACGGTCAATGGTCTGTGCTGCGTTATTTGTGTGGAGCGTTGAAAGCACGAGGTGACCCGTTTCAGCAGCGGTAACGGCGCTTGAAATAGTTTCCTGGTCACGCATTTCTCCCACCATGATCACGTTAACGTCTTCACGGAATGCTGACTGAAGCGCGCTCTGGAAGTCAGGCGCATCAACATGCACTTCGCGCTGGTGAATGAGTGACTTCTTTTGATCGAAGATGTATTCCACCGGATCTTCAATGGTCACAATGTGTTCTGCACGAGTCTCGTTAATACGATCAATGATTGCAGCCATAGTGGTGGACTTTCCCTGTCCCACCGGTCCCACGATGAGGAAGAAGCCTTGCGTACGCTGCGTGAATACTTCGAGGATTGGAGGAAGGTTCAGATTCTCAAAAGTGTGCGTCTCGTGCGGGATAAGACGCATCGCGAGCGTTGCAGCACCCTGTACGATGAATCCGTTTACACGGAAACGATATTTATCAGTGTGCGAGTACGAAAAGTCGATCGACTGCTTGGTCGTCAATAATGCAAAGCGTTCAGCAGGAGCCATCGCCTCAAGAATGGCCATGGTATCAACAGGAGTAAGAACCTTCTGCTGTAAAAGTGGTACGAGTGAACCTGAAACGCGAATGATCGGATTACTGCCAGCCGAAAGATGGAGGTCTGAACCCCCTTCGGCAATAACGAGATCAAGAAGATTTCCTACCACTGTCTTTGCATCACTCATGCTCCTTTTTGATTAGATTGTTCAATTATGCGAATAGTCTCTGAATACACCTCTGAAGGAATGGCTGACGCCTTGATGATGTACCCGTCTACTTTCAATGTCGTCGCGCGTTCAACGTCTGATGGCTGACCCTGATTAGAAAGAATGATCACTTTCATAGCAGGCCCGCCTAGTTTTTCCTTACGGATTATCTCCAACACGCCAAATCCATCAATTTCTGGCATGACCACGTCAAGAAGCACCGCATCTGGTGCCGGATCTTTTCTGAGAGCCTCAAGCACGGCCATACCGCCTTGAAACGCCGTCACTTCGTGACCTGCAGCCTTGAACTTAACGGCATACATGTCGAGAAGGAACCGGTCATCATCGACGAGGTAGATTCGATACGCCATGGGTATAAGCAAAATTATGATGCCGCTTGAACGGCTTCCTCGTCTGCAAGTTCAGTAACTTCTTCATCAGCGAGGAGAGAGCCGCCCAAAGTATCGACTTCCTGGAACGGAATTTTCCCATCCAGTGCCTTAATAATAGCATCCTCGCGCATGGTAAACATGCCTTTTGCACGCGCCACTTCATACACTTTCTCTTCAATAGGGCTTTCGAGAACCACTTTTTCGAGATCCTTATCCATTTGCATGATCTCGAAGACGGCGAGGCGTCCGCGCGTACCGTTCGGACAGTCAGGAGTCGATGTTGCTTCGTAAATAGTATCGAACGGAGGCAGCGTGTCACGAACATCCTTTGGAAGATCAGAGAAATCTTTTTCGAGGCGAGCTTTGATGCTTTCACTTACCGGTATGGCATGACCAGCACCGTCACAAAGCTTACGCACAAGACGCTGACCGATGGCAGCAATGAGCGTTGGCGCAATAAGGTACGGATCAACACCCATATCCACGAGACGCGGAATAACGCCTGCGGCTGTGTTCGTGTGAATGGTAGAGAACACCAAGTGACCAGTAAGCGCAGCCTGAATAGCCAGCTGTGCCGTCTCCTTATCGCGGATTTCTCCCACCATGATGATGTCCGGGTCCTGACGAAGAATGGAACGCAGACCAGAGGCGAAGGTGTATCCAATCTCGGGGTGTACTTGAGACTGTGCTACGCCGGGAATTTCATACTCAACCGGGTC
Source organism: Parcubacteria group bacterium (assembly GCA_028286945.1). Lineage (GTDB taxonomy): Bacteria > Patescibacteriota > Minisyncoccia > Phycocordibacterales > Phycocordibacteraceae > C7867-001. Next base: position 10,475 of record JAQBQR010000015.1, on the reverse strand, counting down.
TTCCACGGACACGACGTTTGCCGTCTCACGATTCAATGCCGAAAGCATGGCAAAGAGCGTCGTTGATTTACCAGAACCTGTCGGTCCTGAAATGAGGATAATGCCGTACGGACGCTCAATCATTGCACGAACGGTCTTAAGATCAGCATCCGTAAAGCCGAGGCTTTCAAGCGTTGCAACGGACCGCGAGCGGTCCAAGATTCGCATCACAATCTTTTCGCCGAACTGCGTTGGGAACGTTGAGACGCGGAAGTCGATGCGCTTCCCTTCCACAGTAGCGGAGAAACGTCCGTCCTGCGGCTTGCGTCGTTCATCGAGACGCATCTGCGAAAGAATTTTAATACGCGCCACCACGGCTGGATGCACTTTTGCCGGAAGCTCAAGTGAGGTGTGCAATTCACCATCCATACGGAAGCGAACTTGAGTCTTCTCCGGCGTTGGCTCAATGTGAATATCGGAGGCACCTCCTTCTACGGCGTAGCGAAGAATCGTTGCCACAACCTTCGTCACTGGCGCGTCTTCTTTGATGACGTGATCATCTTTACCGTCGTCTTTGCCATCATCTCCAATCTCCGTTGGTGGCTCTAGTTCTGAAAGTGCTTCGGTGACCTCCCCCGTAAGGCTGCTGTACTCATCAAGTATCTTTGAAAGTCCTGCCTGAGAAATTATGAAAAGCTTATACGGAAGCCCGACGCGGTTTGCAATAAACTGCAACGCGTCGAGCGCCTCAATGTTGTCAGGATCAGTGATTCCGACCTCAAGAGCGCCATCTTTGAAGGCGATTGGAGCAAAGCCATAGTGCTGAGCTGACTCTTCCGGAATATACCCCAGCGCCTCCTTTCCGATGGGAGCACTTGAGAGAACACGATACGGCATGTCGTATCGCTTGCTCGCTGCCTTAAGAATCGCCTCCTGCGTAATGCCCTTTCGCTCAAGCAGTGTCTCTACCGGCGTTTGGCTAGACTGCGCTTCGCTCGCGATGCTCGTCGCATCGTCTTTATTGAGGGTGCCGTCATCAATGAGAATCGAAATAATGTTCATGCATCAAAAAATACTCTAGCGAGCTTGTATTCGTATCATATACCACGCATGAAGCGTGCGGGGTGTGCGTACGAGGACAGCGTTACTGGCCAATGCTTGCGAATGGATCTTTGCGGCCTGCGGCCTCGGGAACGATGGCAGTGCGGATATCCTGGCGTCCTGTAAAACGAGGGTCAGAAAGAATGCTGGTATCAAAGGTAATTGGCTCGAGCTTCCCTACAAGACTGATGAATGAAAGTTCTGCATCACTTGCCGTGATGGGTCCTGAACTAAGAGCTGCATCAGTGTTTGAGTTAAAGAAAAAGAAATAGTAGCCAAGACCACCAGCGACGATGACCAGACAAACCGTAAAGATGAGTGTACTTCGTGACATAAGTTCTAGTGTAGCCAATAAATACGAACCGTCACTCCGTAGGTGTAAACACCATTCTTTGCCTGCGTAACATCGAGATTCACCACGTCGAGCGGGCGGAGACTGTTCTCCATGCCAGAAAGGAATGCACGGAATGAGCTGTAGGTACCCGTCGCCTTGAACGTAAGGTTGAGCGAATCAATCGGTGACGAAGAGTTGAGGGCAAGGTTTGGAGAGGTCTGAGGAATATTTGCCACTGGTGGTGTTGAGGCATTTGTTGGACCCGTTGTTTTTGTATTTGAACCGTCGGTATTGAAATCTGAAAGCGTAATACCTGAGCGTGCAGCAAGTGCATCCATATCAAGGATGAGCTGCACATTATCAACACCATCGGGAAGGAAGGAATTCAAACGAGCAAGGCTGTCTGCAGGAATTTGTGAGCGAGCTTGAGTAAGCTGCGCTTCCTTTGCCTGGAAACGGTCAGCGGCGGCGAGGGCCTGATCATAGCTTCCGATCTGCTGCTTCGTATCATGAATAGAGCCTGAATACGTTGGCTTGATGTACAAAAGGAATAACACGATGGCGAACAAAATGGCGATGAAAGGTAGGAGTCGTGACATAGGCTATGGGGTGGTTGTTGCCGTACCAGTTTTTACAGGAGTGGTGGAGGTTTTTACCGGCACGGTGGTTGTAGCTGGTACCACAGGTACGGTTGCGGCTGGTGGAGGCGTCGTGGTTGTGGTAACCGGTACTGAAGGCGATACCGCAGTGCCTGCCACAATCAGCTTTGAATCAATATCTGCAGTCAGAGAAAAGCTCACGAGCTTAGTCGTAGTGAGATTGATATCTGAGAAGATCGCACGCTTAATGCGCTTCTCTCCGGCAAACGCATTAGACTGCGCCGCAAGAGCATTAAAGTTTCGCGCGGTTCCCTTCATGGTGAGGGTGGCGGTGTGATCACCAGCAACGGCAATATGCATTTCACTAAAGCTCACATTCTGAAGCGTGAGCGACTCAAGCACATCGAAGTACTGCGAAAGTACGACGTGGTTTGTGAGAAGGTCTTTTCCATTTGAGAGACGGTCACGCAAGCGAACAAAGTCCTCGATAGTATTGTCATCAACTTTTGCCTGTGCCTGCACGAGTTGTGCCTGCTTATGAGAAAGCGTGCTGTAGAGATATTTGTTGTATGCAAAAACGCCGATGGCGGCGATAACCATGAGCCCAGCTATGGCGAGTGACGCGAAAAGAAAGAGATTATTCCCCGAAGACATCGGACGGCGCACCGGCTGGACCGGTTGCTTAGGAACAAATGAGGTTGGGATGCCGGGAGAAAGAGCCACAAAGAAAGTATACGCTACTGCTTAACGGGAATACTAGGTGTTATGCACACGTACTTAGACCACTTCTTCAAGCTTGCGGAGTGCGAGCCCCACGGCCACGGCGAATTCAGGACCAATCTCGGCGAGCACGGGGCGCATGAAGGCAGGCGCTTCGACCTTTGAGAAGGGGTCGGCAAGTTCCACCGGCATATTAAAGAATTCCTTCGCATACGGAAGAAGATCTTTCGTTACTCCCCCACCCCCGGTGAGAATGAGTGTAGAGATGGTCTTCTGATTCATTGCTTCGTACTGAGCAAGCGCGCGTTTTGCTTCTTCGAAAAGACGAGAGAAGATAATTTCAATAGTGCTTCGTTCGTACGGTGCGGTTACGTTTGCACCCACCGCTGTAAATCCGTGCTGTTTCTTACGGAGTTCGGCTTGTTCAATGGGAAGATTTCCCGCGGCGGCAATGGTACGGGTCACATCCTGACCTCCCTGCGGAATGTTATGCGAAAACGCCACAACTCCGTGCTCAATCACGTACACCTTTGTGGCGGAAGCACCGATATCAAGAACCAGTACGGGCTTCACGGGTTCATTCACCACCGAACGGATAGTACTGAAGATTTCAATCTCATAAAACGTCGCATTAAGAGTTGCTCCCTGCACAACGCCCTGGAGAAGCGAAAGTTCGTCATTATGAACGGCCACCAAAAGCACCTTCATCTTATCTGACGGCGCTGCGCCTTCTGGAATAGGTTCGGGGACGACGAACCAGTCGAGCTGTACTTCAGAAACCGGTACAGGAATATATTTGCGAGCTTCAAGCTCCACCATCGTACGCTGTTCGTTTGGATCATCACGACGAGGAAGTTCAATGAGACGAAGAAGCGAACGGGAAAAAGGAATGGAAAGACCGGTGTCGTTAGTGGTGACGCTGGATTCACGGAGGAGATCTCTCAACGTTTCCGCTATCTTATCTGCAGGAAGATTTGTAGCCTGACCCACCTGTCCACCAGCGTACGGACCTAGTGCGAGTTCACCGTATGTCTCAAGGACGGCGGTATCTCCCTCGCGGCGTAGTTGTACTACCTTCAATGATGAAGATCCGATATCAACTCCTATGACACTTTTACTCTTTTTCTTCCCAAAAATATTTGATAAGAAGCTCATGTCACAAATTGTATCATGCAGGGCGTATGCGGCTGCTTCATCTTCTTATGGATTCTGTGTTTCCCCCGCGAGAAACGGAAATGATTGTGAGAAACACGCGTGGCACGTATAGAACTGCTCTCATGGCAGAACCTGTACGAACAGGAACTTCGGATTGTCCCGTCATTAGTTTGCTTCGGTATGAAGATGAAACGGTTCAAGCCTGCGTTCTCGAAGCAAAGTTTGAAGGGAACATGAGTGCCACAGAGATTCTAGGCGCAGTGCTACGTGAATTCCTGTTTGAGTTTCTGAGCGAGTTCGTACCTCTTAATGGTAGTGCGGTGCCGGTGATCATCCCTCTTCCCCTCTCCCGCGCTCGCTTACGCGAGCGCGGGTATAACCAAACCGCACGGATTGTAGAGGTAGCATGCAGAAATCTGTCTGGAGTAGAGGTAAATCAAAACGTGTTGGAGCGTGTCCGTAATACCGCTCCGCAAACCAGCTGTTCTGGAAGTGAACGCCGGACGAATATGAAAAATGCCTTCCGGGCGGTAAAACCATGCGATCCGCTTCGTACCTATATAGTAGTGGATGACGTCATAACCACGGGAAACACCGTGCTGGCAGCAGTTGAGGCCTTAAAAACGGCTGGCGCACAGCATATTCTACCCCTCACGTTGGCGTATTAACGCTTAAATGTTAGCTTATATGATATTGGAGACGTGGCTGAGTGGTCGAAAGTACCTCACTGCTAACGAGGCGAGCTTTAAACGGCTCCGAGGGTTCGAATCCCTCCGTCTCCGCCCAAACAACCGAGTTCAGTAAAATAAACGAATGCATAGGCCCAAGCCATGTCATACTATATCCACCATGAAAGAAGGTTTTTCTCTGAATAGCGGGCCTTTGCGGAGCAACAAGGAAGCCGTTGAGTATCACACTTCAGAGAACTTGCAGCGTTTTTACGAAAACCCGCAAGAAGTAGTGACGGCCATGTTTGGAGGTTATCGTCTTGAAAGTGGATCGGAAGGCGTGTCGGGTAACTACCGTGGATTGAGGATTGAAGATCTTACTTCCGAAGAGTTTGCTGATATAGATAACTATATCCAATATGCTGCAAAAAGACTTGCGGCGGGGGCGGCGTCATCCAAGGTCTTCCATGAACAGGTGGCAAGGGGCAGGCTCTCAAAAGCGCTCGATACATTTAATCCTGACTGGGCACTTGGACATGATTCAATTCACTCCATGTTTACCTACGCGGAAAGTAATGGCGCTTCACTTGTACCTGCATATATGAAAGTAGATGCCATCATTACGAGCAGTGGATTAAGTATGGATAGTAAGGCAAACCTGGAAGAGCTATATGTAACTGCATTTACCATACCTGACGTTGTCTTGAAACCAATTTGTGAAAAGCTCATACAAGAGGGACTTTCAGGAGAAGAGCTGGCCGAGGCGGTTATTGATCGTTGGGGTGTGCAGGTAGCCCAAGATCTTAAACACAACGGCATTCAAGTTCTAACCCCGGAGTACATCAAAGAAAACATGCTCCAGGAATTTGTGACCATGGTGCGAAATTATTGTCAGCAAGTAGAAAGTGGTATTCCCAACGCAAAATTTTCCCTGAATGAGTTTCGGAGGATTTTACGCCCGCTCTTGAATAGACTGGAGCAAAAAGATTCTCTCGACGTTCCTGTTGCACCAAAAGCATGAAAGAACGTTTCAAACTGATACCAGAAGTATTTTTGCTCCTTATCGAGGACGGAAAGATTCTTTTGTCTCGTCGTTTTCAAACGGGATATGAAGATGGTAACTATGGCCTCCCTGCCGGACACGGAGAATCAGGAGAAACGATGCGTGAGGGGACGGCGCGCGAAGCGCGTGAGGAAATTGGAATTGAGGTTAAACCTGAAGATCTTGAGTTTGCGTTGACGCAGCACCGCTGGTGTCCCGACCCAGGAAATGAGCACGCTCGTGTGGGCTATTACTTCATTCCTAAGAATTTCACAGGAATACCTCATAACGCAGAACCTGAAAAGTGTGACGACCTCCAATTTTTCTCGCTCGATGCATTGCCAGAAAATATGGTGCCTCACGTCAGAGCTGTTATTGAGGCATATAAATCGAGAGAGAAATACAACGAACATAACTGGGAGACCCGGGCATAATGTACGGGCCTCATCATCTCTTTATCCCTTCTGTGGTATTTTAATAATTATATGAAGGATTCTCAGTGGTATTTCGGTGCTGCAGTGGTAGTTGTACTGGTGCTGGGCGTTATATTTCTCCTAATTCATAGTCATAAAGACACTATTCCTGCGGAAGCTCCTTCAGCCGTAGAAACGCTGCCCGTACAGACTACGGGCAGCCAAGGCACCTCGTCCGGAGTCATAAACCCGAACGCAATCCCCGAATAGCGTATGGAAGAGGTACTTAAAACACGTTCGGCGGGTGGAATTGTGCTTGGTGATAGCGGCACCGTAGCAATGGTATTTAGTAAAAACAGCCAGTCATGGCTTTTGCCAAAGGGTCACGTTGAGCCAGGAGAAAGCGATGAAGCAGCAGCGCGTAGAGAAATTGCAGAGGAAACAGGCCTTACGGACCTTGAGCTCCTTGATGATTTAGGCGAATTCACTCGTGCCCGTGTTTCATTTGAGGACTCCGGACCAGAGGAGAAAACTATAAAAATGTTTTTGTTTGCCGCACCGCTTCATGCGCAGCTAGCTCCAACACTTGAGATCGAGGAAGCCCGATGGGTTCCCTTCCGTGAACTTCCGCAGACACTCGGCAGGCCCCATGAAGAATACTTCGTTAAAGACCGCGCGTGGCTTTCCACCGTACACGAACGAGTTCGTCAGGCCATTCAACGCGACTAGTGCACGACGTAGAGGAATGCGTACATTCCTATCGGCACCATCCAGCTTATCCAGTCAGCAATGCCCTTCCCAAGGTGTTGATTATTCGTGCGTGGCTGGAGGATAAATTCCTGATACGTAATGACGATCATGGCAAAGACGAAGAGCGCAGGTACCGCTGTTTCATTTCCTAAAAGAATTTTTGACAGGACCGTAGCCAGAAGTATGAAAATGGCCGCGCCAAGAAGATGACACACTTCACGATACACACCGAGTTTCATTCCGTACCTACCAGCGCCGAATTGCTTCTGTATATCAGCAAGTCGCTTTTCATATGAACGTCGCCACCTCACTTTCTTTCCATTTACGAGAGAGGCGAACGGGAAAATGCGATCTGGAATAGTCACCACAAATGAATAGGGCGCAATGCGGTGAATGAGCGGCTGGTACTTTTTTGCTGGCATGGTGTTATCGTACTGACTTTGCGATAGCAGGCACGACGCGCTTATCGAAGATATCAGGGAGAAGTTTCTGGGCGGTTGGGGTGGGCACGAGCGCAGCGAGTGCCTTTGCAGCACGGAGCTTCGTCTCTTCCGTTATCTTTGTCACTCCCTTATCAAGTGCTCCGCGGAAGATACCTGGGAAGACTAGTGCGTTATTTATTTGATTAGGAAAATCAGAACGTCCCGTGGCAACGACCGCGGCACCACCACGTTTTGCTTCATCGGGAAGTATTTCAGGTACTGGATTTGAAAGTGCGAAAACAATAGCGTTTGGAGCCATCGTTTTAATATGCTCGCTCGTTAGAAGGTTCGGTCCAGAAACTCCAATGAATACATCCGCTCTTTCGAGCACTTGTTCAAGACTTCCAATAATCTTATTCGGGTTCGTGAATGTTGAAAGTTCCTGCTTGGGAGCATTCATCCCTTCGCGACCAAGGTAGATAGCACCTGAACGGTCCAGCACGATGATGTCGGTTATCCCGGCAAGGTGCAGAAGCTTTGTACATGCGGTGCCGGCTGCGCCGGCACCTGAAATAACCACACGCAATTTCTTAAGGGGCTTCTTCACCACCTTAACCGCATTCAAAAGGCCGGCGAGTACGACGATTGCCGTACCGTACTGGTCATCATGCATAACGGGAATAGAAAGATGCTCAATGAGACGCCGTTCTACCTCGAAACATTCTGGAGCCTTGATGTCTTCGAGATTAATGCCACCAAAAGATGGAGCAATGGCAATAACGGTACGGACGATCTCATCTACGTCCTGCGTATCAAGGACTAATGGCCACGCATCCACATTCGCCATTTCTTTAAAAATAAGCGCCTTCCCTTCCATAACGGGGAGTGCACCGTACGGACCAATGTTACCCAGACCCAGAACCGCTGAGCCATCGGAAACTACTGCCACAGAGTTCTTTTTTACTGAAAGAGCACGGGCATCCTCCGGATGCTCGGCAAGATACGAACTCGCCACTCCTACTCCTGGCGTATAGAAAAGGGCTAAATCAGCCTTTGTTTTGAGCTTTACACGAGACTTCGTCTCAATGCGTGCACCTGCCTTCTTAAACTCCTGCAGAATCTTCTTTTGTTTAGCATCCATAAGAAGCTAAGTATCTCATACCAACCGAATTCCTGAGAATGTGGATTGTGCGTATGGAGCATTCTCCTCTCCGAGCGTTGCTATACTTAGCCCCATACCAACTAAACGCCGTATTTACTCTCACATTCATGACTCCTCTCTATAAGTCTCGCGCATTCGAAGTATGGGCTCCGTTCATCGCCCGCCTTATCTTCGGTCTTCAGTTCCTTGTGGGTGCGCTCTTCAAGATCGTTGGACATGCCGGTGAAGTTGCTCAGTCAGCAGCTGTCGGCATTCCTCTCCCAGAAGTAGCAGTGTGGCTTGCGTTCATCTTTGAACTTGTTGCAGGTGTTTGTCTGATCATTGGGTATAGAACTCGCGACGTTGCCTTCATCCTCGCACTCTATGTTCTGCTTCTTGCCCTACTCTTTTACCGACATGTTAGCGATCCAATGGTAATGGGTATGTTCATCTCACACCTTGGGTTCATCGCAGGTCTTCTCTACGTATCAGTGTACGGAGCGAAAGACATTGCAGTGCAAAAAGATTAATCTCAAACGTAAATATAAAACAGCCCCTTCGTTCCGAAGGGGCTGTTTTATATTTACGCTCTTTGAATACTTACATCGAAGAAATCTCCATCACCTCAATGTATGACTCTGGCATATCGTTGAAGCTCGGGTTGCTCGCGAGTATCTCAGCCACAGCCTCTGCTGATTCTGCTTGGATGATGGAGTATCCCCCCACATCGTTTGACTGGGCGCTGCTACCATCTTTCGTAACACGCAGGTTCTTTCCAAGACCGCCGCCGAAATCCGCCAAGTCAGACTTGTGCGCTTCCATCCAGTCTCCCCATGCTTTCTTTCCCTGCTCCATCATTTCAGGAGTCATATTTTTCATCATGTCTGCCATTCCTGAAGCGGGCATCATATAGAGCACCATGAACTTTTTCATATTCGAATAGTTAGATTATATGAATGAAGTATATAGCAAAGACTTAATTCCTTGAAAACTCCTCGTGTAGCTCTCCCGCGATAATGCTTACAATGGCCGCCAAGGGAATGGCTAAAATAACACCGCCAATCCCTGCCACTTCTGCGCCGATGATACTGGCCAAGATAATTAGGAGTGCTGAGAGATTGATGGATTTTGAATATACGAGCGGCTGAATGAGATGTCCTTCAATGAACTGATACAGAATAAGGACACCCACGGCAATGAGTGCGACGATGGGACCTTGTATAAGCGCGACGAATCCAACGGCAATCGTCGCAATGGCAGCACCCACAAGAGGAATGAGATCAAACAACGCTACGAGCGCAGCGAGTGCAAACACATACGGCACTTTGAGAATATAGAGAAGGATAATCGTCGTAACTCCGGCGATTCCGCTAATGAGAAGATTCCCTGCAATGAATCCGCTGACTGCTCGTGCGATTTTCTTCGCCGTTTTCTCAATCTGCACGCGACGCGTTAGTGAGAAGAAACTCAAGAATCTGCTCCAAAGTATTTCGGCATCAACGATAAACAAGAACGTAAATACCACCACAATGGCCACGGACGAGAAGAAACTTAGGAAGCCACGGGTAATAACAAGTATTTTGGTGCTGCTACCAAATACTATTGCCGAAGCGTTTGTGGAGAACTGCGCAATTTCCGCCTTTAGCTGTGGATTGGCTATGAATTTACTTACAAATGGATTACTCAACACATCTCTCGTGATGGTTGGAAGATTGTGCACGAGCTGCACTCCTTCAGAGGCTAACGGAGCAACGATCGCACCAATGATTGAACCAAGTACGATCAAAATGAGGAGCATGGATAGTACTGTTGAGGTAATGCGTCCTAATTTCTTTCGTTCAAAGAAGCGAACGAGTGGCATTATCGCTATCGCAAGCAGGAGTGACACAAGTAAGTACACAACGACAATCCTCGCCAGGTAGACAAAATACAAGAGCGCGAGAAAGGCCGTTATAACGGAGCACGCAATCAGGGTGGTTTTTGCAGTTTTCATATAAGTACTTACTCTACAGCGCCATTTTCAATAATCTTTGTATCTTCATAGGGCCCGATTACTACTCTATAAAACTCTTGGGTTATTGCGGCAAGAACACCGAGCGCTCTATTAAGATGAAAATACTTCATCGGATAAAGACCCTTTAAGATTCTCGT
>JAQBQR010000040.1 GCA_028286945.1 Parcubacteria group bacterium | reverse complement strand
ACCGTCATGCGTGAAATCACCAAGATGTTTGAATCAGTGCAGTCAGGAACTGCCGAGGAAGTCATGGAATATTATAAAGAGCATCAGAAGGAAGTTCGAGGCGAGATCGTAATCATTGTTTCGCCGTAACTCGCTGGGGTATACTAGCGGCATGTCCCGCGAAAGAATATTAATTGGTCTTGGTGTCCTCATTCTTATTTCTCCATGGAGCGGCCTTCCGCTTACCTGGCTTATGTGGATATTGCCGGTACTAGGGCTCGCTGTTATTGTCATTGGCTTCACCCTCCTCACGCGAAATAAAGAAGTGCTTCCAGCAAATCAGGATACCTCTGTTCCTCCGAGCATTGATCCACCGTCGCGAAGTTCGCATATTGCGTTTTCATAAATAAAGAGGCGGCGCGGAGCGCCGCCTCTTGCTATAATAAACTCAATGGATAATCCTGATCGCATTACGTACTTTGCAGCAACCGACTCACGCGGTAAGCGCATACCATTTGGCCTTAAAGCTAAAGACCGTCAGCGTCACATGTATGTGATCGGGAAGACGGGTATGGGTAAATCAACGATTCTGGAGAATATGGCCATCCAGGATATTCAAAATGGCGAAGGTCTCGCATTCATTGACCCGCACGGTAGTGCTGTTGAGACTCTTCTTAACTATATTCCGGAACACCGCATAAATGACGTGGTGTACTTCGCGCCGTTCGACTTGGAAAACCCGATCGCCTTTAACGTCATGGAAGACGTGGGATACGACAAACGTCACCTCGTAGTATCCGGACTTATGGCCACCTTTAAGAAGATTTGGGAGGACGCATGGAGTGCTCGTATGGAGTACATTCTTACGAACACGCTGCTCGCGCTTCTTGAATATCCGGACGCTACACTCCTGGGAGTAAACCGTATGTATAGCGACAAGGCATATCGTACGAAGGTCGTCGATAACATTAAAGATCCAGTGGTGAAATCGTTCTGGGTTGATGAGTACGCAAAGTATACGGATAAATTTGCTGCAGAAGCTACGCCCGCTATTCAAAATAAGATTGGTCAGTTCACCGGCAACCCACTCATTCGCAACATCATTGGTCAGCCGAAGTCATCTTTTGATATTCGAAACTTGATGGATAACAAAAAGATTCTTCTTATAAATCTCTCAAAAGGGTTGGTAGGGGACACGAACATGCGCCTGCTGGGTTCAATGCTCACGACGCGTATCTTCTTGGGAGCCATGAGTCGAGCCGACCTCGCACCAGAGCAACTTAAGCAAGCAAAGAATTTCTATTTCTATGTCGATGAATTTCAGAACTTCGCAAACGACACCTTTGCAGAGATTCTATCTGAAGCTCGAAAATATTCGCTCAATCTCATCATTGCGCACCAGTATGTGGAGCAGATGGAAGAACAAGTCCGCGCAGCTGTGTTCGGAAACGTCGGTACGACGGTATCATATCGAGTTGGTCCACTTGATGGAGAATTTCTTGAGCCCATATTCAGTCCAGAGTTTTTAAAGGAAGACCTCGTTAACCTAGGGCTCTACCAGATGTACCTGACGCTTATGATCGATGGTGTAGGTTCGCGTCCATTTTCTGCCGTGGGTATTCCTCCCATTCAGCCACCAGCGCGATCATTCCGCGAAGAAGTTCTAGCCAATTCTCGAAAATTATTTGGCGCACCGCGCGCGCGTATTGAGGAAGCTGTATTGGCGGAACTTACGAGCGCAGCAAGCGCCCCTGCCGAACCTCCAAAGAAAGCGGCGCCTCGCCCTGACGCTCCGCGTTCATCAGCACCTCGTCCAGCCTCTGGAAATTCAGGCTCGCAAGCACCGCGTTCATCAGCACCACGCAGTGAACAGCGAACAGATGCGCTACGACCGCCACGGCAGGATGATCGGCCGCGTCAGCAGTCAGGAGATCGAAATGCTAACAGACCACCGCAACGAAGCGAGCAGGCTGAACGTTCAGAGCGCACATCACGGGCAGACGGAAATTCAGATTCTGAACGCGAACGTCCCGACCCTGCGCAGAACTCAAAGACGGCAGACGACTTGAAAGCCATCCTTCGCACGATGACGGCAGGCAAGCAGAAGGAGGAACAAAAGAAAGAAGAACAGAAAGTTGCTGAGAAAGTACCGCTCAAGGGTGCCCTTGCTGATGTGCTTACGCGGGCAGAGGGGAACTCGGAGAGAGGATCACAGCCCGCACCCCAACCAAGACCTCGGCAACAAGAATCATCAGCGCCCACACCTTCTCAAGACTCGGCGCCAACAACACCTACGCCTTCAGCTGGAAAGCCATACGAAGTGCCTGAACAAACGCTCCGCTCCATCTTTAACGAAACGCTTTAGGCTCAAAAGAAACGTGTGACGATGCACGATGGTTATAGCTAGTACAGACATTAACCACTGAACCATATGGCACTAGCAGTGTAGCCCCGCCAGGAGAGATAGAATCTTTCCTGGCGGGGCGCGTGCTATGCTCAAATCATCAATTTCTGACCCATGGCAACGCAAAAACTCATCTTAGTAACCGGCGGTGCGGGCTTTATAGGCTCTCATTTGTGCGAACGCCTTGTTAAGGAAGGTCACCAGGTTATTTCCCTTGATAACTACTTCACTGGGTCACGAGAGAATCATAAAGAGGGCGTCGAATATAGGGAGGGTCACACGAAAGATATTGCTACGCTTATACCTGAAACACCGGACCTGATTTTTCATTTAGGAGAGTATTCGAGAGTTGAAAAGAGTTTAGAAGAACCGAATGTGGTACTGGATTTAAATTCGCGAGGTACGCAAGCCGTGGTGGAGTTTTGGAGAAACAAAGGAGTGAAGCTCGTGTATGCCGGTTCATCCACAAAGTTTGCTGATGGAGGGCTTGGGCGAGACGGAAGTCCCTATGCGTGGTCGAAGGCAACGAACAGTGAACTCGTTCGCAATTATGCTGAATGGTATGGATTACCGTACGCGATCACTTATTTTTATAATGTATATGGACCGGGCGAACGAGCAGGTGCGTACGGTACGGTAATTGAAATTTTCCGCCAGAAAGTTCTGGCCGGACTGCCCATTACCGTAACAGCACCAGGTACTCAGCGCCGTATCTTCACGCATGTCGATGACATCGTGGACGGACTAATACTGGTGGGCGAAAAAGGGGAAGGGGATGAATTTGGTCTTGGGGCAGATGCGGAGTTTTCTGTACTTGAAGTCGCTGAACTATTTGGCGGAAATATTGAAATGCTGCCTGAGCGTGTAGGTAACCGCATGACTGCAAAGCTCGATACGACGAAATCACATGCGTTGGGGTGGCGCGCTTCGCGCGCCTTGTCTGACTACATAACAACCACGCGCCATGGCTAAGCGCATACTCATTTTCTCCCTCAACTACTACCCGTTTGTGGGTGGGGCGGAGATTGCCATTAAGGAGATAACAGAACGCATTTCAGAGAATGATATTGAGTTTCATCTTATTGCATATCGGTTTGATGCGAATTGTCCGCGTGAGGAAAAGATCGGAAATGTGACGGTGCATCGTGTGGGTGTTGGTGTTAAAGGTGCCACCGTAGGTGGCACCTTCCACCCAATCGCGTACATAGGAAAGATTTTCTATGTACCATTCGCCGCGAGCGCGGCACTACGCCTTCATCGGAAGAAACCATTCGATATCTTTTGGGCAATGATGTCCTACATGCTGTTTCCCATTGTACTGATGCGATTGGTGGGTATTCGCAAACCCTATCTACTCACGATTCAGGAGGGTGATCCTTTCGAGCGCGTATTCGAACGCCTTCGTATCCGCGTCGTTGCTCCGCTTCTTCGATATGGCTTTCGTAATGCATCAGCCGTACAAGCCATCTCTTCCTTCCTTCTTACGTGGGCACGTACCGCAGGGTTTACAGGAAAGGGAGAGGTTATTCCAAACGGAGTTAACACCGCATTATTTGCAAAAGATTTCACCACTGATGACATTGCTTCAGAAAAAGCACGGTTCGAGAAAAAAGATGATGACGTTTTCTTAGTTACCACCTCGCGACTCATTCATAAAAATGCCGTTGATGACGTCATCCGTGCACTTGTACATCTTCCAGCGAATATTTCCTTCCTTATATACGGCACGGGTCCAGACGAAGATTCACTTCGCACCTTAGTGCAAGACCGCGGACTGTGGGACCGGGTGCGCTTCATGGGACAAATTTCTCACGCCGATATGCCGCTCATGCTGCGCGCCTGCGACATCTTCATCCGCCCAAGCCGTTCGGAAGGCATGGGTAATTCATTCATAGAAGCCATGGCGGCAGGTATTCCCGTCATAGCGACACAGGAAGGGGGAATCAGTGACTTCCTTTTTGATGCAAAACGAAATCCGGAAAAGGAGCCAACCGGCTGGGCCGTTGATGCGAATACCCCCGAACAGATTGTGTCAGTTGTGGAAGAGATTCTGGCGAATCCTGCTCAGGTTGAACGCGTAACTAAGACTGCAAAAGCGATGGTTATAGCTGAATATGACTGGAATATGGTCGCAGAACGCATGAAAACCCTCTTCGACGGTCTCCACTAAAGCCGGTACACTAGTCATATATGTCACATATGCGGCTCCTCATAGCCACACCCCTGTATCCGCCAGACCTTGGAGGTCCTGCTACGTATACGCAGCTTCTTGAAGCCGGATTTCCTGAACCCGTTACGGTGGTTAAATTCGGTGATGTCCGCAAGTATCCGAAGATAGTTCGGCACTTTATGTATTTCCTGCACGTGTTTCGCGCAGCGAAACACGCAGATGTGATACTCGCGCTTGATCCTGTTTCAGTGGGAGTTCCTGCGCTCATGGCCGCACGTCTAAGAGGAAAAACATTTGTAGTGAAAATCGTGGGTGACTACGCTTGGGAGCAGGGTGTACAGCGATTCGGTATAAAAGACTCACTCGATACATTTGTACGAAAAGGTCGTGTACCATTCGCCGTTGCAACACTACGCGCAGTACAAACGCATGTGGCAAAGAGCGCTACGAACGTCATTGTTCCAAGTAACTATTTAAAAGGAATTATTACTGCATGGGGAGTAGCACCTTCAAAGATCAAGGTGATCTATAACGCGATTGAATTAGAAGAGGGCGGGGTAGTGCCTGAAGAGGTGACGCGTGCCGCGTCACCAAAGATTGTAACCATCGGACGACTCGTTCCGTGGAAACGTATCGAAGGAATTATTGATGCAATTGCTTTGTTACCTGGAGCGGCCTCACTCACTATTGTGGGTGAGGGAACTGAGCGTGCCAGGCTGGAAACGCGTGCGAAAGAAAAACTTTCTGGACGAGTTATTTTCACCGGTCCCCGTTCACACGCAGACACGTTAGCCATACTCGGAGCAGCAGATATTTTTGTACTCAATTCTTCTTATGAAGGCCTGTCACACGTACTCATTGAGGCGCTTATGCTTGGAAAG
>JAQBQR010000025.1 GCA_028286945.1 Parcubacteria group bacterium | reverse complement strand
CCGAAGAAGCTTGCGGCAAGGCCGTATTTACGAAGAATTTCAAATCCTTCAACGAACTCAGACATGATTTTAAACACGCGCCAGCTTTCAAGCTCGCTTGGTTTGCTGACCATCGGATCAGGCACGGCTGGCACCTCCTGCTTCAAATGCTCCTTTATTAGCAGCTTCCATGATTCCTGCAGAGCCTCCGGTGATTACGGCAAACCCCGCTTTAGCGAGCTTCCCTGCTAGCGCAGTAGCGTCGTCATAGAAATGCACGGCAAAGCTTTGGCGTGCTGATCCGAAAATGCTTGCTGCAAGCCCGTACTTACGTAAAATCTCAAACCCCTCCACAAACTCAGACATGATCTTAAACACGCGCCAGCTTTCAAGCTCGCTTGGCTTGCTGACCATGGGGTCTGGCACAGCTGGTACTTCCTGTTTTCCACGCTGAATGGCCTTGGTAAGAACCTGCCCCATCACCTCATGGTGTTCTGGAGTATTTGGTTCGGCAGGAGTTGGCACCGGAGGTACTTTTGCTTCATCACTTCCCTCTTGGGCATGTCCATCTAATTCACTTACGATGTCTCGTTCATCCATGGTATCTCAAAGGTACTAAAGTCCGGTAATATGCTTTTAGTATACGCCATGCGTGAGAAACATTCGGCATGCCAAAGTGCTCCGGTGAGCGCGTTATGCGGTTTTGGTTCTCCTGGTAGTCCGCAATACTCCAGAATAAAGTCTGAGTTTATTCCCGTTCGATGATTCTCTACAGGTGGCTTGAGTCCGCGCATCTTCATGTGCATCCAACAAAGCGGATGTATATCAAGTGTGCGATGTGCGAACGGTGACTCTATTCCCGCCCTCTTACATGCTGCCTGAACAAATCCTAAATCAAATGCAACGTTCTGCGCGACGAGCGTGCGGTTCTGAGGACGGTCAGTGGCCCATGCAACGAAGTCTCGGATTAGTTCGGCTTCACTCTTCTTTCCGCTTCCAGCACCAATCTCCTCTTTACTAAACCCGCACACCGCAAGTGCTTCATCACTAACCTGTGCACCGTCCCAAATCTGACACTCATCATAGAATTGATTCGTGGGTTCATCGGTATCAAGTGCGCCAATGGAAAGAATGGAACAGGTACTTGGGTCAAGACCGCTTGATTCAACGTCGAGGGAAATCATGACCCTAGTATAGCCTAATGGGCGTATGAAGTATTTATCGAATATTTATGAGTTCTATAAGCCCTTGCAGTTTGAGGCAGGTCCATATCCCTTCGCCTCAGCCTCCGCCTTTGTGTTGAACCAGACCTTATTTTCGTCTTTAATTCGCTTTGCGGTGGCGCATGACGGGAGATAGTATTTCGTACCGGTTTTAGAAGCCACGTACGTGCCGGCGGTATTGCCGACATTTGGTGAGGGTACGGCGGCCGCTGCTGCGGCCGCCTGTGACGCATTTAATTTCACATTAGTGGCCGAATCAGTGCCTGGATTAGGCTCAGTCACCGGCGTCCACGTGGTACTGCTCATACTTCCCGACAACACAGCCGCCGGAAGCTGTTCAATCCAAAGCGGGTCCTTTGAAGGCGCGTTCTGCTTCTGCACCAGAAGCCCCAAACCAAGGCATAAGGCACCGGTAAGGAGGATTATGGCTACTAAGACCGGAGTTCGTGATATGTGCGAAATATGGCCTCGTATGGCTCCCGCTCCTCCCCTGCCCTGGCCTAAAGGCTTGTCCCAATCCTGGCTCTCTGGTATAGTCATCGTACGTAAAGAATAGCAGATATGGCACATACAAAAGCAGGAGGATCTACAAGAAACGGTCGCGACTCGAACCCGAAGTATCTCGGGGTTAAGCTTTCTGACGGCTCATCAGCTCGTCCAGGAATGGTTATCGTTCGTCAGCGCGGTACGAAGATTATGGCAGGAAAGAACGTAAAGGTCGGCAAAGACCATACGCTTTATTCAATGATCACCGGACTCGTTTCCTTCCGCGACAAGCGTAAGACAAACTTTGATGGACGTGTTGTCCGTCGTAAGATGGTCGACGTGGTAGCGGCAGCGTAACTTTCTCCTAAAGTTTCCCTGAAGAAAAGCTCCAGGACAAATGTCCTGGAGCTTTTCTTATACCCATCCTTATTTTGGAATGAACTCGGTTCTTTTAAGCTCAGCTCTGAGCCGCTCCTCTCTCTGTGCCAGACCCTCAAGTGATCTTTTAATTTCTTGCTGCTCAGCTTCTAATTCTCTCTTCTGTTCTAATAACTCATTTTTCTCATTTTGGGATGCTGCTTTCTCTGCATCCAAAGCCGCCATCTTTTGATCAATACGTGAGATCTCAGTAGTTATTTTTTCATGCAATGCGGGTATATACTCGCGCACGGTACCTGTAAAACCTTCACTTCCGAAAAGACGGATCGTCGAGTCGATTGGCTTTAAAGTATTTTTCAATGCTGTAGCTTTGGCATTGATTGCGTCTAGATCAAATCGGGCTTCGCCGACTTTCGCACTAAGTTCAGAAATCTTTTGCGTAGCTTTTGCGAGCGCTTCTCCGGGCTCTACGTTCCCCTTTGCATCTGGCATACGATTTAACTCATCTGCAAGAGCGCTTTCTGCAGTTTTTTGTTCCTTTGTTTTACCGAGCATTTTACCGAGCAACCCTTTTTCCGGTGAAGCGCGTTTCAAACTATCAACAAGTTCCTGTAACCTCTGCGCCCCCTCCTTCGCACTGCGCTGTGTTTCTAATGCTTCTTGATACTCTTTATCTCCCCAAACGCCGGTTATTTTTGCCGTGTCTATGCTGATACTGCCCGTATGGGGCGGCAGCTCGATTGGTGCATCTAACACTGAATGATGCAGAGCACTTGAAAGGCTCGAACCAATTGCCAATACACCCAATGTCTGTCTGCGTGTTTCTGCTAATGCATTTTTCTCTGCATCAATCGATTCTTGTCTTCGATTCAGTGCTTCGAGCTTTCCGGGAAGCGAATCGGAAGAGACGGAGCTAAATGAGCCCTTTCCCTCTAGCGTTCGCTGTATCTCATCTCGTCGCATTTCTAATCGACGCTTTTCTGCTGGTAGCTCATTGTATTCCTTAAGCTCCGTGTAGTTTTTGGTGAGGCCAGTAACCGCATGCTGAAGATTTCGCTCAAGGAATTTGTCACCCCTGATGACCGTGGTTAATTCATTGACGCGTTCATCTAACATTTTTTCATACATATCAACGCTCGCCTCACTCGAAAGTGAATCAGGGCTTTTTAGTTTTTCTGGTGCTGGTTCTCCAGCTCCGGTCGCTTTAGCTAAAGCCAATTCATTTAAAAACCGAGTCATTCCCGTTCCAGGGCCGCTTACCACCCAATTCTGGTTTCCTCCCTCTAAAAAATTAGTCACAAGCGCTCGAGAGATGGCTTCACTTTCAATCTCCGTCAACGGACCGTCTATGTCTTTTAATCCCATTTGAAGTACGTTCATAACTCGCTGCTTTTCGGCCGGAGATTTTTCCTGTGCGTCTATGGTACCCAAAACTGAGGAGAGGGTGTGATGAAGAACATTTTGCAGTGCATGTTCTTTTAGGGGTACTGCGCTACCCTGTTTACCTTTTTCACGTTCCATATTTGCTTTAAGGTTTCCGTAAAAACTCTTATACATTTGAGATTCTCCTGCATCCGCAAATGCCTCAGTGAGTGCTGCTGCACGTGAGGAGATAAGCTCTTCTTTCATTTGAGCTACTGCCTCTGGATTAACATCAGGATGTTCCAGTACAAACGTACGTGCCTCAGCATTTATTTCACGCTCGCGTTCCTCCAAAAAAGCTTCGAGCTGTCCGGGAAGAAGTTTTGACGGGTCTTCAATCCCCAGCTGTTTAAGTTCAACGGTAACTTTTCTAGCTTCAGCAGCAGAAAGCTTGAACTTTTCTTGTGCTATTCCATAGGCAAGTACTTCGGGCTCAGCTGCATACTCTTTATTTCTAAGAAGCTCATGCGGTTTAGGGATGGCTGCTTCCTGGGTGTCTTCATCAATCGATTCCGCATGTATTTCACGTAGATTAGCACGCTCCTTTTTCAGTGCAGACTTTGACGAACGAAGTTCTTTTTTTGTTCCTGTTGCACGGCTCTTAATATCCAAAATATAAGCGCGATTCGTAACAATACTATTGAGCTTCTCAGTTAACGCAGTGGCTTCTTGTGCTTCAAGTGACTGTTGTTCTTGCTGCTGTATTTGTTCTTTTGCAGCTGCTTTTTCTGCTTTTCCCTGCTCAACTTTATCGCGGAGTGACATACGTAAACTATGACGTGCATTGGGAGCACTGTAAAGAAAAAGATGGGTAAAACAAAAGGCCCTTGCAGGGCCTTTTGTTCATCACACGCTAAAGCTGAATTACTCTGCTTCAATAACAATCATTACTGAACCAAAGTCAGCACCGTACGCTACGGGTACAGGAAACTCTCCTACTTCCTTAAGAGGCTTCTCGAGGTGAATCGCATCCACAGGAAGCTGCGTTACGACAGCAATATCCTTCGCATCAACCGCGTCATATAGATGACCCTGTTCGTTTGCTTTCTTCGTAATAACTACGCGACCTTCTGCAAGTGCCGAAAGACGCTCAGAAATGAGCTTCGCCTGCACTTCGCGTTCTGCACCCTCATTTGCTGCAACACCTTCAGCGCGCTGCAAAGCAGACGCCGTGGCATGTACAGCAAGTTTACGAGGAATAAGGAGGTTCATGGCGTGCCCGTCTGACACGTTATGAACGCTTCCGGCACGGCCCATGTTTTTCACGTCTTTAAGTAGTACGACTTTCATATAGGTACATCCTACCTTCTCCGGAGTACATGAGCAAATAATTCTGTCTTACGCTTATTTGACAAAACTGACTTTTTTATCTATGATAATTTTGTTCAATTCTGACGAGGGGAAATGACATGAAATTGGGGATGGCGCTGATACGTCAGTTTTTAGTCCAACCAGCTAGTCTGGATGATGTGCGCATCGATCTGCCTGAACAGGATCGGCTCGGCGAGGAGCTCTTCTTTCGGCTCAAAAGGGCTGCCACTGAGAACAGGCAGCTGGCGCACGGGCACTCATTGCACGTTCACGCACTGCCAAGGAATAACTGCATGTACACGGTGGCCATTGCCCTGCTCGACAGCGCTGGCTTGCACCTGGTCATGCGGTTCAACGTGAATGTCGCCGGTGATAGTTTGTTCTGTCGGTACAGTCCGGACGGCACTGACGACGCTGACTTCACGATCGACGAGTTCAATTTTATGACGGAAGAAGCCGTTGAAAAAATTCGCTCGTTCCGTTAGAATGTCGAACCGCCGCCAGCAACAGGACTTTCGTCCTCGCGCTGGTGGCGGTTTTTGTGTAACTCCTTATACTTACTTCATGTCGCTCTCCACAACAGAAAAAGCACACCTGGATGAGGTAATTTTCAAAACGGCCATGTACTGGCGCATGGGGTACGGCGCTCTTCGCATATTTATTGGATACCATTTGTTACAGCTCGTGGGACAGCCTGCTATTGCGGTATATCAGCGCGTCTTTAGACGGGAGCTCACCAATGATCCGAACGATTACATATTTCGTTTCATTACCCACACCCTTTCTCACCACGGTTTTTCGATTACGTATTTCCTCGCTTCATACTTTCTCTTCTGGGGTGTCATAGATATTTTCCTTTCGTACGCCATGATCAAACATCATCTCTGGGCATTCAAGGCAAGTATCGTGGTGATCATCGGATTTATCTTCTATGAGATGTATCGTTTCTCGCATACTCACTCATTAATTCTCTTTGCGATTATCCTTGTGGATATCTTCTTTATCTACCTCATTCAGCACGAGTATAAGAAAATCAAAACACGAAAAGAGCTGCGAGCAGCTGCCGAGATTAAACTATAGGAACAAGGAGATAATAGCCGCGCCTCCTGCCAGGACCATCAACCAAATGGTAATCCATCCAATGAGCGTGAGATACTTTCCATTCGTGTGCGTACGCATGACGTCCGAGTTGCTGCTCAACCGAACGATGAAGAACAGAACGATGGGCGCGACGATGGCGTTGCCTACTGCTGAATAGATAAGCGCGCGAATCGGATCTAGTCCAATAAAGTTAAAGACAATGCCCAGAATCATTGAAATGATGATGATTCCGTAAAAAGCGTAGGCCTCATTTAGTTTTCGGTACAAACCATGCTTCCAGCCAAAACATTCTGAGATCGCGTAGGAGGTTGAACCCGCCAATACAGGGATGGCGAGCATACCAGTACCGATAATTCCGAGCGCAAATAAAAGGAATGCCCCGTTTCCTGCAATAGGACGTAGCGCCATAGCAGCATCAGCTGCCGTGGTGATATTGGTAATACCGTGCGCATACAGGGTCCCGGCACAGGCGGCGATGATAAAGAACATAACGATGTTTGAGAAGAACATACCCGTCCACACGTCGGATCGAACATTCTTTAGTGATTCTTTTGAAGGGTTCTGATGCCACCCCATTTCTTCCTTATGGGTACGAAGCGTGCGTTCTTCAACTTCCTGAGAAGTCTGCCAGAAGAAAAGATACGGAGAAATAGTTGTTCCTAAAATAGCGCAAACGAGAAAGATCTCATTTTTACTAAATGTCAGCGATGGGTGGCTCGCGTGAATAATAATGGCGTGCCAGTCCAGATGACTTAGGAGCGCTGAAAAGACGTACGCAAGAAGAATGAACGCCAAATACTTTAGGTACCGTGCATAGCGTTCATACGTAGTGAAAATCTGAAGAAGTAGGCTTAGTATCGCGAATCCAAATACTAGAAAGGTAAAACTTGAATGCGGGAACAGAAGCTGAACACCCTGCGCCATCGCCCCAAGGTCAGCGCCAATGTTAAAAGCATTTGCCGCAAATAGAAGTATGGTGACCACATACAGCACTTTCTTTGAATAGTGATGACGAATATTCGCTGCCAATCCCCTACCAGTAACAATACCTATGCGCGCGCACATTTCCTGCACGACCGCCATAAGTGGAAACGTAAACCATGAAAGCCAGAGTAACTGAAAGCCATACTGCGCGCCTGTTTGTGAGTAGGTCGCAATGCCAGAAGGATCGTCGTCAGACGCACCGGTAATAAGTCCGGGGCCTAATGTGTTCCAGTACTTCCCCGCAACTTTAAAGGGCCGCTTGCTAATAAGTTTTTCTTCAAAAGAAACGACTTCTTCAATACCTTTTTCAAGGAGTTCTGCAGGTTCAGAAAATATCTTTTCAACTAGGCTTTCTTTCTGTGGCATATACCAGTGCGTTCAGTATATCCGAGAATATAGACCTACTTCCCTGTTGTGAGGAACTGAACGGCACGCGACATCTGAGGATCCTTACCGGCGGTGACATCGTCTTGAGTGCGCTCAACTTTAATATCAGGGGTTAATCCTCCGTCAGAAATAGAACGTCCTGATGGCGTGAGCCAGCGAGCGACCGTTACCTTTAGTGAAGCTTTACCGATGTTTACGAGTTCCTGCACCGAGCCCTTACCGAATGAGCGAGTACCGATGAGTGTTGCTGCTTTGTTATCTTGAAGCGCTCCTGAGAAGATCTCAGACGCTGAGGCAGAGCCCTGATCCATAAGGACCACCACCTTTGTTCCCTTTGGAAGGTCATTAGGTCCCGTACTCTTATGCACAAGGTTTGGCTGGTTTCCCTTATAGTCTTCCGTTACCACCGTGCTACCGTCCGGAAGGAAATGACTTGCCATGCGCACTGCTGAATCAAGATATCCGCCTGGGTTGCCACGAAGATCAACGATGAGCTTGGTACTGCCTGACTTCTGGAAGTCGGCAAAGGCACCATCAAAGAGTTGTGCAGAGTTTGCCGTGAATTCGTAGAGCGCAATGGTGTAGACACCCGTCTTAGCATCATATTTGTGATCGATAGTTGGAACCTGGATAGTGTCGCGTACTACCTTAATATCTTTTGTGGTACCCCCACGCCCTATGGTAAAGGTCACCGTAGATCCTTTAGGTCCACGGATGAGTTTCACTGCTTCATCGGTTGAAAGTCCGTCAGTCTTTTTTCCATCAATGGCGAGCAAGCTATCTCCTGCTAGAATGCCTGCTTTATCTGCCGGAGTGCCGCGTAGCGGCGCAATGACGGTAAGCGCACCTGAAGAATTCTCGCCAATTTCCATACCCACTCCGCTGAAATTCCCTGCAATATTGTCCTGGAACAGCTTTGCCTGTTCTGGTGGGAAGAAGACGGTGTATGGATCACCATACGCGGTTACTAACCCTTGAATAGCAGCGTACATCTCGCTTTGTGCTGTAGCGGGAGTAGATGATGCGTGTGTTTGTACAAAACGAGACTGAAGCACGTTATATACCTTCCAGAAATCACTGAAGTCCAAGCTTGAGTTTGGCGTTGCATCAAGTCCATCTCCAATGAGTGGGATATTTGCTAAAACTTTTTGTCCACCCCCTGCAGCACCCACCGTAAGTCCGCCGACAAATCCCACAACCAAAACAACCGCACACACGACACTGAATTTGAGAGTTCTACCAAAACGCCATGAACGCATGCGCGATGCGTTGGTGCCTGATGATGCGCTTTCTTCGTTGAAAAGATGTTGTTCTTCGTTCGAGTCTTCCATGTATGGAGGCATGATACCATACGCTCATATGATTACGCGCCATGTCAGAAGTGGAATTACGTGGGTAGATATGGAGTCACCTACGCGCCAGGAACTCGATGATGTCATCGCAGAATTTGGCATCGATCCACGCATCGAAGAAGAGATTATTTCTCCAACTCCTTATCCGGTAGTGGTTGATACAGAGAATTATGTGTATTTAGTTCTTCACTTCCCGACGACCGATCCTAACGGTGGCGCGAAGAGCCAGGAAATTGATTTCATTGCGGGAAAGCATTTCCTCATCACCTGTCGCTATGAATTGATTACTACCATTCATAGTTTGCATAAGGTATTTGAGTCGGAAGAATTACTTGGTATAGGAGGAAAGCGAAAGCCAAGCAACGCTGATCTTATAGAGCGTGTCCTTCGCCATTTGTATTCCGCCATTAGTGAAGAAGCAGAACAATTTGCCCGTATGCTTGAACGAATAGAGGAAGATATTTTTAGTGGCCGTGAACGCGCTACCGTGCGAAGTATTTCGTTGGTTGGTCGTGTGCTGCTGCGTTTTGACACCACCCTCGCGCGCCACACCGAACCTCTTAAAGAATTCTTGAAACAGCTTTCCTCTCCTGTTTTCTTTGGTAAATCATTTGAAGAACACGCGGCGCACATTGAAGCGGAACATACCCATGCCATTACGATCGTGACGTCATATCGTGAAGTGGCGGCAGAACTCCGCGAGACAAATGATTCGATTCTCTCCACTCTGCAGAACGAGATCATTCAGCGACTCACCGTGGTTACGTTTGCCGCAGTTCCACTTACCATCATTGCCGGACTCTTTGGGATGAATATCAGCGGTATACCTCTTGCCAATTCTTCTCATGGCTTCTTTGTTGTGGTGGGTCTTATGGTGATTACGGTCTTGGTGCTTATCACGTACTTTAAGGCTAAGAAGTGGATTTAGGTTTCGCGCAGTGTGGTACGGTATAGCTATATGTGGCCGTTTTCGCGTAGCATAAAGGAACTCCGCGGAGGACAAGTCTTTTTGACGAATACGTTAGGAGGTAAAAAACAGTCTTTTATACCGCTAAAGCCTGGGCAGGTAACGTTGTATTCCTGTGGTCCTACCGTATATAGCAAACAGCACATAGGTAACCTTAAAGCTCCGCTATTTGCAGATTTGGTCGCACGGGTACTTAAAGCGAATGACTTCCATGTCCGTCGTGTCATCAACATAACGGACGTGGGCCATCTCGTTAGCGATGCTGATGAGGGCGAAGATAAAATGGAAGTTGGTGCGCGAAAGGAAAATCGTTCTGCTGAAGATATTGCAGCAGAATATACGCGACTATTCCAGGATGATTTAAGGAGTATGAATATTGATACGAATGATATTCAATTCCCTCATGCGACTCAATACATACCTGAGCAAATCGCAATGGTAAAGACTCTCGAGTCTCAGGGCCACACGTATCGCATTCGCGATGGTATTTATTTTGACGTGAGTACGTTCCCCGGGTATGGGAAGCTCGGAAATATTCCACAGGAGTTTATAAAAACGGGAACAGCCGGAGATGTTGCTGATCGCGTTACCCTCGCCGGTCGAGGACGTATTAAAGAAAATACAGAGAAGCGAAATCCGCAGGATTTCGCTCTATGGAAATTCTCACCAGCAGGAAGTGCGCGACAGCAAGAGTGGTCTTCACCGTGGGGTCTCGGTTTTCCGGGATGGCACATTGAATGTTCAGCAATGAGCAAGGCTCTCCTTGGAGCAGAAATTGATATTCATACCGGCGGCATAGACCATATCCCTGTACATCATAATAATGAAATTGCTCAGTCGGAAAGCGCTAACGGTAAACCACTTGCTCGTTATTGGATGCACGAAGCATTTGTCACCATACAAGATGAAAAAATATCAAAGTCACTTGGAAATGATATCTATTTGTCTGACATTACTAATCGCGGATTCCACCCGCTCGCTCTTCGCTATTTCTTTCTCCAGGCACACTACCGCACTCCCCTCTCCTTCTCGTGGGACGCTCTTGGTGCATCCGCTGAAGCGTTAAACAGACTTTGGAAGATAACTCGTACTATCAAAGAAGATTCAAAGGGTATAGCTGTGTATGGAGATGAAAGTGAGCGCATCCGAGCGCTTGCTGCAGATGACCTTGGCACGCCGCGCGTCATTGCTGCGCTCTGGGAAATTGTGCGCGATGATGAAATCTCTCCAAAGAAAATCTGGGGCGCTATTGAAACCGCCGAAGCAGTCCTTGGCCTCTCACTTACAAAACCTCCTTTTGCTCAAATTATTCAGACTCCCGTGCCTGCAGACGTCATTCAATTTGCTCATGAACGCGAAGCCGCACGACAAGCGCAAGACTACGCTCGTGCAGATGAGCTGCGTATCCACATCGAAAACCGGGGATATACTGTGGAAGACTCCTCTTCCGGACCCAAAATACATAGCAAGTAGCCCAAAGGCTGAAAACGCAGAATTTCTGTGCAATTCATCAGTCCTTTAGATACAATAGAGGTATGGCTGACTACGCAATGCGCATCCCTCCTCAAAGTCTTGAATCTGAACGCGGCCTCTTAGGTTCTCTTCTTCTAAAACCAGAAGCTATCCATGACGTCTCAGATACCGTTCGTGCTGACTCGTTCTATGCAGAAAAGCACCGCACCATTTTCGAAGGCATGCGCGAGCTTTCTGACCGCGGTGAACCTATAGATATCCTTACTCTTTCTGAACGCCTTCAGGCGAACGGAACTCTTGAACGTTCTGGCGGCCGCGCGTACATTGCAGAACTTGCAAGTGCCGCCCCTGCAGCTGGTAACTTTACGCATTATGCGGAGCTCGTGACGCGTAAGCAGATTATGCGTTCCTTGATTGAAGCGTCACACGACATTGCTGAATCTGCATACGAAGAGAGCCGCGACACCGCCGAGGTGCTCGACGAGGCTGAAAAAATGATCTATGCCATCGGAAACGCGTCTGCATCTCATAAGTTCATTGCCATCGGCGACAAACTTGAGAGCGCCTGGGAGCGCATTGCGGCGAACTCTGGAAAGGATGGTGCTATTCGCGGCGTTCCAACCGGCTATCCTGATTTGGATACCCTCCTCTCCGGACTCCACAAATCAGATCTTGTTATCCTTGCTGCTCGCCCTTCGGTCGGTAAGACGTCGCTTGCGCTTGATATCGCGCGTAATGCGGCTGTACGTCATAACATCCCTGTCGGAATTTTCTCACTTGAAATGAGCGCTGAGCAGTTGGTGGATCGTATGCTCTCTGCTGAGTCATACGTTAACTCCTGGAAAATCCGCACTGGCAGCGTGCATGAAGAACAAGACTTTGAACGTATCCGTGACGCACTTGAGACGCTTTCGAAAGCTCCTATTTATATTGACGACAAGGCAGGAAATAATATCCTCGCCATGCGTGCTGTGGCGCGTCGCTTGAAGCGTGAACGCGGTATTGGACTCATTGTGGTCGACTATCTCCAGCTCATGGCACCCACAAGCAGCCGTGCATCTGATTCAATGGTGCAGCAGGTTACGGAAATCTCCCGTTCGCTTAAGTCACTTGCTCGAGAACTTGATGTTCCGGTGCTTGCCCTTTCCCAGCTGTCTCGTGCCGTTGAACAGCGCGGCGGAAAGCCTCGTCTTTCTGACCTTCGCGACTCAGGTTCTATCGAGCAGGATGCCGACGTGGTTATCTTCATTCACCGCGAAGACCGCACGAAGGAAGACAGTGATCGTAAGAACGTGGCTGAGATTCTTGTGGAAAAGCACCGTAACGGGCCCACTGGAAAAGTTGAACTATACTTCGATGAAAAGCGTACCAGCTACATGCCAATGGATAAGTCAGGGTATGGTGACCTCGCTGGAGAATTTTAAGTATGCTGTTGTCTCGTACTAAAAAAGCGACTGTTACAAAGCGATACCCTGCAATCGAAATGCTCGGGTGGCTTGGCGTTATTGTGACGCTTACTGCCTATGGGCTCGTAAGCTTGGAGGTGATTTCTCCTTCAGATATTCTCTACCCTGCCCTTAACTTATTTTCAGCTATAGCCATAGCAACTGAGACCTATATTCATCGAGACTTTCAACCGTTTTGGTTAAATATCGTATGGGGCGCAATCGCACTCTTTTCATTGAGCAGAATTCTAATCCTTATTCATTCTTAGTATGGACCGCGTTGACGAACTAGCACGCGCCTTCGAGCGCTTTCCCGGAATTGGCCCACGCCAAGCGAAGCGTTTCGTATATCATCTCCTAGCATCAAACTCTGGTGATAGAACGCGTTTAGCGGACCTCATTAGCTCTATTGGTGCCTCCGTAAAGCAATGCGCAGAGTGTAGACGGTTCTGGAGCGGCACAAACGATTTGTGTAACTACTGTTCGGATACTGGTAGGAGCGATGCACAACTTATGCTCGTAGAACGTGACCAGGATCTTTTGGCAATGGAGCGCACCGGTTCATACCGTGGACGTTACTTCGTGCTTGGCGGAGTACTTACCCTTTCGGGTAAAGGAGCAATTCGTGAGCGTGAATTAGTAGAGCGTGTTGAGCGTCGCAGCAATACCGGTCTTGAAGAGATCATCCTTGCCCTTTCTGCCACGAGCGAAGGCGAACATACCAGTGAGCACATACGAAGCCTTCTCCAGCCTCTGCGCGGCCACATGCGGCTCTTTGAACTTGGCCGCGGACTTGCCACCGGCTCTGAACTTGAATACGCAGATAAAGAAACGCTTTCAGCAGCGTTTACGAACCGCAAGGAAACGTAAAGGCCGCGACAATTGCCGCGGCCCCAGTTCCTTCTGATGAAAGGTGTTGTTAACGCACGCGCTTGAACGGCGTGACGTTGGTGGTGTCAGGTATTGGTGCACGTTGCGGCGGCTGGGGCCGTTTGAATACCACCGCGAATAACTCCTTGATCTCCCACAGAATCGGCAGCGCCGAGATGAAGAGGATGATGATCCACGGGGTCCCCCATGAATGGTCACTGAGCGGCGCGGCCACGATACCGAATAGCAATGCACCGAAGAAGAGTGTCAGTCCCGAAAAAGGCTGCCCAAATGCGCCCTCTTCCAAAGCGAACAGTTTGACGGAGGCGATCCCGCAGACGGCTGTGGCCACTAACGCAAAGACGCTGCCGATAATGATCGTGAGCGGCCAGTACCCCAGAGCATCGCCGCACCATACGCCCAAATACCCGAAGATAATCGCCAGCACGAGTAAAAAGATCTTGGTTCCCATGTCCCTGCTCCTGGTTGGACTCAAACTTTGAACCTTAATAAAATACAATATTTATGACACTTTAGCAAAAAACGCCTTTCGGCGTTTTTTGCTTGTCTTATCCGAGCGTGTCGATCTTAACTTTGATCTCAGGCTGCTTGTGTCCGCGGCGTTTGAAGTAGCGGCTCTTAGCCTTGTACTTAACAACCTCAACCTTCTTAGCGCGACCCACTGACTGCACGGTGGCAGTTATTTTTGCTCCTGAAACGAAAGGAGTTCCAAGGGTAAGCTTGTCACCTTTTTCGGTCATAAGAACCTCATCAAACGTGATTGAATCACCCTTTTTAAGGTCCTGGGTAGCGACCCCGCGTCCGATCTTCTCGATGGTAATAGTGTACCCCTCAGAAACGACGTACTGCTTCCCGCCTGTCTTTATAACTGCAACTTCCATAATAAGGCCATTTTACGGGATTCTATATAAAAAGCAAGGCCGCATCCTAGGATGCGGCCAGCCTGCCTTTCAGCCCTTAGTGAAGGAAGAAAATGAGGGCACAGACGACTGCCACGATGGCAGAGACGGTGACAATCCAGTCTTCCCACTTAAGGACCAGCGCACAAATGAGCACTGCAACGGCGATCAAAAGAATAATGAGTGCCCAAAACATGCTGTTTCTCCAACGCTGCCAAGACTGGTATGAGTATGGTACTCGAGTGGGTACTAGTCAAACACCGCTTCGCCTGGCTTCTCCAAAAGTGCCAAATCAAGGCCAATTCGCTCTCCATCTATACGGTATACGTCCTTTTCAATCTTTCCGAGCTCCTTGC
This sequence comes from Parcubacteria group bacterium, assembly GCA_028286945.1. Lineage (GTDB taxonomy): Bacteria > Patescibacteriota > Minisyncoccia > Phycocordibacterales > Phycocordibacteraceae > C7867-001. Next base: position 17,741 of record JAQBQR010000025.1, on the reverse strand, counting down.
TGCCACTATTGTAATGAGAGACTGCAGTACCCAATGCGGTACCAAGTTTTTTGTAATAATCCTCGTATGCACCAATATGCTTTCCAAGTTCTCCCACACGCTTCTGAATCTCTTCAGCTTGCTTCTCAATCTGCATGGCCTTAAGTCCCTGCATAACGGTCTGGAGGTACGCAAGGAATGAGGTGGGAGAAACAATGATAACTTTATACTTCCCTGCCGCGCGCTGGATTAGATTCTCTTCTTCACCGGCACCAACCTGATTTGTAAGAAGGTCGTAGTAAATACCTTCTGAGGGAATGAACATGAACGCGAAATCCATCGTGCCTTCTTCAGGACGAATGTACTTTGCGGTTTCCGTGATACGAAGCTTGAGATCGTTTACGAATGTTTTTTCAAAGGCAATACGCTCTGCACCTTCGGCATGAACGTAGCGATTGTAGTTATCGAGCGAAAACTTCGAGTCGATAGGTACGATCTTGTCGTTCACAAAGACCGCAGCATCCACGATCTCTCCATTCAGAAACGGGTGCTGCATCTTATACATGCCTGGCGGAAGCACGTTCTTAAGCACGGTTTCCAAATAGTACTCACCCAGGATTCCGCGCTGCTTTGGGTTCTTTAAAATGTCCTGGAGAGACTTGAGCTGTTCGGCAAACTTTCCTGTTTCTCGCCCAATCTCCTTCACACTCGTAATTTCTTCGGTGATTTCACGAATGAGCTTTGACGACTCACCGAGCTGATTGCGCATGCTTTCGTTCATCTGCTTTGATGATTCGCTCATGCGGGAATCCATAGAACGCTCGAGGCTTTCAAGCTGTTTCTGAAGCATGTGAAGGCCGGTGTCATCCTTAGGCGCATCAGGTTTTTCCTGACGTTTAGCCATGATATATAAGCCAATTCCCTGCACGAGAATAAGCGCGAGAATAATGAGAGCAACGTAAAGCGGGGTCATGTATCAATTATACAGGAAAGAACTGGCGGGATGAAAAACAAAACAGCCCCGTCGCACACGGGGCCGTTTAGAGATCTTAGGCAGTGAGTAATGCCCAATTTTCTTTTCCTTTCGGACGTATGGCTTCGGAACCATGTTTGCAAAGCGGACAATCCGCTGATTCCCAAGCCGGCAACGCTCGATTGATGAGCGAAATGATGGTACGTCCATCAACCGCAGGCAAACCCGACCGATTCACCAGCGACACCACAAGAGATAGAGGAATGCCGCCTGCTGCGTCGACAGCCCGTGTCGCGAGCGTAACGCTTTTGCCCGTGGTGATCACGTCTTCCACGAGCAGCACCCGTTCGCCAGGCAATACCCGCGTGCGGTCGAAGACCATCATATCTCGGCCAGCCACCACTCGCTTTTCGGTATATGCTCGGAGGCAAGGACTTTTGCGATATACAGCTGCGGTCCGAGCAAATTCGTGTGCGAGCGTAATGGCGCCAAGGGCTGGTCCCACGACGCGGTCGAATTCGTCGAGAAACCTTGACGCGTTGTGCAGGAGTTCGACGAGATCCTCACATGCCTCAGTGAGGAGAGACGGATCCTGCATAACGAGTTCGCTGTTGAAGAATCCATTCGAGTGCTTACCTGAGGTAAGCAGAGCGTGCGGTGCTCTTTTGCGTCCGCTATGGATCCAAAGCGCGCCGATGTGCTTAAAGCGACGCTCCCATTCTTCAGGTGTACGTATCATGACTAAGCCTTTCCGCTAGTGTTGACGTCGACAGTATCTGACCTGACTCTAGCACGGGTACTGATAAATGAAAGAAATGCTACACTTTTTGCATATGATCCACGAATCGATAAAAACAGGCATTCTCGAGGCACTTCGTGCAAAAGACCAGGTCACGCTTCGCACGTACCGTTCATTAGCTACAGCTATGACGAACGAAGTGGTTGCAAAAAAGCGCAGACCTGATGAATTCCTTGCGGATGAAGAAGCACTCGTAGTTCTTAAGCGCGCCTCAAACCAACGCAAAGACTCTATTCAGCAATTCGAAGCAGGCGGACGTCCTGAACTTGCGGTGGGTGAAAAAGAAGAACTTGCTGTTATCGATTCCCTTTTGCCGGCGCAAATGAGCCGCGAACAGGTTGAGGAAGTAGTAAAAGCAAAGATCGCTGAGCTTGGCGTTACGGATAAATCTGGAGCCGGAAAACTAACTGGCGCCATCATGGGCCAGCTCAAAGGTGAAGCTGACGGCGGTATGGTTAAGGAGGTGGTTGATTCGTTGCTTTCATAGCAGCACTCCTTTATTTATTTTATAAAGTGCGAACTTGATATAATCCCGTTTATGCGGGATTATTCGCATGTGCCCCGTGCCACATCATAGAGGAACTTTCGAGATGGATACTCAATCTTTCTTGATGCCGAAACAAAAGGAAGTGCTGGCTGCTGTGCTGACGATGCGGCAAGAGCGCAGGATGCCTGATCTTTCTGTGGAAAAAATGCTACACATCGTCACGGACATCGACGAACGTCTGCAAGACGCATCGGTATCCGTTCCCGATGCATTTACTCGTGCGTTGCTTGCTGCCATACCAGGCAACAGCCGCATGCAGATCCAGGAACGGGCTGCCTATCGGGCCGCCCTCCAGGAATGTACGGACGAACGCCAAATCGCCCGTCGTCGCCAGCAATAGAGCCACCGGGCTCTATCCCCCTCCGGGCCGCCCAAAAGGCGGCCTTTTTTTATCCTTCAAACTCACTGGTGCTAGAATATATCTATATGGAAGCGCCCAGGAGAATAGCACAAGCAAAGTTTAACGATGATAAAAAACTCCTTTCAATAATTGGGAGTGCCGGAGGTCGTATACGTGCAGAAAATAAAAAGGCGGAAAAGCAGGCACAAGAAGAAATGGATGCACTCAGAACTGAAGCTTTTAATACTATCGCTGAAGAACAAGCAGAGAAAGAAAAAGCGGCTGCGGATAAGATTGGCGAAGAAGGCTTCAATATCTCAGAGGAAGATATCATTCCCCTTCATACCGAGGACGAACACCAGTAAAGAGGCTGCTGATGGCTTCAATCCCGCGCTGCGTAGTGCTTGAAAAAGAAATCGGTCAAACACCGCTTGAAGCTATTAATGTATGGCGAATGGCGTACCCGGAGTATGCTGACCTGCCTGCCACCTACGCTGGCAGGCTTGACCCAATGGCGTCTGGGAAGCTGTTAGTGCTGCTGGGCGAAGAATGTAAAAAGCGTAATGCATATATGGGACTTGATAAGGAATATGAGATTGAAGTGGCGCTCGGTATTAGTACTGACACTGGTGACGCGCTCGGATTGGCTTATCCTACTGAGATTCCATTAGAAACGTCTCCAACAACGAAAGAGATTAAAGCTGCACTATCAAAACTTATAGGGGCGTATTCCGTTCCCTACCCTGAGTTCTCTTCTAAGACCGTTAACGGTAAACCACTATTTTTATACGCGCTTGAAGGAACCCTTGAACCTATTTCCATTCCTGAACATATTGAGCACATTTATAAGATAAAAGTTCTATCGCAGAAAACTATTTCTAAAACTGAATTACAAAAGCGCATACACGAAACTATTAGCCATGCCCCACGTAGTGAGGAACCCTCTAAAGTGCTTGGTGCTGATTTCCGGCAAGACGCAATTCGCACCCAATGGGATTCTCTCTTCAGTGAGCTTCCAGAACGCACGTTTACCGTTATTACTCTCCGCGTCTCCTGCGCATCTGGAACGTACATGCGCACGCTCGCACAAAGGCTTGCAAGAGAGCTTGGGACAAACGGATTCGCTCTATCTATTCGCCGCACGAAGATTGGCAAAGTGATGCACCTTGGACCCTTTACGTATGTGAGGGATACATTTCGTCACGCGTCACACTAAGGAGCGCAATGAGTTCTGGGTCTTCAATCTTGCTAAAACGAGGAACCGCCTTACCCGCTACCACTACCATGTCCATGGCCATCTCAAGTGGACGTGCTGAAAAGTCCACGTCTAGATACGTATTTTCATACAAAGGACGATACAGCATGCTTAACGCATTCGTTTCTGTATGACGACTCACTCCTATCACTTCGTACGCATAATTATTGAAAGCGCCTTCTGGATCGTGCTTGTAGTGATAGTAAAAACCTTTTTGCAGAGAAGGTTCAGGTACCTCGGTTATTTCTTGATAGTCAGTCATATAGGTAAAAGCGTAGCACGCTACTTCGCGAGTTCGAGTACTCGTTCGTATTCGCTTTCCTTCACCGGTGTTATGGAGAGACGGCTTCCCGGACGAAGCGTTTCCATTCCGCACGTACCGTCATCGGCGCGCAGTTCGCTAATGAGTACGGGCTTCTTCAATTCTTTTACAAACGCAATATCCACCAAATACCAGACAGGCTTTTCCTTAGTCGCACGCTTTTCAAAGTAATGCCCTTTCTCATCAAATTGCGTTGGATCGGGATATGGCTTACTGACAACTTTTGCGAGTCCGTACACACCAGGTTCTGCACAGCTTGAATGGTAGAAAAGAATGCCATCGCCCACCTGCATGCCATCACGCATATAGTTACGTGCAAGGAAATTACGCACACCCGTCCAGGCGGTCTTTTTGTCTTTCTTTAGATGCGCGATGCCGTAGCTTTCTGGTTCTGACTTTATAAGCCAATACTGTTTCGCTCTCATGAAGCAAACTTATCGTACTGCCTCGTACCCGCCCGGTACCCCCTTTGCAGAAAAGACAATCTGCCAGTCTTGGTTTCTGCGGCAACGGAATGCACCAACGAACTGAAGTAGGTAGTATTCCCACATGCGCTTAAAACGGTCTCCATACTTTTCTTTAAGATCGGGCCATGCTGCTTGGAAATTATCATTCCATGCCAAAAGTGTCTTTTCATAGTCGAAACCAAAGTTGTGCAGATCCTCTACCATGAGAAGTCCCTCGATTGATTTTCCTATCTGCGCAATAGAAGGAAGCATGCCATTTGGAAAAATGTAGCGATCAACCCAGGCGTCTGTTGTCGTGGCGAGTGATGAGTCTACCGCACCGATCGTTTGTAAAAGGAAAAGGCCACCTGGCTTCAAACAACGACTTACCACTTCCATATATTCTCGGAAGTTTTTGGATCCAACCGCTTCGAACATTTCAATCGACACAATGTGATCGAATTTCTCATTCACTTCACGATAATCCTGGACACGAATTTCTATAGGCAACCCTTCGCATAGTTCACGTGCAAGTTTTGCTTGTTCAACTGATATGGTGACACCCACAACGGTTGCTCCATATTTCTCTGCGGCGAACTTTGCAAAACTCCCCCATCCACACCCAATGTCCAATACGCGCTGCCCTTCCTTAAGACCAATCTTTCGACATATCAAATCAAGTTTTGCCTCCTGCGCCTCATCGAGCGTTTGGGCATCTTTCCAGTACGCACAGGTATACACCATACGCTTCCCAAGCATGCGGCTGTAAAGATCATTTCCGATGTCGTAATGCTTCTCTCCCACTTCAAATGCTCGAGCGCGTGACTGGCGGTTGAAAAAACCATGCATTACTTTCGCAATGAACGTCTGTATCCAAGGTATGGCCTCATCTCCTGCGTTGCTCATAATCACCCTCTCAAAGAACTGATCGAGCGCAGGCGCGTCCCACCACCCGTCCATGTAGGCTTCTCCGAGACCGATGGTGCCCTCTCTAAATATGCGGCCGTAGAGCCGGTCATCATGCACCTGTATATCCCATGGCTTGTCGCCATTAATAGTTACTCCTGCCTTGCTGAGAATCTTCTGTGCTTGGTCTTTTAGGCTCATATAGTTAGGGGTGATTTTATCCTTTAATTTTATACCCTCTATGCATAGGAACAAGCATACCCCTACTAGACAAAAAAGGTAAATAGTCTAGAATACCAGTTCAACCAGCCGCAGGAGGGGCACAACGTGAGGAAAGCACTCTACAATACCCAGAGCGACAAGGAGGTGGTCATGGTCCCCTTCTCCCGCACGGATTATCTCGATCGGGCGGCAGCATTTGCCGCCCGAGCCAAGCAGCTCCGCATCGAGGGCAATCACGTGCATGCCGATTCGCATGAGGCCACAGCCGCAAAGTACGCCGCTGTTGCAGCCCGTATGGGTCCGCGCGAGGTTGTCTCGAACGCACCGGTCGCAATGATCCGGAACGCTGTGTCTGAGCAAGTCGCCATGGTCGGTTGAAACACCGCCCGCACTACTAAAGAGCCGCTCGCGCTCTTCTTGTGGTGCGGGCGGTTCTTGTTTTATACCATTGACTCTTTTGCAAAATAATGTGAAAGTCAGCTTAGTCGAAACGAAGGAGACTATGTATGACAACTGGCATTCCCCTCAGCCATTCACTTGGCGCGGCAATCACCTGCGACATTACTATCATTACCCTTGTGTCGCTGTACGTTTTAATTCGCCATCGAAGACATCACTTTCGATCGACGCTTGGCACGGTGCATTTTCTGCACGTCATGAGCGTTCTCGTATTCGTGGTAATTGGGCTCTACGCTTTTGCCCACTTTCTTCTATGGTTATCCTCGGTTGCAGAATTTCTACTGCTGCCGTTCGCTGTCCTGTATCACACCTGAGCATCTGGCTCGGATACTGTGCAGGTCGGCACGTGCCCGACCAACTGAAACCCTTCGGCGACATTTGGTCGGGCATTTCTTATTCCTGCTAGTCTCTTTAGTGCGTTTTTGGTATAGTGCGAAACACAGACGGCCTCATCGTCTAACGGTTAGGACAGATCCCTCTCACGGATCAAATCGGGGTTCGATTCCCCGTGGGGTCACCACTCGAGATAAATCAGCATGCAAGTGCTGATTTATCTCGTACATACGCTACGGATTGCTAAGTGTTGTGAGAAGCGTTTGTAGCGCCGTCGCGGCAGTCTGCTGATTAGGGTGCACTGCTCGCACTTCACGGAACACTTTATCAAGCGTTCCATCGATATGACTCCAGGCTGCTGGATTCATAGGCTTTAGACGCGCCTCTCCATTGTCCCAAGCATATTCAAGGTCATTCACTCGACTATTTGCCGTAGCCCAGTCGCCACTGTTTACGGCAGTAAGAGTTTGCTGACCAAGACTCGTGAATGTAGAGAGGTCACCAAGTGGAGCAGCCGAGGTGCCAGAGGTAGTTTGTGTATTACTGGTCGTTGGAACGCTTTGTAATTGTTGATGGCGCCAGTAATAACCACCAATCGAAGCGGTCAAAAGTAATACCACAACAATAGCAAGCTGTATGAAGGCGTTCTTTGATTTGGCCTCTTCTTGATGCTCTTCCTTAATCGGGTCAAGCACTACGTCCTTACGGCTGAGCACGAGATACGAAACGCTAAAGATGATTCCAGCAACAAAGATGAGACTCGTAGTTGATGCTCCAAGCTCCAAACCTCCGTTTGCATGGCTCTGAGTAAGGAAGTCTCCAATGGAAGCACCGAGCGGACGAGTAAGAATATAGATAAACCAGAAAGATAGAATTGCGTTCAGTCCTGTACGCCAGCCAATTGCGAAGACTGCGATAAGCCCAGCTATGATGAGGCCCGTAGTGGCATATCCCAATCCAAGGCTCTCTGCCATAAGGTCGCCTGCAGCGGTGCCAAGTGCAAACGTAAAGAGAATCGCAAACCAGTAGAATGCTTCACGTCGTTTGGTGAAAATAGAGTGGATTGAGAGGGTTTTTTCTATTGCATACCAAATCCCGAAGGTTAGTGCGAGGATAATGGTAAAGAATATGGTGCTGTATTCAAGCGGTACGTGGAGATTATCGCTCAAATTATCGGTAACTAGTGTGCCAAAGACGCTAATAAGCATCACTGTCAGCCAATACACGACAGGAGTATATTTCTTAGTCTTAAACTGTATGACAAGCGCAATTACAAAAAGAACTCCCATGATAAGGGACGTAACGGAGAGCCCGAGATTTAGATTCACGTTTAGAAAATCAGCTGCAGTCTCTCCAATCGTAGTACAAAGCACTTTAATAACCCAGAAGAAAATCGTAATCTCTGGTACCTTGCTAAATACGCGCTGAAGCCGTGAGTCTGGTGTTTCTGAAGTAAGTGCTTGCATGTCAGTAAGATAACGAACAACACACCAGCAAGCTGGCGCATTGTTCTGCTTTTTAATCGGCCTGTTCTACTCCCGGTGCCTCTTGCGCTCCAGTGGCATCATCATTCGTCTCAGTATCTGTGTCGGATGATGTTTTGCCTGCTGATACAGTAGCATCGTCATTGGTTTCGACATCTGTATCAGCGGTGCTTGAAGGAGCTACTACGGCCTGCGACGTGGTGGTTGCAGGTGCAGTGGGTACCTTAGGGGCAGCAAGAGCAACGCTAGTGACAATTCCAACTAGAGCAAGTGGAATGCCGGCGAGGCCAAGCAACCTGTATTTATTCATATGATTTATATGTACTATGAAGACGAGATTGCCTTCATCTATAGTATGCCGTTCGTGCTAGTTTTCTTTCAAATTGGAACTCGTATGTCGTCACTGGAATGTATAAGAGCGTCATAGAACGTGGTGTGGTGAAGAAGGTAATAATGGATGGTCTGACCAAAATCGAACATATTCAGTACTGCTCCAAGACCAATTGTTATTATGATCACGGCAAGAATTGCGAGTGCGGCTCGGTAGCGGTATCCCGTACGGGTCTTTCGCAAATTAAGGTAGGCACTTGCGGCAAATAAGCCAAACACTATAAGCCAAACAAAAGGAATGGTGTGAAGAATGCCCTCAATTGGAGATTCGAGGATTGCCGTAGGTCCCATGCCCTCGTTATCAAAGAAAACGTAGTCTGCCACCGAGTACGCGATTGCGCCGCTTAGTACTGAGAGAATCGCACATGTCCAGAAGACTGAACGTCGAAATAGAAAGTGCCAACGTGGAAGCGGACTTACCCCACGAGCCTCAATTTCAGCCACTACTTGTTCCGAGAAATTATCCATCTTTTCCATAGTATACGTCGGTTATGTGTTCCTGGGTTAGAACATTTCCAAGTGCTTTCTTTGCCCGTGAAATATTTGTCGCTACAGTGCCAGACGGAATCTGTAGAATGTCAGAAATTTCATCATAGCTTTTCTCTTCAAAAAATCGAAGAATTAAAATATCTTTATATTCTTGTTTGAGTTTTTCCAAGGCTTGCCCTATACGAGCGCTGCGTAGTTTGGCATCACTTTCTTCAATTAGATTCAATTCATCATGCAATTGCTCAAATATTGCTAACCCATCTTCGCTTCTAACAGGGACTGGACGATTCTTTTGTCGTCGAAAATACATAAGGGTTTCGTTGTGAGCAATGCGATATATCCATGAACTGAAAGAAAACGTACGGTTATAATCGTTCAAATTTATGTATACCTTGATGAAAGTCTCTTGAAGAATGTCCTTAGCTACATCAATATCAAATATTCCAAGACGCTGAATATAGCGTAGAAGGCGCATTTCGTATCGGTCGACCAATACGGAAAAAGCATGTCGGTCCTTAAGAGCGGCGAGTACAGTTTCTTGGTCTGATACTTCCATCCCAACATTCTATAGGATATCTCCCGTGAGAGTAGGTTAGGTCAAGAATGCCGTTTGCTAACTATAGTTGTTAGACTTATTCATCGTACTCTCATATACAGCGTTCTATTATGAATAGATATTCGTAAAAATATATTCCGCTATGGCAACAATTATCAACAATCCGGGAGATGGCAATGGCAGCAATTCAGCAGGATGGGTCATTGCAATCGTAGTTATTGTCATCATCGTATTGCTCGCACTCTTCCTTTGGCCTCGTAACAATACGAATACGGTCATAGTTCCTGATCAGACAGGTGCTAATACTACGGGCGGAACAGGAACAGATAACGGGACAGGCCCAATCCTAAATACCAACACAACCGTCAATAGCACTACGACAACCACCACAGGAACCACCACTCGATAAACAAACGACTGTTTGGGTTTAGACGTAGTTGAAATATAAATGGTCGCGCCCTAGGGCGCGACCATTTATATTTCACTACACGATAACTAAGGATTTGGACTAAACCCGATTTTTAACGTATTCTGCCGTGGGCAGTGATACCCCTGCCAACAGGAGGTAATGATGTCAAGAGCTAACCCTCTTGCCGACAAAGCAACGATTACGTCGTTCGGCAAGAACGTCTATATGTGCTGCGAGTTAATTGGCAGCACAATCGATTCGTTCGGTCTAAGGACCGACATCAGACCCGCTGTTCTCGCGGACTATCGCGAGGGTCGGCGGGATTTATCACGAGAGCACATTGAAGCTGCAGCGTGCGAGTTCCAGCTGAAGCCAGTTGAAATGGTCGGCCAGTATGGCGATGATGAACATCGGAGAATACGGCTTGAATCTCTGCTCTCTCAGAGGGGGGCTCTCACGGCGTCTAGACTTCTGGGCACGAAACCGCCGGCTATCCCGGTGGCCAAAAAACCCGCCGAAGTGGAGGTGGTCGTTGCTGAAAACAACATCGTCGAAGCTACGGAACCACCGCTGCCTAAAGAAAAAGCGGCTATCGTCGCTGAACCTATCACCACGACCCCGATCGAGGAGGAAGTCATGTCCGACGAAGATACAACCATCGTCAGCGCGGAGAAGGTGGTCACCTGGGACGAGAACGATCTCGTCGCAACGACCGCCGACGGCGTCACGTTCAACTTATTGACCAAGGAGATGCGGGCGCGGGTTATCGCTCACATCAGGCTCGCAATAAAAGGTACCGACTGGAATTTTGTCAGCCTCGACACCGCCGCAAAACTGAAAAAGCCTTCGAGCTGGTGGAGGGGTGTCGAAATTGGACAGGCCAGGATTAGCGGTACGAATATCGAGTCCATCGCCGAGGTCCTGGGCCTCAGCGTGTATTCGCTTCTCATGGGCCCGGCGACGGAACCGGCCGCTCCTGCTCCTGCTGAGCAGACGCCGGTCGTGGCGGAAGTTCCGCCAGTCGTTGCTGCTGAAGCTGAGATGGCGGCACCGGTCTCGCCGGCTCCGACACTCATCGTGGCGGAACCTCCGACTCCGGAAGTCGTACTGGTGGCTACACCCGCGGCGGTTACGGAGGAGCAGGAATATTTCCGGCTCCTGGTGCTCAGCGCAGACACCGAACCCGCGCCGGGCGTTTCCATCGGCCAGCTGCTTGAGCTCGCACGAGATCAGGAACAGACGGCTTGGGTCAGGGCGTATCTGACTATGACCGTCGCTGGCCAGAAACTCGCCTATTCGATCGCCGCAACGCGTGAGCTGGTGGCAAGCCACGGCAAGCCCATCCAGGCCATGTACCTGGAGGCAATTACCGAGGTGTACGAAGTCTGAGCGCAGTCTTCGGGCATTTCTTTGGGGGGTCGCATTTCGGTGCGGCCCCCTTTTTTATATTTGATCTTATATGGTTAGCGCTTCTTCCATTCCCTATCCTGTCTAACCAGATACTTCTGATCTGTGGGGTTTGCAATGACTGTTTCTGCAATGCGTTCCATGCGAATTGATTGCGAGCCTTTGATGAGGAGTACGTCATCTTTTTGTATAAAATCCTTGAGGAAGGCTGCTGCTTCAAATGCAGTATTAAAATGGTACACAGATTCTTCTGACATACCGGCTTCTTTAGCGGCTTCAGCAATAGCGAGCGAGCGAGCGCCCACAGCAATGAGTACATCGCATTTCTTTGCCGCTTCCTTTCCAATACGCTCATGCTCATGACTTGAATACCGACCAAGCTCCAGCATGTCACCAATGGCTGCAATGAGACGCGACTGCGGCTGCACGGAGCGAATGAGCTGAAGAGATGAAAGCGCTTCTTGTACGGCTGATGGTGATGCGTTATATGAATCATCCAAAATAAGCGAACCATTCTTTCCGGCGATCAGCCGCCCGCGTCCCGCGGGCGGCTGATACGCTTTCACTCCATCAAGCACTTCCTTTACCGTCATTCCCAAAATTCGTCCCACCGCAATGGCAGCAGCTGGCGCTAGAAGCTGGGGACGACCCAACGCACCATATACCGGCATGTCGCACACAACCCCATCAATTTGCACCGTTCCTTTCATACCGCAGACCTTACCGTCTTCAAGAAGTGGCGCGTCTGTCACGATGCGTATATCAGCATCTTCAGAGGTGCCGTACGTGGTGAGATGAACCGAAAGCGGTGCAGCTAAGGCACGAGCATACGTGTCATCCGCACTCACCACCAAAGGGCGTCCTGGCGCTAATGCGTATGCAGGTGCAAATTCTTCTTCACGTACCGCCGCAGGAGTAGCGTATGCTTCCACATGCACCGGCATTTCAGGGAGTCGTGTCACCACTACCACATCTGGCGTTGCGAACTTTAAAATCTTTGCCAGATCACCTGGACTGTCTGCTCCTACTTCAAGTACTAAAATCTTTGGATAATGATTTGGAAAAATAATGAGCGCGAGTGCTTCAAGATACACGCGAGCCCAGGCGGGAAAGTTTGTCCACGGATTAGAGGCACCGATGATGGTGAGGGGCACACCGAATTCACTGTTGAAACTTTTCTCGCTCGCACGGATATAAAAGCGATGGTCAAGCACGGCGGCGATAGCATCTTTTGTAGACGTCTTCCCAACGCTTCCGGTAACCATAACCACCTTCGGGCGATATTTGCGCAAAATAATACGGGCTAGAAACGCCATATTCGTTGCAACCATGTCTCGAAGGAATTTTTTCATATTAGATTGAGGTCGCATGCTCTCTATCCGGCGGCAGATCGTAATAATTAATTAAGAAATGCGTGAGATTTATGAAGGGCATCGTCAGCGTCTCGGAGGCATATTCTACGCCCTTTGGCTTCAATGTATAGAGGAGGACCGCAAACTTAGGGTCTGACGCTGGGAAGTAGCCGAAGAAGGAGTGGAAATAGACGCTACCAGCAATGTACTTACCGTCAGGCCCCGCAACCTGAGCTGTACCGGTTTTTGCGGCCACACTCATGGTGGGAATCTTTACCGTTCCATTCCCAAGCTTCGTGTCCACCACCTTAACAAGCATATTTGTTACCTCGCTTGCTGCCTGAGGTGAAAAAACCTGTACGGGCTGCCCCCAAGAGAGATTCTTAGTTACTCCAGACTGCAGACGAATGGCGGTGGCAATGTGCGGGGTGACCATCTTTCCTCCGTTCGCAATGGTTGAGAGCGCACGGATGGTTTCGATAGGCGTCGTTGCAATTCCTTGCCCAAAGGCAGCGGTATCATATTCGACGTCGCGAGGACTGTTCAGGTTGTGAATGTCACCATGGATTTCGCTCGGAAGATCAATTCCCGTTTCTGTACCTAGTCCGAGTTTCGTAAAGTATGAACGGAATCGGTCGTGACCTAGGCGCGTTGCAATGAATGAAGCACCAACGTTTAGCGACTGTGAAAGAATCTGCTGCATGGGAATCACGCCACGAGCTTTGAGGTCGTAGTTACAAATGCGCTTCTTGTTCACCTCAATACAACCAGTGTCGTTATACGTACTGTCGGGCGTTACCACTCCTGCATCAAGACCGGAGGTCATGGTCATGGTTTTGAAAATAGACCCAAACTCATAGCGCTTCTCAACTAATGGATTTCCGAAATACTGCGCATCTTCCTGCTGGAAATGATTTGGATCAAACGTTGGGTAGGTATCAAGTGCGTATATTTCTCCCGTCTTAGGATTCATGATGATGCCGCCAGTCTGATCGCTGCTGTACTGAGAGTTCACTTTCGCGAGTATGTCGTCGAGTTCTTTTTGCACCACTGGCTCAATGGAGGTCACCACGTCACCTTGTTGTGCGGTGCGCGGATCAGCAACCACACTCGTGAGATTCGCAAAAAGCTCAGCAAAGAAGTTTCCAAATACTCCTTCCCCACCATGCGCCAAGATGTCGTTGTAATACCGTTCAAGACCGAGGCGCCCTGCGAGAGAATTATCATTATCGAAGGCAATGATTCCCACCGATTGCGCCGCGTCCTTTCCAGCTGGATATTCACGCCATCTTTCACGCTCCACAACAACGCCTGGAATCCCCAGTGCGTCTATCGCGCGCCCCGCATCATCTGACACTTTATGAGCTATCACTTCGTACGGATCACTCGTTTTTGCCACTGATGCCATGAATGCGGCGTGGTCCAACGTTGGGACTTGTGCTGCAAGTGTTGTGAATACTTGTTCAGGATTTTTAAGAAGCTCTGGGTTAATGGCAATTAAGAATCCAGTTGAAAGCGTTGCTGCTGAAATCTCTGTGTCGTCCTTGCTCGTAAAGAAAATAGAACCTCGATCAAAGAGGGTTTGACTTGAACTCACATACTGACGTTCGGCACGTAATGAAAATTCCTGCCCGTGCACCACCTGCACGAAATAGAGTCGCACAATGATTAGCAGTGCCATGAAAGCAACTACTCCTGAAATAATGCGGAGCCGATGGATTAACGCGCGTCTCATGACTCAATATTCCTGATGATGTTAGTTGCCTGCGAAGGTGAGGTTATTTGGAAGTGGCGCGGCAGAAACGTATGTCACGTGCTGAGGCGTCACATAGCCGAGGGTGTGAGGATCGGTGGAATCAAGCTGTGATACGCCAGCGAAGTACGCGCCTTCGAGCTTCCCTATCGCCATGCGCGATGCCTGCACATTCTGCGCAAGCTGCGTCTGAAGTGCGGCAAAGAGAATGGCCGCGACCATGAACGCCACATACGCCGCAAGGAGTGCTCCTGCGAGTATTGAAAGAGAAGGAATGAGGCGAGGGCGAGTGATAGCAAGGGCGTTCATAGGCAAATAAATTAAAGGAATGAATAAAGACGAGTAAGGGGTTCGAGCGTCTCACGCGCGCAGGATGAAGCTTCGAATACGCGGAGCTTCGCACTGCGAGCACGAGGGTTCTGAGTTGTTTCGCGGTCACCCGGAATGATGGGCTTCTTTGAAACCAGCACGCCAGCACCACCATGCGCAGCATCGCGGAACATGGTCTTCACAATGCGGTCTTCAATGCTGTGGAAAGTGATGACGGCGATGCGGCCTCCGGGAGTTAGGCGCTGCATCGCCGCGCTTAGACCCTCGCGAAGGGCACCAAGCTCATCATTCACGGCAATGCGAAGTGCTTGGAATACTTTCGTAGCCGGGTGAAGGCGGCGATGCTGGTACCAGCCCGGTGTTGAATTTGCGACCACGTCAGCAAGTGCCTGCGTGGTGAGGATGGGTGCTTCTTTGCGCGCGCGGACAATGCCGCGCGCTATTGAACGCGCAAACTGCTCTTCTCCATATGTGAAAAAAATGTCTGCAAGTGTTTCTTCGGGAGAAGAGTTGATTAGGTCCCCCGCTGTTTCTGTACCTTCTGGTGAGCCGTAGGTCATGAGAAGAGGCTCGTTTGTACGGAATGAGAAACCACGTCCGGCCGTAAGGTGAAAGCTGCTCCACCCAAGGTCGAAGAGTGCTTTATCGATGGTTTCAATTCCTGCCGTATCTAGAATGCTTGCCAGGTTGCGGAAGTTATCATGCGCAAGTACAACGCGCGCTTCAGAGCGGGTCTCAACACGTGCGCGCTCCGTGCGCGCTATCGCATCCTCATCTGCATCAATGCCTACGATCGTTCCAGCGCGTGAAAGCTTTGCGAGCATTGCGCGGAAGTGTCCTGCTCCACCGAGTGTTCCGTCCACCACTGTGTCCCCTGGCTGAAGTTGAAGGTTTTCAAGCACCTCATCAAAGAGAACGCTTTCGTGTTTCTCCACCATCGGTACTTCCTGGGTTTTGTCAGCGTTCGTAGTCATATCTATGCAAGTGACTCTGCGAGTGCGTCTGCGTCGCGCTCTATTGTTTCGGTGTACGTCATCCATGCGTCTTCATCCCAAAGTTCAACGCGCTCATTCACGCCAGCTACCACCGCCTTGGTGGAAAGCGCAGCGAATGACTTTAGATAGTCAGGAACGAGGATGCGGCCTGCAGAATCCACATCTGCTTCCGAAGCGCCTGAAAGCATGAGACGTGAAAGGCCGCGGCCTGCAGCGCTTCCCGTTGCGTACTCAGAAAGTTTTGCGGCCTCTTTTTTCCATGCAGAAAGCGGGTATACAAAAAGACAACGATCCAAACCACGAGTCACAATAACGGTTTTTCCAAGCTCTTTACGAAATTTCGAAGGAACCGAAATACGGTTCTTTGCATCAAACGTGTGTCGATATTCTCCGATGAACATGGGTATATAAAAGAAGCAGAATTCGGTGTATGACACTTTATCCCACTTATCTCTCACTATATTCCACTTCATCCCACATTCATACCGCTATCCACAGAAAAACGGCTTACCTAAGCCGTTTTTCGAACAGTTGTTCGATAGACGTTCGAAATGCACATTTCTTACTTGAGAAGTGCCTAAAGTGGCGTACTATACACAAGCGATTCATTTCGCAATTCGCATATTTAGGGGAGCTAAGAATGTTAGATCAGGTGTATGTTATGCCATTTCCAGATAGTATCGGATGTGGCGCTCGCCAAACATTGTTACAGGCGGGAACAAACGTGGTCATTATCTCATCGTGGATCTCAACGGGTGCTTTCCCGCCAGAGTTTCTCGGAGGCAATATCACGACACTATTCATTGCCGATGACTGCTTCTTCGGGCGCGCCCAACATATACAATGGGCGCCTTCAGTAGAAGCGGCCATCGAGCGTGAATGGAGGCTTCCGAAAATGCTCGCACGATTTGTTGAGAACGTACCGGCAACGAGCGTGCTCATTGTTAAGCGCAGCTCGTGCATGGTTGGCACGGTTGCTCGCGGCGAACTTCAAAAAGCGCTGCTTACCTACCACCATTCGAACGCAGATACTCCGCGCCGAGATGAAGAGCCAGTTCTCGACACTACGACCTACGCGCTTTCCTGACGAGAGCGCGGCAATCTCAGAAAATGCGAAGGGGCGGCCTGTGAAGGCCGCCCTCTTTCTATTCCCCCTCAAAAGATATTAACTATATCGTTTCAAATCCTTTGTGAGTGCTTCAGTCGCATCTGAATCTCCAAAGATAAGTACGCCGAGCATATCGATCTCATCAAAGTTTGTCTTACCAGTATGCTCAATGATTTTTCGATCGTTCGTCGTCTCAATCATTTCGCGCGTAAACGCTGCGACATGCAATCCTTCGCTCTTCGCTGAGGCAAGCAATTCCCGTAATGTAGCGGCGCTTTCAGTTTCTTTAATCACGATGGCATGCTTAATGTTCATCGGTATGTGCGTACCATCTGCCGTTGTCATTGAATCTTGCGTAAGAAGCTGACGACCTTCACGAATGCCAAGCTCTGCAGAGAGGTGCGCCACGGTATTAAGTATCTGCCATGGCTCAAGTCCGTTGCGTTGCACAACGGCGATAGCTGATTGACGCCCTTTCTCTTTAGCCGGCGCGCTATCCTTCGGGCGCATCAACGGGAAGATCTGTGCTTCGCGTACAGGTACTCCCTCAAGGAAACTAAACAAACGCTCAGACACACCGAAACCAAATGCTGGCGGCATGCCGTATTCAAGCGCTTCCACATATGATGCGTCATTCATCTGCGCCTCTTCGTCACCCTGCTCCCGAAGTTTCTGCTGATGCTCAAAACGTCCTGCCTGATCCACAGGATCATTAAGTTCGGTGAAGCCCTTTCCCATTTCAGAGCCTGCCAGCAACACCTGGAAGCGCTCAACGATTCGTGAGTCCTCTGCACTTCGCTTTGCGAGCGGTTCCATATACGCAGGAACGCCAATCAAAAATCCTGGACCAGCCAAGGACTTTCGCAACTGCTTCCATAGCAAATCAA
>JAQBQR010000014.1 GCA_028286945.1 Parcubacteria group bacterium | reverse complement strand
GCCGCCAGCGAGAACCTGTTTAGGGGTGAGACCGCGAGGAGGAGGCTAAATGTGCCGATGCTTGGAGAAGTGGGCTAGTGTCAAGTACAATAAAGTGATGAAATGGCTCCGCGCACCCGATTGGTGTCGGTTTAACTTGCAATGTCTCCCTCAAATTCCTGTATTTGAACCAAGGCGAAACAAGGTTTCCTCTTAGTTTTATGAACGAAGAAGAAACACGCAATCGTCATATAAGACCCTCGATCGTCAGTGCCGGATGGGCTGATAGTCAGATTCGGGAAGAGTACCCATACACGATGGGTCGTATTCATGTGAGTGGTCGTGTGGCGAAGCGCAGTGAACGCAAGAAGGTTGATTTCCTTCTTGAATATAGGCCAAACTTGCCAATTGCTCTGATTGAAGCTAAATCAGCACACAAGGATCTTGGAGCTGGTATGCAACAAGCACTTGGATATGCCGAAGCACTCGATATTCCTTTCGTCTTCTCCGCGAACGGTAAAGGGTTTCTTTTTCATGACCGCACAGGCCTTTCTAAGACCACGGAGGTAGAACTTGTCTCGGAATCTTTTCCTTCTCCTGAGGATCTTTATCAGCGATATCTTGCGTGGAAGGGCGAAGCGCAGGCTGTCCGTAATGTTATTGAGACCCCGCTCTATTCAGACGATCCAAATAAGTCCCCACGTTACTTCCAGCGAATCGCTATAGATCGCGCTGTTGAAGCAGTGGCGCGTGGAGCAAAGCGTGCACTTCTTGTTATGGCAACAGGAACTGGAAAGACCTATACAGCAGGTCAGATCATCTGGCGTTTGTGGAAATCCGGTACTGCAAAGAGAGTCCTTTTCCTTGCGGACAGAAATATTCTCGTTGATCAGGCTAAAATCAATGATCTAAAACATTTTGGTGACGCGCTCACAAAAATCTCCAGACAGAATTTCAACGATGTCGGGTCATTGATGTCACATGAGATTTTTCTTGGCCTCTATCAGGCAATGAGCGGAACGACGGAAGAGGAGAAACTTTTCAAGAAACTTCCGAAAGACTTTTTTGACCTCATTGTTATTGATGAATGTCATCGTGGCAGTGCTTCAGAAGATAGTCAGTGGCATGAAATCTTAGACTACTTTACTGGCGCTGCTCACCTCGGTCTTACCGCAACTCCAAAAGAAACCACTGATACTAGCACGACCCACTACTTTGGAGATGCTATTTATACCTACTCTCTGAAGCAGGGAATTGATGATGGATTCTTGGCGCCGTATAAGGTGCTCCGCGTCTTGCTCGACACTGATATTACTGGATGGAGGCCATCCCCTGGGACACTCGATGACAACGGAAACCTTGTAGAGGACCGTGTTTACGAATTAAAAGACATAAACAAGGCAGTCGTGTTTCCTCAGCGAGAAAGATTAATAGCAGAAAAGATAATTGAGTATCTTGTTGCAGTTGAAGATCCGTACGCAAAGACAATTGTATTCTGTCGTACTACTGCCCACGCAGAGCGTATGCGCAGTGCACTTGTAAATGCATCAGGAGAACGCGCTCGTGAAGATGTGCGCTATGTAATGCGAATTACTGGTGACGATGAGGAAGGTAAGAATCAGCTTGACCGCTTCATCGATCCCGAAGAGCGATTTCCGACGATTGTTACGACCTCGCAGCTCCTTTCTACTGGCGTAGATGCACAGACATGTAAGCTCGTTGTCCTCGATAAGCCGATTGAGAGTATGACGGAATTCAAGCAAATCATAGGTCGCGGCACTCGTGTTCGCGAAGATAAAGGAAAGATGTGGTTCACCATTATAGATTTCCAGGGCGCCACCAAGCTCTTTGCGGACCCTGAGTTTGATGGAGTAGCGGAACGAGTCTTCGAGATTGCTGGAGATGAAGATATTGCAGAGGCTCTTGAAGAGCAAGATCCAAGTGCTGTTTCTGTTGAAGAAAAGACGGTAGAGGATGAACTTGTTAGTGTTGTTATTTCCCAAGGAGACCAAACGGATATCATTGAACGCCCGCCCGTATTCAAGCTCAGTGGTGTGCCATATGCGGTGGTCAAAGAACAGGTTCAATATCTTGGTCCAGATGGAAAACTCCTCACCCAGTCTCTCAAGGATTTCACGCGCAAGAACATTCTCACGCATTACCCAACTCTCGAGAGTTTCTTCACCGCTTGGCAATCCGCGGAGCGTCGACAGGTAATTATTGATCAGATTGACGCAAGTGGAATTCCTCTCGAAGAACTTCAGAAGCAGGTTGGCGCCGAGTTTGATCTTTTTGATCTTGTGATGCATGTGGCGTACGACAAGAAAATGATGAAGAAGAATGAACGTATTGAGATGGTTCGACGCTCAAACTACCTCAACAAGTACAGCGGAAAGGCTCGCGAAGTACTCGAAGCCCTCCTCGAAAAGTACGCAGATGTCACTCTTAAGGACATTGAGAGCGTTCGTGTGCTTACCCTGGAGCCACTTCGATCACTTGGGACTGACTACGAAATCGTATCTCTATTCGGCGGGAAGGAAGGATACTTTAAAATTGTCGACGAGCTTCTAGATGTAATGTACGCAACACAATAATTCCATGTTTACACCGTCCACAATTAAAGCAATACAAGACATCATGCGCCAAGACATTGGCGTTGATGGAGACGCAACACGTTTGTCGCAGATGGTGTGGCTTATCTATCTCAAGATTCTTGACGATGAAGACAAGGCTCTTGAGATTCGCAAGGAGAAATTTGTCCCGACTCTTCCGAAGAAGTATCAGTGGCGCACGTGGGCTGCTCCGCTTGATGGAATCACCGGCGACAAGCTTATTGATTTTGTAAACAACGATCTTTTGCCAGGTCTACGTGAGCTCCCAAAAAACGGCAACAGAAGAACGGATCTTACTCGTATGGCATTTCAAGATGTCTACAACTTCATGCGCAAGGGTACGCTTTTGAAGCAGGTGATCAATAAAGTGAACGAGATAGATTTCAATGCCTCAAAGGATCGTCATGCTTTTAATGAAATCTACGAACGCCTACTAAAGAGTCTTCAGAGCGCAGGCAATTTTGGAGAAATGTACACGCCTCGTGCAGTGACTCAGTTCATTGTCGAGATGGTTGATCCAAAGGTTGGTGAATCTGTTATGGACCCAGCCGTGGGTACGGGAGGCTTTTTGGTACATGCGCTTGAGCACATGCGAAAGCAGGTGAAGTCAGTTAAGGACGAGCAGAAGATCCAACAGAGTATTTATGGTGTGGAGAAGAAACCACTTCCATTCATGCTCTTGATTACGAACATGATGCTCCATGGTATTGAGGAACCCGTGACAATGCGACGGGGCAATACTCTTGAGAAACCAATTCGTGATTACACCGATGCAGACAAGGTGGATTGTATTGTCACCAATCCACCTTTCGGAGGTGCAGAGGAGCCGGGTATCGAATCTAATTTCCCAAAGGAATTTCAGACACGAGAAACTGCCGATCTTTTCTTGGTGCTTATTATGCGCCTACTCAAGAAGCACGGCCGCGCAGGATTAGTTCTTCCAGACGGCACGCTCTTTGGTGAGGGTGTGAAATCCTCGATAAAGAAACAGTTATTACAGGACTTCAATTTACATACGATCGTTAGGCTTCCTAAGAATGTTTTTGCTCCGTATACGGATATTTCAACCAACCTAGTGTTTTTTACCAAAGGCCAGCCAACAAAGGAGATTTGGTATTACGAACATTCGTATCCGATTGGTCAAAAAAGTTACTCAATGACTAATCCAATTAAAGTTGAGGAATTTGATGCAGAAAAAAAGTGGTGGAATAACCGAGTTGAGAATGAGTCTGCGTGGAAAGTTTCAATCAAAGATATAGAAGCACGGAACTATAATCTTGATATAAAGAACCCTAGAAATAAACTTGAGCCAGAGAAACCCCCAAGCCAACTTTTATTGGAGTATAAGAAAAAGCAGAAGAGTATAAAGAGAATATCTGATGAAATTAGCGAGGCGATAAGTAAATCGCTTAATCACCATGCAAGATTGCCGCAAAACATAAAAGTTATTACAGACAACATAATTGATTTCACGCAAATACCCGGAGGTGTCGGTTTGCTTCAGAAGGAGATACTTTGCCTCGCTTTTTCGGGTAAATTGACAACACAAAATCCCGCAGAAGGAACTGCAGAGAATTTATACCGTGAAGTCTTAAAAGAAAGGCAAATAAGTAAAGGCAAAAACAAAACAATCCCGCCAGTTGAGGAAGAGGAATTTATTTTTATGATTCCTAAATCTTGGAGATGGATTCGTATTGGGGAAATCGCATCATACATACAAAGAGGTAAGGGGCCTGATTACGTGATTAAAAGTAAGTATCCAGTTGTTTCGCAAAGATGTATCCGCTGGGGGCGTCTGGACTGGGAGCCGATTAAGTTTATTAATCCGGATACCATAAGCCGTTATGAAGGTGTACGGTTTTTGAGGGACGGTGATGTTCTCATCAATTCTACTGGCACCGGCACTATTGGCAGAGCCTGTGTCTTTCGTTCTAATCCACACTATGAGAAGGTTGTTGCCGACAGTCACGTAACAGTTGTGCGTAGTGCAAACCTGGTTCCTGAGTACCTAACTAACTGGCTCTCAACTGATTTTGTTCAATCCACACTTGAAGGTAACAAGGCTTCTGGCTCCACAAACCAAATAGAATGGAATCTTACAGCATTACAAAATGAAATAATGCCATTACCACCACTCAAGGAGCAAAAACGTATTGTGAAGAAAGTCGAAGAAGTAATGATCTTAATTAGTCGCTTGAAACAAGTGATTTCTGAATAGCACATGGCCGTCCCTTCTTTAAATGAAGAGGTCTTGAGAAATCTATGTGCGGTGGTTGGTGATACCGCTACTGGTTTATCTGGAAGTCAAATTGCTAAGTATCTGCACGTAGCAGGGATAGAGGATCCTCAACCTTTAATAACAAAACGGGACAGGCTATTTGCTGCCCTGCACCAGAGACAACTAAAGGATAAGTGTGCAAACAATATTTTTGCTTTTATTGAGCGAGTAATGAATCCAGTTAATTACGTGAGAGACCCGATAGGATTCGAGGTGCGTCGAGGGGAAGTCAATAGAGTTTTGCTTTTTGCGGGCTATGAGATAAACATTAGTGGGAAAGCGCAGCAAGTAACTAAGGTGAGTAACTTGAGCGAAGCTGAGCAAAAGGCCGACAAGCTAAACTTTGAACTAAAGAATAGGAAGGTCCATGCCGAAGTTTTAAAATATTGCACCCCTGAGCTTCTACAGAAAAATTACTTTCACGCAGTTTTGGAAGCGGTTAAGGGTATTGCTAGTAGGGTTCGCTCTCTAACAGGACTTACTTCGGATGGGGCTGACCTCATGGACGAGGTATTTCGTATTTCAAATCCAATGATTATTATCAACTCCTTTGTCACAGATACGGAGAAGTCTGAACAGTCTGGGTTTCTCAATCTGCTCAAGGGTATCTTTGGGATGTTTAGAAATGTGACAGCCCATGCAGCAAAAATAGAATGGCCAATTCAGGAGGAAGAAGCATACGATCTACTTACTCTTGTTTCACTAGTTCACAAGAAGCTAGATAAAGCCTTAGTAATTAGAACTGTCTAATATTTATAATGCAAAGAGAAGAGCGAATAGCAAATCACACTACTCAATCACGACGCGGGCTTAAACTTTCCTTCGGCACATACTCCTGTACTCCTGATTTGCACATGCCCGACGTCGTATCAGACTCTCCAACCGACGCGAGCTAGCTCAAGGATGCAAATAGGATATCATCAGGAAATAAACTTAATTTGAAGTGATTCTGAAGTTCGAAATACGAGAGTCTATAAGGGCGAAGCATTTGCGTATAACGGTCTATCCGGATGCGCGAGTGATGGTTACGAAACCAATGCGGGTGAGTGCGGCGCAGGTAGAGAAGTTCGTGCGTAAGTACGAGGAGTGGATCAATGAAAGGGTGGCGAAGTTCCAAAAGCGACTTACTCGGATACGCGAGGTAATGCCAGAAGGATATGCGGGACTACCGAAGCCTCGGAAGGGATCGAAAGCGTACAAAGACGCGCGAAAGAGAGCACGAGAGATCGCTCTAGAGCGGCTTGCGTACTTTAGTGAGCTGTACGGTATTTCGCATGGGCGCGTATCGATACGGGACCAAAAGACGCGGTGGGGAAGCTGCTCGGCCAAGGGCGATCTGTCCTTTAACTATAAGATCGCATTTCTGCCGCCCGCGCATGCGGATTACGTGATCGTGCATGAGTTGTGCCATGTGCGTGAGCATAATCACTCAAATAAGTTCTGGACGCTTGTTGCAAAGACCGTGCCGGACCATAAAAAGCTGCGCCGGGATCTGCGCACTATCTACAGCTATTAATCCGTAGCGCACCTGTATATTTGCCGTCGAGTACGGTACGGTGAAGCTATGAAGGGAGAAAAAGCAGCAACACACGTAGATGTACTTGTAATAGGTGGCGGAGCCGCCGGGATGATGGCGGCTGGGCACGCTGCGGAGAGCGGGAAGAAGATTCTGCTTCTTGAGCGCAACAAGCGCCTTGGTGAGAAGCTGCGTATCTCGGGAGGTAGCCGCTGCAATATAACTAATGCCGAGGATGACTCGAAGAAACTGCTCGCGTTCTATGGAGATGCCGAGCAATTCCTGTACTCAAGTTTTGCGGAGTTCGGGGTCAAAGAGACGTTCCAGTTCTTTGAGTCCCGAGGCCTGCCGCTCAAGGTGGAAGCACTTAAGAGAGTGTTTCCGAAGTCTGAGAAAGCTGCAGATGTGGTGAAAGTGCTTGAGCAGTATATGAAGGAGGTTGGCGTAGTGGTACGGACTGGCGCAGGAGTGAAAGAAGTGCAAGCAAAGGACGGAAAGATAGAAACAGTAGTAACAACTGCAGGAGAATTCTCTGCAGACTCTTACATTCTTGCGACCGGCGGCCTCTCGCACCCTGAGACCGGCTCTACGGGAGACGGATTCACCTGGCTTAAAGCACTTGGGCACACGGTTGTGCCACCAACGCCAACGATCGTCCCGCTCAAGGTAAAAGAGAAGTGGGTCAAAGAGCTTTCAGGCAAAAGTATGAAGGATGTAAAAGTGAACTTCCTGGTGGAAGGGAAGAAGAAGTTCTCACGCACTGGCTCGGTGCTCTTTACTCACTTCGGAGTCTCAGGACCAACCATACTCAACTCAGCAGGCATGGTGAGCGACCTGATGCATGAAGGGCAGGTCACGATCACTATCGATACTGCACCTACGCTTGATCTGGGAATTCTTGATCGCCGCATCACTGAAGTGTTCGATCAGAATAAGAACAAGCTCCTCAAGAATGTATTTAAAGAATTAGCTCCGGCAGGTACAAGCGACACACTCCTTTCGCTTCTTCCCGATATCGATCCAGAGCTCAAAGTGCATAGTGTGACCAAGGACAAACGGCGCGCACTCGCGGAACTACTGAAAGCAATTCCGCTTACGGTGACCGGTCTTATGGACTTCGATCGTGCGGTGCTTGCGGATGGCGGTGTCCCACTTACGGAAGTTGATATGCGCACAATGCGCTCAAAGAAAATAGAGAATCTGTTCATCACAGGCGATCTGCTCCACATACGTCGCCCTTCGGGCGGCTACTCCCTCCAACTTTGTTGGACCACCGGCTACGTCGCCGGAGGGAATGCGTAAAGGGCGACCTCTCTCGAGATCGCCCTTGGTGTCACGCAACAGAGGATGGTAATGGCTCAGGCCTTCGCGCCGCCTTGCAGAAGAACGAGCTTTGCGTCGGCACGTTTGCGAAGGTCGGTCAGGTAGTGGTAGACGCTCACGGCAAGCGCGTGCCCTTCGCCGACGGCGCAAGACATGCGATTGGGCGAGCCCGAGTGCACGTCACCACCGGCGAACATTCCGGGGACCG
>JAQBQR010000039.1 GCA_028286945.1 Parcubacteria group bacterium | reverse complement strand
ACGGCGAAACAATGATTACGATCTCGCCTCGAACTTCCTTCTGATGCTCTTTATAATATTCCATGACTTCCTCGGCAGTTCCTGACTGCACTGATTCAAACATCTTGGTGATTTCACGCATGACGGTAACCTTGCGGGTATCCGGAAGAACCGTAGCAAGTTCTGCAAGCGCTTTTTCTAAACGGTGCGGAGATTCATAAAAAACTACGGTGCGCTTCATCTCAGCAATTTCCTTCATGAGCGTCTGTCGTCCTTTCTTGTGGGGCAAGAATCCTAAGAAAGTAAATTCGTTCGTAGGCACACCGGCGATGGCAAGAGCGGCGGTAACCGCCGCTGGACCGGGAATAGATTCAATACGGACGTCATCTCCTAGGCGTTCGCGAACTTCAGATACAAGTGCCGTACCTGGGTCAGAAATACCCGGAGTACCTGCGTCCGTAACAAGCGCAATGTGCTTCCCTTCTCCAAGCATCGCTAGCACTCGGGTCGTGGCCATCTTCCCGCTTTGTGAGTGATATACCAAAAGCGGTTTGCTGATGTCGTATCGCGCGAGGAGCTTTGCCGTCACACGGGTATCTTCGCAGGCAATGGCGTCAGCGGTACGCAGGATTTCAAGGGCGCGCAGTGTAATATCCCCCAGATTTCCTATGGGTGTGGCGACGACTGAGAGTGTGCCTATTCCGGTGGTGTCTGAGGCTTCCATCTCTCTACCCTGCCCTATTTCGGCTAAAAGATAAAGGTCTGGGAATCCTGAACGAGCACCGTGTTGATTTATGAGCTGAGAGGCGTAAGGTGAAACATGGTCCCGCAACAATAGAAAGGTTAGGGCAATGCCCAGTGTAGCAACTCAACCTCAAGCAGATTTCTCGAGAGAGGCGCTGACGTTCCCACCGATCGCTTTTGAGCCTGGGAAGTATATCGTCAAGTGTTTCCCCGCTCGCGAGTCGGACGGGGTGATACGCGACTGGTCATTGTCTCAGCTCGAGGAAAGCGACTTTCAAATGCGGCTTCAAGGGGTTCTGCCCCATGAACGCCGGCGGCGGCGACAGTTCTATGCACCAACCGTGAAAGCAATGAGCGGCGTCTATCTGCAGCCGGAACTTTTCACCGCGCTCTACCCGCTGAACAACTGGTGCACCATTCGTCGGCCCGCGTTCAGATCTCGCTCGCCTGAAATGGTGAAATGCGATGCAACCAGCATCCCTCCACACCAAGGAATGATCATGTCTGCCGGCGGATGTCCACTGGTGGTCATGAACGGTAAAACTCCTGCAGGCGAGGAATTCTGTTTTGCAGCTCACGCAGGACGCGCTTCGTTAATCGATGACCGACTCTTCACGGAAGGACTTCCATCGCGCGCCCATTTCAGTGTGATCGATGCGCTCGTCGCGCAGGCTGAAGCTCTGGGTGTTCTCCCCAAGGACCTCATCCTTCGGTCGTTCTTTTCCATCCCTTGGTTCAGGCTCATGCACGAATTCAGTGATCCGAAATTCGGAAAATTGAATCTCGCGCGGTACGCCTATCTCAAAAGCATGCATGCGCTGGATGGCGTGTTTATTGCCCAAGAAGATAGGCGACTTTGCCTCTCGCTTTCTGGCCTGATTCAACGTCAAGCGCAACGGCACGGAATCGTTCGTATCGAATCGGGCCTGCTCGAATTGCCCGAGGATGGCGACTATGCGTACACACGCCATGTCGATCCTGAGCTCGCGGGTACAACGCGCAACCTCGTCATGGTGATGCGAATCTAACGCACATCACGACACTGGCCGGCTTTCCTCTGGGAAAGCCGGCCACATCTTTATACTTTTAATGGTTTACGCCTCTCATCCAGTCTCAAATATCTCAAGCAGTTACTCCCCCACAAATGCGTCCGCCACCTTATATATATCTCCAGCACCCATGGTGATGATGGTGTCATTTGGCTTTGCTATTTCTCGAAGTATTTTTTCAACATCGTCCAGCGAATCAGTAGCGCGGGCTGAGACCCCTTCGGCACGGATACGCTCCGCAAGAAGCTCGCTTGAGACTGTTCCATCATCAAGTTCACGAGCAGCATATATGGGAGCTATGACCACTTCGTCAGCGTCTATAAATGCACGCGAGAACGCATCGAGAAGATCGTGAGTGCGGCTATATAGATGAGGATGAAATGCTGCAATGATGCGTCCGCCTGCTTTAATTTTCTCATCCTGTTTTTCACGGAGTGCGTGAAGTGTTTCTGATACGGCCGTGGGGTGGTGTGCGTAGTCATCGTATATTTCGACGCCTCCAAGTGCCGTACCCTTGAATTGAAAACGACGCCAAGTTCCGTGAAATCCTGCAAGCGAATCTACAATTCCCGACTCAAGAATATTTGGCATGATGGCGCGCGCGGCCGCAGCAGCGGCGCGCGCATTGTTCTTATTAAACTCCCCGGGCAAGCGAAGCGCATACGAAGATTCCTGAGTGTAATCAATTACCGTTGCCTCTGCTCCCTCTAGAAGTGGCTGAATATTTGGGTTTTGCGGATCGGTGATAATAAAGCCATTCTTCGGAACGCATTGAATTGCTTTGCGGAATGTGGACTGAAGCGCCGCAAGCGTTGGGAAATAATCCGTGTGATCCCACTCAAGATTTGTGATAACAAGAATCTCAGGGGAAAGTTCTAAAAGATGGTCACGGTATTCACACGCCTCAACCACAAACAAATCAGAATGTCCCTGCAAATAGTTTGATCCAAAGTCCTGCACAATAGAGCCAATGATGGCTGTTTCATCTGCTCCTGCGTCATGCAAGATTTTTGCGAGCATGCCCGTTGTGGTGGTTTTTCCATGCGTTCCTGAAACAGCCACTGTGCGCTTTCCAGAAGATACGCGACCCAAGACCTGAAAGTAGGAAAGCTGCGCAATGCCCCGTTCAGCGGCTGCAGTGCGTTCTGGGTTATCTTCGGGCACGGCGTCACTATATACCAAAAGGTTTAGTTCTTCAGGAAGATTTTCTGCTTTCTGTCCAATGCATACTTTGATACTCTGCTTCTCCAACATCTCTGTTACCGGACTTTCTTCACGATCAGAACCCGCTACGGTATTTCCCTCTGCGACTAGCATCTGTGCAAGCGCAGACATGCCAATACCGCCAATACCAGTGAAGAAATAGGAATTCTGTGCGTGCTCGTTCATAAATAGTTGAAAGTATTAAAAGGAATGCACGAGTGCATTGAACTGATCGCCTCGATCAAATTCATTAGTAAACATTCCAAACGACGCAAATGCGGGGCTGAATAGAATCACGTCACCCGGTTGCGCGTGACGACGCGCATTTCCCACCGCAGCCACAAGGGTATCAAATACTTCTGCGTCTGGTAGATGTTCGCGAATTCGCTCCGTGCCCGTACCAGCTAGCAGCTCTACCCTCTTTGTATATTCAGGGACGGCTTTCAGAAACTCGTTCATATCCAAATTCTTATCTGCTCCTCCCATAATGAGTATCACCTTACCGGCATATGTTTCTCCAAGTGCTTGGAGCGCGGCCAGAGCAGCATCCGGGGTAGTGGCGGTTGTGTCGTTATAATACTGAACATCATCTACGGTGCGAACAAGCTCCAGACGGCCGGGTACGCCACCAAACTCACGAAGTGCAGCGAGTGCAACGTCTGAATCAATATGAAGTGCTTCAGCCGCTCGCTTCGCGAGCGCCGCATCATACCGATTATGCTCTCCTGGAATTTTCAACACCAGGTTATTTGGCAAATCATCTGCACCGGCAATACTCACCCAACCCTGCATGAGTCCTGAGTACTTTCCTTGAATGAGTCCGGCACATTGCGAACCTAATACTAAGGTATCACCCGGCTTTTGGAATAAGAAAATGTTTGCCTTGTCAGCTAAATACACATCCAAGTTATCTTTGTAATAGTTAAGGTGATCTGGGAAGAACGTCGTAAATACAGAAATAGTTGGTGATATCTGCGCCTCTCCGAAGCCCTGTAGCTGCCATGAGTCGAGCTCCATGAGTGCGATGGAGTCTTCTTCTACCTGCGGCAAAAGAGCAAGGGTTGATACACCGCGTATATTTCCTCCGAGAAGAACTTTCTTCCCCGCTCGCTCAAGGATGGCATGGATCATGTGCGTGGTGGTGGATTTTCCACGAGTACCAGTAACGCCAATGATTGGAATCTGTGCAATTTCTGCGAATAGTGAAGAACTCATCTTCACTGGTACGGCATGGTCTCGGGCTTCAGATATGTACGGAGAATCCATTGGAACCCCCGCGGCTTTGATCACCATGTCTCTATTACGGAAATCCTCAAGGCGATGTTCGCCCAGGACGTACGTAATATTTGAAAACTCCTTAAGGGCGTCGAGGGACGTCTGGAGCTGCTCTTCAGTCTTAAGATCAGTAACAATCAGTTCTGCTCCCATCTCTGCCAAATACTGAATATCACCAAGGCCTCGACCTAAAAGGCCGAGGCCCATGACCGTGATTTTTTTCCCTTCAAAGTGAGTACGTGCGTCCATATTCGTCTCCCTATCCTACCCTAAACCGGCATGATGTTCGAGTAGAATAAATATCCCGCACAGGTGCCATTAACACTGATTTGTCTGAGTATCATCAATGTGCGTAACCGGCAGAGTGGATGCAGAAACCTGGACAATGACAAAGGGGCTTGAAATGGCGCTGGCTGTCGTACACGCGTCACCAGGCGCGCTATGGAGGATGTGAATTGTTCGGTTCCCTGATGCGTCTTCTATACTTTTTACCTGTACGTCATATCCACCGGAAGTGTGGCTGCCATCAAATACGGCTAGGACCTCATACTTCGAAAAATCAACCGTTGGGAGTGCTGGAGCATTATTTGCATACACCATCTGCCAGAGTGCAGCGAACTGCTCAACGTCAGTGATGCGATAGTTTACGCGCTGATCAAAACCATTTGCAGAAGTGCCATGTCCGAGCACGAGCGTTGACGCATTGCCAGCAACTTTTGCAGGAGCGGTAACGGGGTTCGTCGCAGATATCTGTGGATGGAACGATGGACCTCCGAATAAATACAAAAGTCCCCCAACGACGACTGCGGCGATAACAATAAATGGAAGAGCTACTGCCTTATGCATATGCGTCTAGTATAACGCACAGGAAACTCAAATTTTGGTGCATGCTCTTGGATTCGAACCAAGGACCGCTCGAGTATCAGTCGAGTGCTCTACCAACTGAGCTAAGCATGCATAGAAAGCACGTCCTGGGATAGTACCAGAATCGGCAAAGTAATTCCAGTAGGTAATAAAAAGCGCCCCCTCAACCGCTGGCTGAGGGAGCACATATGTTGGATTTCACGGAATCCTGCGTTAGGCCGAGACGGCTTGCAGTTGCTTCCC
>JAQBQR010000038.1 GCA_028286945.1 Parcubacteria group bacterium | reverse complement strand
TATAAGTGGCGGTATCGAAGCAGGAGAAACACTTGAAGAGGCAGCACAACGAGAATGTGAGGAGGAGATTGGTATTACCCCAAGCAACCTGCACTATTTGGGACGCTCAAAACTAAGCGCATGTTTCTACACGTACTTATCAGACGCTGAAGTGCAGAGGTTGGTTCTTGGGGAAGGGCAGGAAATACGATTCTTTGTTCCAAGTGAAATGCAGGGACTCACCATGACCCCTAGTCTTGAGGACTTAGTTACTATTCACCTTGAGAGTTTGCGTCGCCTCATGCGGCACGAAGAGGCGGTCGCTGAAGATTTTGGTTTAGTGAAATAACAAAGTGAATATGAAATGCCGCCCGATGTAATCGGGCGGCATTGCCTTGTATCGTGCCAGCATTATTTTCCGGGCCATCCGGACCAGCGCATTTCCAACATCGCAGCGGGCACCTTGCCGCGCCTGAGGTCGGCCATATGCGCCACCGGAATGTCTTCCGTCCAGATGCTTGGAACCGAGCCGAAGCGATCAGTGTATTCGCGATAGAAGTTGGTGATCGCCGCGCCGGGCACGGGTGTCAGCTCAGAGTGCGGCTGATGGTCGATATAATCGCCGAGCACCTGGCTGCTGAAAGCCCGATACTGAGGCGTGTGAAGAACATGGGTGTGCCAAAGCTCATCCACCTTCTTGCTCAGAACGGCGAGCGGACCGTTGCTTGAAAGAACAAGCTCATAAAACTTCCGAAGCTCGGACGCTGCTTCATCGAAGAAGGGTGCGTACTTCGGATGGTCTTCGGAATACCGCTCGCGCAGGAATCCGAAGTCATAGGCATTGAGGCTCGCAAGCCTCGGCTGAAGAGCAATCATGGCGATATCCTCAAGTTGAGTGAACCAACTGTTCACATCACTATTCTGCTTTTGGCAAGAATGCCGTCAATAACGCAGAGATAAATACCTTATATTTGCTTAGTATAATCAAAAATACACCGATACGATGTCAGAAATATTGACATATGTACGGAACAGCGTATTGTACTGATATGGATCAAATGCGAAACTTTCTCGCCAAATACGGCTTAAATGAAAAGGAGATAGATGTGTACCTCGCATGCTTGCAGCTCGGAGAGGCAAGTGTGCTTACGCTCTCTAAACGTGCAGGAACGAAGCGTCCAACAACCTACCTGATACTCGATTCTTTGATGGCAAAAGGGCTAGTCGATTCTTTCAAAACAAAACAGGGAATTACGTACCATCCTCTCCACCCAAAGAAACTTTTAACACAGCTCACAAATCTACAATCTGAATACGAGGAGATACTGCCAGCCATTATCGGTATGTATCGAAGCAAAGAAGATAAGCCGATCATCGGTGTGTACGAAGACTACGATGTGTATGACCGTATTGCGGAGGAGGTGCGTGAATTTGTAGAAACAGGGAAGGAGGCTTTGTACTTCGGAAACTCAGAACACTTTTATACAAACCCCGCTAGGGTATCTAAATGGTTGCGAACCATGAGGAATAAGCGTAGTCACTGCAGAGAGATACTCTGTGGGAGCGGTCCCGTACAGAATGAATACATTAAGACAGTACAAGAGCTAGGTAATCCAAACTTCCAGGCAAAGCTTATGAGCGATACTTCAGATCCCGTCCTCACTGAGTTCGGAGTATGGGGTGACAAGGTCGTTTTCTTTTCAGGAGAAGGAAAAGATCTCTTTACGATCACCATCGAAAGCAAGAAGATGGCAGATACTCAAAGAGCAATTTTCAATCAGCTTTGGAAATCTATTAACGCTTAGGCTTTTGAATTCTCAAGATACTCCCGCCCTTTAGATGTAAGCATACGGCCACGTGGAGAGCGTTCAAGGAAGTTAAGGCGAAGGAGATATGGCTCATATACGTTTTCTACCGTATCAGGATCCTCATGCATGGTTGAGGCGAGTGCGCGGATACCGGCAGGCCCACCCTTAAAGGAATCGCGGAGCGCGATGAGATACCGACGGTCATCTTTCGTAAGGCCAAGGTGATCAATGCCGAAGAGTGAGTATGCTTCCTCCGCGACTGCAGGAGTAAGTTCTTTTCCATGCACTTGAGAATAGTCACGGACACGCTTTAAGAGTGCGTTCGCAATGCGTGGTGTGGCGCGACTGCGCGCAGCAATACGATCAACCACTTCTGGCGGAACTTCCATCCCGAGGACGCGCGCGGAGCGCGCAACAATAGAGCGCACATCGTCATCACTATAAAAATCTAGCTGGTACACGCCGCCGCCAAAGCGTGAGCGAAGTGGACCGGAGAGCTGTGCCATGCGGGTGGTGGCGCCGACGAGCATGAACGGGGGAAGTGCTAATTCAACGGTACGTGCGGAAGGTCCTTTTCCAAGAACAATATCTAATGAACCATTTTCAAGAGCAGGATAGAGAAGTTCTTCAATTTTAGTAGAGAGCTGATGAATTTCGTCGATAAAAAGTACCGTACCCGGCTCAAGATTCGTTAGAATAGCCGCCAAATCTCCAGCACGCTCGATGGCAACTCCTGATGTAGTCTTCAAAGGAGCCTCCAACGTCTTTGCCACAAGGTGGGCTAGCGTTGTCTTTCCCACGCCCGGCGGACCATAGAAAAGGATATGTTCTGGGGTGTCGCCGCGCATCTTAGCTGCCTCCAAAACGACCTGAACATTGGCTTTTACGTGGCCTTGGCCCACATAGTCGTCCCATGCTGAAGGGCGAAGCGCACTATCGAGCGCCTGGTCGCGAAGGCGGATAGGGAGGTCGGCTGGCTCGGGGGTACTTGACATAAAGTTGAGGTATGCTAGATTATATCACATCAGGGTGGCCTGGTTATGAACCTTCTCGTCGGAGCGGGGTTTTTCTTTTTAATTCGTATCTACCACCCTCTAGGCAAAGCTTGACGGCTTCGGGCACCTCCCCAAGGAATTTTTGGTCCTGTACTTGATACAGGCAACTGGGATCCTCCTCAGGCGATGTGGCCACCTGCTTATTTATAAGGAGGAGTGCCTGGAGGGTAGTGGATGTGAATCTCCTAATACGTAAAGCGCCGGCGAAAGCCGGCGCTTTACGTATTCATCAAACATAGACAACCCACCTCATCTAGTGCCATAGTTTCCAAATGTACACCGCTTACACCCGCGTTTCCGAAATATATGAGGCCCAACTCAAAGATATCGCTAATGCAAAGCGTTCAATTTTCCTTGAGCAATATATTCTTGAGAGCCTTGAAGAAGGAGAGATCGGTCGTCAGTACGTCGACCTCCTTATACAGAAGGCAAAGGAAGGAGTTCACGTGGAATGTATCCTCGACGCTCAGGGAGCCTTCTCTTTGTACATGTCCTCGAAGCTTTTCAAAGAGTTAACGGCTGCGGGCTGCAATATCTTTTTCTACAAAACATTGGGCACCACCCATCTCATAAATCCTGTGCGACTTATACTTCGTGATCATCGCAAATTTCTTA
The DNA here is from genome assembly GCA_028286945.1 of Parcubacteria group bacterium. GTDB lineage: Bacteria > Patescibacteriota > Minisyncoccia > Phycocordibacterales > Phycocordibacteraceae > C7867-001. The sequence goes on along the minus strand of JAQBQR010000038.1, from coordinate 12,280 downwards.
TAATCGACGACGAGATAACGTGGATCGGGGGAGCGGTTATTGGAGAACGATTCATGAACTGGAAAGATTTTATGATGCGATTCACCGATCCGACCATTGCGAACGTATCAAGTAAAGAATTTCGTAATCAGGTATTGCGTCTCCAGGATAAGCTCAGCCTTCTTGCACCACTCGAAACTATTTCTTCAGAACACCATCTGTCAGGAAACGCGCCGGGTATAGGAAATCGTTTTTGCTACGAAGAGATTACGCACGCTATTATGCGTGCGCAGAAATCGGTAGTGATGGTCACCCCTTACTTTGCGCCACCCTTCAAACTTGAACGGGTATTGCGCAGACGTTTAAAAACAGGTCTTTCCATTACTCTTATAACGCCAGCAGTGAGCGACAAATGGATCGCTAACATCGTTCGAGAACGTTTCTTTGACACCTTTCTGCGTCGTGGATTAAAGGTCCAGTATGTTCCGGGCATGCTCCACGCAAAGATTGTCTTAGTGGACGATGAATGGGTAACCTTTGGATCAACAAACCTTGATCCACTCAGTCTTATTTTTAACCATGAGCTCAACATGGTTTCAACAAACGCTGAAGTGCTTTCTGAAGTACGGAAAGCCATCAGTTTTTATCTAAAGGGTGCACGGCTGCATACCGCCAAAGACTGTACATATCGCTCATACGGATTCTTTACCCGTTGTCTGGCCTCAGTAATTCGTTATCTCGTCTAAATACTTTTCGTCGAACATATAACCCGGAGGGCTTTCGGTTTAATGGAATAGGTAAGCGGGCTTCGCATGCGCGCGATTTCGCCATCAAAAGAAACAAGAAGCGACTTTTTCTTTCCAGACACCTGGCACGACGTTACGCCGACCATATTCACTGCGCGGTCGCTAAGTACGTTTCCACGAATAGCTCGCAAGGAAAGTACGACGAGCTTAAAAAGCGAAAGAGGAGCGATCATGAGAATCGTAAGTATCGATTCGTCGAGCCTTTGGCGTCCGCCAAGCCCGATACCTTCTAATACATATCGATTATTTCCAATGAATATACTCGACACTCGTTTAGACGACCCGCCCGTACCAAACAGAATCGTTGAACTTCGGTATGTGTATGCAAGCTTTATTGCTGCACGGATAAACGCAATCCATTTTGTATGGCCAGCCTTTTGAAAGTTCTCACGGTTCAACACCAGCAGGGGATAGATTCCCACCGAAGAATTATTTATAAAATGTCGTTCATTTACGAGACCCACATCTACCTGCCGTGTATGCGCTGCCTGAATACACTCAATAGCACCTTCGATATCCTGAGGAATCCCTGCGTCTTTTGCGAAATGATTTAGCGTGCCTGCCGGAATAACTCCCAGAATAAGTTCCGGTGCATGCGTAAGGATTGCATCAGCGATACACGATATGGTGCCGTCTCCACCAACGGCGATCACGGGGCGATGACCCTTCGCCGCAATCTCTGCAACAATTTCATGCACTGGTCGCGTAAGAAGATATACGTCTGGATCTAACGTCTCAATAATGCGGTCCTTTGATGCATCCCATCCACCACTACTTTTGGAATGGGGATTAGCAATGAGGGCGTACTTTTTCATACTACCTATAGGAATTGTGTCCTGTGCGATTATTCGCGCGGCACATCAACAACACGCAATACCTCCTCGAGTGAGGTCTCGCCACCCAAAGCCTTTAAGATACCGTCTTGTGCCATCGTCAAAAAACCTTGACGTTCAACGTGCTTAGCGATTTCGCCAGACGAAGGATTTTCACGCAAGAATGCACCAAGTTCTGGATCCATGAATATTGCTTCGTATACACCCGTACGTCCTTTGTATCCTGTGTCTTCGTTTTCAATATCGCCATCGGTAGTCCAGATTTCGTCGTATGAAGTTGGCACTAATGATTTGTCAGTCTGTGTAGCAAAGACACGTTCGATAAGTTTCTTTTCTCCATCTGTCGTTGGGCGCTTTTTCTTTTTATCCGGATTGAGTGTTCGTACCAAACGTTGTGCCATGGCTACGGAAATGGCAGAAGCAAATGATTTTGAATCCACTCCCAGATCCGCCAAGCGAGGGAAGGTACCTGAGGCATCATTTGTGTGAAGCGTTGAGAATACAAAGTGTCCCGTGAGCGCAGCTTGTATGGCCACATCGGCAACCTCTGCATCGCGGATTTCACCCACCATGATTACGTCCGGGTCTTGGCGAAGAACGGAACGAAGACCAGAAGCAAATGTATAGTCGTCGCCATTTGTTTGCGTCTGCACAATACCTTCGAGATGATATTCAACTGGATCTTCAATCGTGACGATCTTAATTGCGGGTGTGTGAATTTCGCGGAGGAAGGCGTACAGCGTCGTGGTCTTTCCTGAACCCGTTGGTCCGGTATTAAGAAGCATGCCGTTTGGGCGACGAAGTTCTTCTTCAAGTCGCGCCAAAAGCTTTGAGTGAATACCGAGCTCCTTAAATGAATGCTTGGTGGTTTCTGGATCCAAAAGACGAAGCACGAATGATTCGCCGTAGCTGCCTGGGATGACAGAAACGCGGACCTCAAGCTCTTTTGCCTTAACCGCAATGGTGAAGCGGCCATCTTGCGCACGGTCCGTAATGTTGAGCTTTAGACCCGCAAGAAGCTTTAGGCGAGAGTCGATGAGTTTGTACGAGTGCGCATCAAACGAAAAGATGTCAGTGAGCACGCCATCGAGACGGAAGCGCATACGATTTCCCAACTCTTCGGGCTCAAGGTGAACGTCAGACGCCTTCATGGTGATGGCAGCAGCAAGCACCGTCTCAAGAAGGCTTGAAAGACTTGCAGGGTTCTTGCTCGAAACAAGTTCGGTGAGGTGTTCGCGAAGTGAGGGCAGGGAAGAGCTGGCCTTATTCACTGCTTCTTCGTGATCGCTCGTAATGGAGAACACTCCTTCATCTGTTTCAACGGCACGTGAAAGTTCTGAGTATCTAACGAAGGCGCGTTGGATACTTTGATTTGATACAAGAAACTTCTCGACGGTGTATCCCTGAGTCTTTAGCTGTTCTTCGAGACGCGCATATGCGTCGTTTGTAAGCTCACGGAGCGCAACGGACAAATGCTTTCCATTCTTATCAAATGCCACCGCCTCTGCCGCGCGCGCATCTGCTTCGGGGATGATGCGAAGCGCATCCATGTTAATAGGCACGAAGGAAAGGTCGGTGTACGGCACGTCATACTTTTCAGACATGATTCGCACCAAGTCCTCCTCTTCTTCGGCTCGGGCATGGGCGAGTTTCTCGTCCTCTCGGTCAGTATCAAATTCAGCGTGCATATACGGGTATCATACCGTGTTTCAAGGCTTCGAACTAAGGAATACGGGCCAGGATGGGGAAGATACTTGACAAAAGGGGATATATCGTGTAATGTGTGTGCAGGGTAGTTCACCCGAAAAATTCCACCGGCCCAGGGCCACTTTTCGAGGTAATTGACATGAAAATTCTTGTTTTGAGCGCTTTGGTGCTCGCTTCGCCCGCTGCCTTCACTGCTGCTCCGGCCGCCGCGCAGGACTGGTCGGCATACGGTTGCCGCGACGCAAACTGCTCGCGCGACGTGCAGCAAGCGCGTCAGGCGCAGACCGACCCGGGCTATCGTCCGGGTAACTACGGAAATTACGGCTACAACGGTTACAACAACGGCGTCGGCTACAACGGCGGCCCGATCGTCTACTACGAAAACAGCACGTCGACTGGTCGCACCAAGCGATCAGGCGACCCGGTAAATGGGAAGCAATTCTGCAGATACCGGGACTGGAGTAGCTGGATTCCCATTAATCAGGTCTGTCCGGGTGCACCTGCACCGCAGGCTGTCGCTGCTCCCACCGCGTCGACCGACGCTCCTGGCGAAATGGCACCGATTCCCCACGATGGCATTTTCCATCTGCGGGGATCCTACTTCATCCGCGAATCGATCGGGCCTGACGGCACGATCCTTACGGAGAGGAAGCTGGCTCGCTGACAACAAGACTTTTCATTGGCCCCGGCGCGTTTACGCACCGGGGCCTTTGATATTTGGTAGAATAGAGAATATGGAAACCCCCACTCCGAGCACCCCCATTCAGCTCTCAAATTTGGAGGAACTTCAGGTTGAGGCTGCCAGTTTTGCAATGACGCTTATTCCTGCAGACGATCACGCACTTTTAATAACACTCTCGGGAGAACTCGGAACAGGAAAAACTTCTTTCACTCAGGGAATGGCTGACGCTCTCGGTATTGATGACCCCATCACAAGTCCCACGTTCGTACTTGAAAAAGTATATGGACTAACCGGGCAGAAATTTTCAAAACTTATTCACATCGATGCATATCGTTTAGAAGGGGATACCACCCTCGTTCCGCTCGGCTTTGATGAACTGTATGCAGATGCATCAAATCTGATTGTTATTGAATGGCCGGAGCTTGTGCAGAGCCAGCTTCCACTTCCAGACCATCAACTCACGCTCACCGTTTCCGGAGAAGGTCGTGAACTTATCTATGCCTAAAACCCCAAAGACTACAGAAAAAGAAAGCGCAGATGGTACTGCAAAGCCCGCAAAGAAAGCTGCGGTTAAGAAAGTCGTTGTAAAAAAGAAGCGCCTTATTCTTTTGGATTCGCACGCCATCATCCATCGTGCATATCACGCACTCCCTGACTTCCAGAGTCCTGCAGGACAGCCCACCGGCGCATTGTATGGTCTTTCGTCCATGCTTCTTCGCATTATTCAGGACTTGAAGCCTGACTACATTGCTGCGTGTTATGACCTTCCAAAGCCTACGATGCGCCACGAGGCATATGCGGGATATAAGGCAACGCGCATGAAGCTTGATGACGCACTGACCACCCAGCTCAATACCTCACGCGATGTCTTTAAGGCATTTTCAATACCCATTTATGAGCGGGAAGGATTTGAGGCGGATGACATTCTTGGTACCATCGCGCATCTCACGAAAGATGACGACGATCTCGAAATCATCATTGCTTCGGGAGATATGGATACGTTGCAGCTCGTGGAAAAGTCACGCGTAAAAGTGTACACGCTTAAGAAGGGCTTGAACGATGTGATCATGTACGACGCAAAGGCGGTGGAAGAACGCTATGGTTTTACCCCAGCGCTTGTCCCTGACTACAAGGGTCTTCGTGGAGATCCGTCTGACAACATCATAGGTATTCCTGGCATCGGTGAAAAAACGGCAACGACGCTCATTCAGGAATTTGGTTCGATAGAAGATATATATAAGACGCTTAAAAAGAAACCAGAGTTATTTATAGAAAAAGGTATTAAGCCGCGTATCGTTGGGCTTCTTACCGAACACGAAGAAGACGCCATCTTCTCAAAGATGCTCGCCACCATTCGCCTTGATGCGCCTCTCGCATTCAAGCTTCCTGAAGCCGTCTGGCATGACGGTGCAACGCTTCCAACGGTGCTCGCCCTCTTTGATGACTTAGGATTCCGCACCCTTCGTGGGCGCGCTCGCATCGTATTTGGAGCAGAGCTCGGTGGGGAAGCAGACGCTAACGGAACGCTGAACAGCGAAGGAGAAGAAGTTTCAACAGAAGACGTGCCGCAAGACAAACTTGAAGAAGCGCAGATAATGACCTGGCTTCTTGCCTCGGACCTTACGAATCCTTCACTCGATGACATTCTTGCGTACACAAAGACACATTCTTTTATCGCAGCATATACAGAGCTTGAAAAGCGAATCGCAACCACCGGACGTCTCGACGAAGTGTATGCAAACATCGAGAAGCCTCTCATCCCGGTGCTGCGCGGCATGGAGAAGCGTGGGGTATGTATTGATACGGATGTATTTGAAGGATTGAAGGTGAAGTATCGCGCTGAGCTCGCCGACATGGAAGCGCGCATATTTGCAGCAGCGGGCCGTGAGTTTAATGTAAGTTCACCAAAGCAGTTGGGAGATGTGCTTTTTGATGAGATGGAACTTAAAGTACCGGGCGCAAAGAGTGGGGGAAAGAAGACCGCAACGGGACAGCGCTCCACAAAAGAATCTGAACTTGAAAAGCTTCGAGAAGTACATCCCATCATTAGTGACATTCTTGAATACCGTCAGCTGCAAAAGCTTTTGGGAACCTATGTGGAAACGATTCCACAGCTTTTGGATACGGATGGTCGTCTACACGCTCAGTTCCTTCAGAGCGGTACGGTGACGGGACGCATGGCTTCTGCGAATCCAAACCTTCAGAATATTCCTATTCGTAGCGATCGAGGCCGCGCTATCCGCAATGCATTCAAAGCACCAGAAGGATTTACCTTACTTGGTCTCGACTATTCACAGATTGAGCTGCGCCTTGCCGCAATACTTTCTGGTGACGAGCGCTTAACAGAAATCTTCAAATCAGGACGCGACGTTCATCAAGAAGTGGCTGCTGCCGTCTTCGGCGTATCTGCAGAGAATGTAGATCGAGAAATGCGCCGTCGTGCGAAGATAATTAACTTCGGTATTTTGTACGGCATGGGGGTGAATGCACTTAAGGCACAGCTCGGTACCAGCACCAGCGAAGCTCATCAGTTCTACGAAGACTATTTCAAAACATTTAATCAACTCGCCGAATACCTTGAGCGTACAAAGGGAACGGCGCGCCGCCAGGGCTTTACCGAAACACTATTTGGACGTCGTCGTGAATTTTCAGGAATGAAGTCGCCGCTTCCGTATGTTCGTGCACAAGCAGAACGTATGGCCATTAACGCTCCAATACAGGGCACACAAGCAGACATCATCAAGCTCGCGATGGTTGCGATCACAAAGATGCTTAAGGAGAACGGGGAATCAGATGACGCACATTTAATTCTTCAGGTACACGACGAATTGGTATTTGAGGTTCGCACCGAGAAGCTTGAGAAGATTGCACCAGAAATACGACGCATTATGGAACAGGTTCTCCCTGAAGAAGAGACGAATGGCATTCCCATCTTGGCGAGCTCAAAGCAAGGGCCGAATTGGGGACAGATGGAGACAAAATAAAAAGTAGGAGTATAGTGGTTTCCGGGAGGATTGCGTTATGGATTTAAGAACCGCAAATAGCCATCTGCTCGACGAAAGTCGGGCCCCGGCGGATGCTCAGGAGGAACTGCGTCGGCAACATGCAGATGCCGAATTCCTCGAGAGAGATCCCCGGGGAGGCGTTACTCGTCTGGAAGCCCGACTCATCATGCTCGCCATGGCCGCATGTGTGGCACTGGCAATTTGGGTGGCTTCCACGACAGATCTGACGTCAGCACTTCATTCACTGGCCGTGCACATAGCCCGCACCAGCGAATAGAAGGGCAACGCGTCAGCGTAGATACAACGGACGCCCTGGCAACAGGGCGTCCAGTTTCGTATGGGTATAGAATAGAGAAGTGATTTATCTTTTCTATGGCTCAGATGCGAATAAGGTGCGCGCCAAGGCCTTTCAATGGGTAACCGCTACGCGTAGCAAGGCTCCTGACGCTTTCTATTCGCGACTTTCTGCGGATGCTATTTCTGGAGCTTCGCTTCGCGAGGCCGTCAGCGCGCAGGGCTTATTTTTTTCAAAGACGTTAGTTGTGCTCGACGATCCTTTTTCACTTACTGATAGCGCAGAAGCAGTTCTAGATTTCTTACCCGAACTCGCGTCGTCACAAAACATCATTGCCATACTTGCGCCGAAACTTATCCCTGCACGCGTAAAAAAGATTGAAGCAAATGCAGAGAAAGTATTTAAGGTAGACGCGCCGGCGAAGCCGGCGCGTGGATTCAACTCCGCACTCGTAAACGCCCTTGGTTCACGAAACGGCCAAACACTCTGGAAGGAATTACTGAAAGCCTACCGCTTAGGTGACGCTCCAGAAATGGTCCACGGACTTCTTCACTGGAAAGCACGTGATCTCATGCAAAAAGGAAGTCCTGCTTGGAAACCACAAGAAGCACGAAACCTTTCACGCGACCTCATACTCCTTCTTTCTGATTCGCGCGGACGAGATATTCCCCTCGATATGGCGCTTGAGCGCTTCGCACTCTCGCTATAAACACCTACTTAAAAATATCCGTATGTTAAAAATCTACATCGCACGACACGGTCAGAACGAAGACAACGCCAACGGTATTCTTAACGGTCATCGAGACATGCCCCTTACGGACATTGGTATAAACCAGGCACACGAACTTGCAGACGGCATTAAAAATGCAGGCCTCACATTCGATGCAATATACACATCACCACTCTCGAGAGCCAAAAGAACCGCGGAGATTGTCTGCGAAACGTTGGGATTCAATCAGCCCATACCGTTAGATTCACTCATCGAACGTGATTTCGGTATCTTGTCTGGAGAACTGGTTAGCGATATTGAAAAGCTTTGTGCGCCGGACATTATCAAAACAGATACCATCACGTATTTCTTAGCTCCGAAGAATGGTGAGACTTTTCCAGACCTGCTTGAGCGCGCGCACCATGCACTGGATTATATTCGCGCAGAACACGCTGATGGATCAATACTGCTTGTCTCTCATGGCGACATGGGGAAGATGCTGTACGCATCGTTCTACAACCTCCCTTGGCAAGACACGCTGACTAAATTTCATTTCGGAAACTGCGAACTCCTGCTTCTTGCGGAAGGGACAGATCCTCACCAGCCGCATGTGGTGAAGATCGAACAATACAATCATTAAGTAATAGTTTTCAAACCCAAACAGGTACGTGCTAAAATCCTGCTAATGGAAGAAATTGAGCTTACATACATTGATCTCGATATGGAAAAGCTTTTGGCAGCACTTCATAACAACGGAGCAGAAAAAGTCGGGGACTATCATTACCGAAGAATTGTCTTCGACTACCCAGATTTCCGATTAGATAAAGAGGCTGCTTGGGTTCGGCTGCGAGATGAAGGTGACAAGGTTACTTTTACGTTTAAGCAACGACTGGGCAAGAATCTCGACTCACTTTTAGGGGACGACGACGGTATGTATGAATGTGAAACCATTGTTGAAGATTTTGATGCGACACGTGAAATTTTGCTCAAGATAGGGCTGATAGAAAAGATGTATCAAGAGAACAAACGGACTCGGTACGTGCTCGATGGCGTTGAGTGTGATATCGACAGCTGGCCCCTTCTTAACCCATATCTTGAAATAGAAGGTAAGAACTGGGACGAAGTACATGCCGTTGCTCAAAAGCTCGGTCTACGACCTGAAGACGGCAAGAAATTTTCAACCAACCAAATCTATCGCTTAAAAGGTCTTGATGACCGGAACTATACACGTCTAACTTTTTCAGAGCAGATTGAACGAACAGAAGGAAGGTTTTAGAATGCCGGAGTTGCTATACTCAACCATATGAAAGATGTGGTATTCGTAACGGGTAATCAGAAGAAAGCAGAGTATCTGGCGAACTTGATCGGGCATCCGATAGAACATGTAAACGTAGATCTAAAGGAAATACAATCTTTAGATTTGAAAGAAGTGGTGAACCACAAACTCTATCAAGCATATACGAAAGTGAATCGTCCTGTGCTGGTAGAAGATGTATCTCTCGAGTTTACTGCTCTTGGGAGACTTCCGGGCACGCTCATAAAATGGTTCTTGGAAGAACTCTCAGCTGAAGGGCTATGCCGTCTGCTTGACGGAAAAGAAAGAACGGCAATAGCTCGCTGCGTATTTGGATACTATGACGGACATACAGAAACATATTTCGAGGGAAGCATGAACGGAACGATAGCAGAACATCCGTCAGGCGAAAAAGGGTATGGGTGGGACTCTGTATTTATACCGGAAGGTTATTCCGGCACTCGTGCGGAACTTTCTAAAGAGGATGACCAGAAGACGTATCTACGGATAAAGCCTATAGATAACGTTCGAGATTTCCTGAATGCAGATTAAGGAAGAATTTTAAGTGTTGCTTCCGTTACTTTGATTTGATGGTGCGCCTACCTGGGCTCGAACCAGGGACCGTCTCCTTAAAAGGGAGCTGCTCTACCAGCTGAGCTATAGGCGCAATATCTGGTTTTGTTACGAAAAGGTAACTTAGTTTTTATACCGCTAATAATGATATTGGTCTACTACCTTTCCATTTGAATCAAGAAGCGTGAGCGTATCGTTGCTGTCATTCCATAAATCATGGTTCTGATCCAGGAAAACTAACCAGTTTGCGTAGTAGGCGCTGTTTGTGTTCGCAACGTTACGTGAGCCCGTAAAAATAGTGACGCCCTGTCCCGAGGACAGGGTAACAGGAACCGTTCCGCTCTGAAGATCGCGATATCCGTTCTGGATGCGAATACTATTCTTGTTCGCACCATCTACAATCTGCCATCCACTAACCGCGACATTTGAGTTGCCGCCATTAACCACCGTTACATATTCGTCAGAACTCGTTCTTCCTTGAGTATTACTATTGCCGAAATGAACCGTACCCACATACGATGACTTCGCATCGGTAACGACATTCTTTGTGGAGTTGCTGCCCGAGCTAGTATTTGAACCGCTACCTACCCAATTAGTAAAAGACGAACTAACGTTCCCTTTAGTTATTGGGTCTCCGTATCCGTCTGAAGTCTGACCAACGTTTGTAATCGGTGTTATGTATGGGCCTGCGAAGGAGATGGGATGGGTGGGGCCACCTGAATACACCCACGCAACGAAGAAGAACACTATTAAGAAGAAGTAAAACCAGAGGTCAGTTCTCATGCGCACATGATACCAAACTAATGGTGGGTGCTACGCGGTTGTGAGTACCTTTTTCAATTCCTCAGACACAACCTGTGCATCGCTCCACGGAAGCTTCACGCCATTTGCTTGCATGATGTACGGATCAGTTCCTTTGCCGGTGATGAGTACGGCGTCGCCTGGCTGCGCCAGAGTGAGTGCGGTGTGGATGGCTTCACGTCTATCCATGATGATGCGAGGTGTGCGTTTCATGCCTTCAGCCATGGCGTCTAAGATGGCGCGTGGATCTTCGTCATACGGGTCTTCGTCCGTGAGAATTACCTCGGCGCATAATTCGTCAGCAATACGACCCATCTCTGGACGCTTCCATGTGTCGCGGCCACCACCCGTGTTTCCCAGCACGCAAATCTTTCGTACGGGATACGCATCATAGAGCGCCTGAAGTGAGTCTGGCGTATGGGCATAGTCCACAATGGCTTCAAAGCTCTGACCTTCATCAATACGTTCCGTTCGCCCCGGAATGCGTGAAAGGGAAGCGAGTCCATCTGCGATAGTCTGAAGAGGAATATCTAAGAACTGCGCAGCTTTAATTACGGCGAGCGAATTCATAATGCTGAAACTTCCTGGAAGCTTTATTGAAAAGTGAACGCCTTCGTACGTAAACGATGCTTTGCCAGGACCAAGCACCACATCTTCTGCCTCGCTATACGCGAACGGCATTTGGCGCTCAACGGCGAGCTTCATGAATGGTCCACTGTGCGGATTATCAGCATTCGCAATCATTGCGCGCGGACGTTTTGAAGAGCGAACCAATTCTTTTCCAATCTCTAACTTTGCAGCTGCATAGTTTTCAAATGATCCGTGAGATTCAATATGTTCCTTTTGAAGGTTCGTGAAGACAAGCCCGTTAAGAGAGAGATATTTATGACGATACTGACGAACGCTCTCACTCGTAATTTCCACAACGGCGTACTTCGCGCCAGCTTTCTTGGCCTTAGCTAAAAACGCATGAATGAAGCCACGTCCCGGCATTGTCATCTTATAGAGGTTCGGTTCGGACTCATCGTTGATGGCAAAGCGAATCGTACCCGCAACTGCTGCAGGATGGCCTGCGTGGCGAAGAACGGTGAAGAGCATGTCAGATACGGATGATTTTCCTTTTGTGCCGGTGACGCCTATGACAGTGAGTGAGCGAGCAGGGAAACCGTATGAAAATGCGAGTGCGAATGCGAGTATTCGGTGATACAGGGGAAGCAACGGCTTCACTAGCCATCCCGGCAGAATTTTTTTTAGAATGCGTACAAAAAAGTTGATTAGCGCGTACATACCTTAGCCGTTAGAAAGTGCCGCCTTAAGACGTGCGTCACGTCCATCAACACTGAGAGGAACACGCGCAAGTGCGGAACGCGCTTCGCGTTCCGTGTACCCAAGCGCGATGAGCGTATCAATAACTTCCGAATCTACTGTGCCCTGCGTGTTTTCGCCTGTTGGAATGATTTTCTCCGAAAGCTCCACCGCAAGTTTTTCCGCCGCTTTCTTTCCGAGTCCCACAACGCGTGTGAGGTATGAAATGTCGCGGATAGCGATGGCGTTCTCAAGAGATTCGCGTGGAGCCTTCGTCATGATGGAAAGGGC